>JAOPZV010000171.1 GCA_025963935.1 Solirubrobacterales bacterium
CCAGATTGAAGAGTGCGAGGAGCACCACCGAGATGGGGATCGCGAGCCGTGGGAATTGGATCTTTCGGACCAGGTTCTCGCGGTCGACGACACTGCGCACCGCACCGCTGGTGGCTTCGCCGAAGCACGTGAACAGGACGATCGAGGCAAGAAGCTGGACTCCGTAGAAATGCGCGGCCGGGCCTTTGCCCTTGTTCACTTCGAACACGAGGACGAAGAAGACGTAAAGGACCCCGAACAGAAGAAGCGGTCGCACAACCTGCCATAAGTAGCCGAGCGCCGAGCCGAAGAACTTCAGTTTGAATTCACTGCGCGCGATGTTGTAGGCGAGATGCCAGAAGCGTGACCAGCTGTCTCCCAGTGCGCGCGGCCCGCGGATCGGCTGCCCCAGCGGCTCCGAGTGTGCAGGTGCGCTCACAGGACGCCTCCAGTCGACGGAACATCGGCTCCGGGCCAAATGCCCCAGCGTGTCACGTCCGTCTGCACTGGTATCTCAACCATGCCGCCGCTCGAGGTCAACCCCGAGACGACAAACGAGAGGCCGCCCGCGAAGCGGTCAATGACATTGACGCCATCACCGCGGTGGCTGATTGTCACGAGCGTGTGATAGCGGCCGGGCGCCAGCATGTTGTGAAAGGAGAAGGCAAAGACGGCCCACTCGTCCACGTGGAAGCCGCCGGTCTGCTCGTGGTCTTCCGTAGTCGTTGCAACCACGACCGGCTGTCGATGCTCGTTAAGCAGCGTGAGGCTAACGGCGGGATCGAGGACGTCCGCCCTGAACCTCACAAGCACCTTGAGCGTGAGCGGCTCCGACTGTGGCGCCACGGCACGTCCTTCCTCGCGATTGTCACCGAGCCACACCTCGCTGACTCGGGCTGTCCCATCCCCCATGCGGGCAACGCCGACGCTCGGGTCCTCGTAGCCCACCTCGCGGCCAAAGGCGATCTCCAGGTAACGGTCGGCTACGTCGCGCGGGTCGCCGATGCTGATCATTTCGCCACGCTCGAGCAGCATCGCTCGATGACAGAATCGCGTCACCGCTCCCATGTCGTGAGTGACGAGGACGATCGTGCGTCCTTCCTCGCGCATGCGATTGAAGACGTCGAAGCACTTCTGCTGGAAGGCGGCGTCTCCCACCGCGAGGACCTCGTCGATCACGAGGATGTCGGCATCGACCTGGATGGCCACGGAGAAGGCGAGCCGCACGTGCATTCCGGAGGAGTAGTTCTTCAGCTTGAGATCCTGGAACTCCTCGAGCTCGGCGAACTCGATCACGCGCTTGTAGCGCGCGCGCGCCTCGCGGGGGGAGAGACCGAGCATGATCCCGTTCAGGGCTACGTTGTCGTAGGCCGCCAGATCGGGGTTGAAGCCAACGCCCAGCTCGATGAACGTAGACATCCGGCCGTTGCACCAGATCCTGCCTTCGTCCGTGCGATAGATGCCGGCGAGGCACTTGAGCAGTGTGCTCTTGCCGCTCCCGTTGCGCCCGACGATCCCGAAGAACTCTCCGGGCTCGACTGCGAAGGAGATGTTCTTGAGCACGTGCAGCTGCTCGTGGCGCGAGCGGCGCAACGGATGAAGCGCGCGCTCCTTGAGCGTGTGGCTGCGCTCCTCGGGGATCTTGAAGCGCTTGTGAACCCCTTGAGCGGCCAGCGCTGGGAGCCCGTGAGAGGCTGTTTCCTCGGCGGCCATGCTCACAGGAGGGTATAGCGGGGCGCCGATCTGATCGCCGCTCCGCCACTCAGGGCGGTCGGCGCGGGAGGCCGTTGAGGGCCCTGCGGACCGCGCGACCGGCAACGAACAGCTTCGCGAGTGCGCCGTAGACCGGTCTGCTCAGCCGGCGGCGGGCGCTCAGCATCAGCAACGCGCGCTGGAGGTCTCCCGGCAGGGAGCCATGTGGGCCGATCAAGCTCAGGCCCGAGCCCACCTCGGCATTGAGATCGTCATACATCCGTTGGGCGTGCTCGCGCTCTCCGATGAGCCTGATGACTACGGTCTCATGCGCCGCCGTCAATCGCTGTTCGCGATCGACCGCGTCGCGCGCAAGGGTGGCCGCAGCGCGCACCGGGGCTATCGCTGCCTCGCGATAGACGTCGACCATCGCGGCGGCTGCAGCCGACCAAGTGAACCCTCTCGCGGCTTCCGCCAGCGCTTGCACGTGCCGCTCGCGCGCCTCAGCGTCGGTCAGCAGCGCGTGCGCACTGTCGGCGCTTGGGCCAGGGTCCCACGGCAGGATCGTCGCCGTGCCGGCGGGGGCTGTCTCCGCCAGCGAGGACTGCGGCGCGAACACGCAGGGCACGCCGCTGAGAGCGGACTCGAACGGGACGAGTCCGAAGCCCTCGTACACGGACGGGTAGACGACGGCGCCGGCGTTGGCAATCAGCCACGCCTTTTCCCGCTCGTCGACGGACCCGAGCCCCACCACCGCCGGGCGGAGGGCATCGCACTCATCGAGGTAGGCGCGCTCCAGCTCGAGCGAGGACCCGTTGGGGATGTGCGTCCCTGCAAGCACAAGGCTTCCACGCCACTCGTGGCGCTCGCGCAACGCCGCCAGCAGACGCAACGCAAACAGCCGGTTCTTGTGGCGGAAGTCCGTGCCGAGACAGAGGAGAAAGCCGGAGGCGAGCTCCTCGGGGCGAGCCTCCAGAGCCTCGGGGTGTCGCGGCTCGGCGGTAGCGGGGTGATCGAGCCCGGGCGGCACGATCCTGATGCGCTCGTCTTCGACGAGGGCGTCGGCGAGCAGCTCGCGGCGCGTGTGGTCGGAGAACACGACGACGCGCTCCGCTGCCGAGAGCCCATGGCGGCTCGCGCGCCGGTAGTCCTCCCAGGCGGCCCCGTCGGGGAAGTAGCCGGGGTTGTGGTAGGCGATGAGGTCAAGTTGGCTGACGACGATCCGCTCGCCGAGTCTCATGGCGAACTCGACGTCCTCTGGCGCGAATGTCTGCTGTGGTCGGTGATACACGCGGGTCCTCGGCGTTGCGTCCCCGACCGCGTCCTCCGCCAGCAGCTCGGTCCCCGGCAGCGCGCGGAGCGTTTCCAGGGTCGGGGCGTCGATCCTGTCCTCACGCACGAGCACTCGCAGGGCGAGCGCGTCGGTCTTCGCGAGCGCGACGATCAGCTCGAGGATGTGAACCTGCGTCCCCGTGACGGCGCCGTCCAGAGCGCGCGCGTCGATCGTGACCGCCAGTCGCCCCACGGGCCCGCGCGCCGCCTCGAGCGCGCGCGAGAGCGAGTCGGATTCCCCCAGTCCATCGCGTACGGAGAGATAGGGGTAGCGCTCCAGCAGGGGGGGCGGGAGCTGCCGGCCGCCGTTATCAGGCGGTGGCGCGAGACGCTCCACAACGACGTCGTCCGCGGCGACGTGGGCGAGGCCCGTCAGCAGGCAGCGCTGGGCGAAGTCGACCTCCAGCGCGGTCCGTAGGTCCAGCTCCTCGTCGAGGAACCCGACCAGCTCGATCGCCTCTCGGCGCAGGTACACACACGGCCCCGCCGCTCGAATGAGACGGGGGTGAAGCCGCAGAGTGCGCTCGGCCAACGCTTGGGCGAGCTCCGCGAGGTCCCTGGGCTGCCCGCCGCCCGGGTAGAGCGCGAGCTCGTTGCCCGTGTCGGCCAGAGCGCTGGCCGTGGCCGTGTTGCTGTCGCCGTGGGCCGCCTCGTACATGCGCTCCAGCCATCCGTCCGCCACGCTGCACGGCTCGACCAGGACGATCACGTCAGCCGGGTGCAGGCGCTCGATCGCGCGGTTGACATCCCCGGCGCTCGGCCCGACCTGGAGCACGGGCACGCTCTCGGATGTATGAGCCTCGACGGACTCGAGGCATCGCGCGATCTGCCCCGGCGATCCGGCGGCGACGACTACGACGCAAGCGTTGCCCCGGCTGGTGGATTGGCTTCGGTGGGGCAACTCGTTCACGCGCATCTGTCCCGGCGGCCGGAGCAGGCAGCCTAGAGCAGTGTCGCGGCGGCAAACAGCATTGGGCGATAATGCCCGCCTGCACGCCCCGATGACCCTCGACGATCAGAACAGACCGGAAAGCCGCATGGGCCGCCTCCCGCAAGGCCCGAGCCGGCGGCTACGAGAGACGGCGCGGCGGGTGCTCTGGCGCGTCGCGCGGCCGTACGCCCGCCGTCGTGACCGGGAAGCCCACCTGGCCGCCACACTTGGGCGCCTGCAAGCCGACTTCGACCATGTTCGTGAGCGCCACGAGGAGCAGATCGAGCGCCTCGAGGAGCTTGTGCGCGAGCTCATCCTCACCGCAGAGTCGCTCAGGCGCGCGAGCTCGCGCGCCGAGGACCGCGGGGGCAGCTGATGCGGGTTCTCACCCTCGCGACCCCGGCCAGCCTGCCGCGGGCGCGAGCCCTCGGCCGATCGCTGCGACGCCACCAGCCCGACTGGCGTCACGAGGTGTTGATGATCGGTCGCGATGAGGCAGCGGCGTTCGCGGCCGACGAAGGAGACGTTCACGTTGGCTCGGCATCCCGGGAGCTCGAGCTCGACATCGAGCCGCTGCTCGCACTCCACGACGAGGACGAGCTGAGCGTGCTCCTGCTGCCGTACCTGCTGGGCCGCTACGCACGGCGAACCTCCGAAGCCGTTCTCCACCTGCCGAGCACGGTGTGGGTGTTGGGCGCACTGGAGCCGATCGAGGCGGCCGTCGCCTCGCACCACGTCGTGCTCGTCCCCAGGACGAGTACCGATGTCCGCGACGACGGTCTCCAGCCGACGCCCGCCCAGCTGGAGGCGGTCGGCCGGATCGAGAAGACGATCATGGCGGTCGACCCAAGCTCCGACGCGCGGCGGTTCCTCGACTGGTGGGGCGAGCACGTGGAGGTGATGCTGGGATCGCTCGACGCCCGCCGCAGCGGTGCGCGTCCCGAGGATCGGCCCTGGCTCGGCCGCTTCCTCGAGCTCGCCCCGGCGCGCTTCGGGACGGCCGTCCTCGACGACCCCGGCTGCAACCTGAACATGTGGAACCTGCATCAGCGTGACCTGCAGGCAACCTCAGCGGGCCTCCGAGTCGACGGGCGCTGGCCGCTGCGCTTTATGAACCTGCCGGGCTTCGAACCCGAGCGTCCCCATCGCCTGAACGTGGCCGCGAGCAGAGCCCGCATCAGCCGCTCGCCGGTCTTGCATGAGCTCTCCGAGCGATATGCCGAGGAGCTGTGCCACAGCGGTTGGCGGGACTCGGATCATCGTGAAGACGTCGGCAGGCGCCTCGCCGACGGGCTCGTATACGACGACTC
>JAOPZV010000179.1 GCA_025963935.1 Solirubrobacterales bacterium
ATATCCGCCGCAGGCCACCGTCGGCGCGGGCGGACCCGGACCCGCGCCAGGACGATGGGCCGTCCGGGAATCGAACCCGGAACCTTGGGCTTAAGAGGCCCCTGCTCTGCCGGTTGAGCTAACGGCCCTGGAGGGCGCCGGCGAGATCTGCCGGCTCAGACAGCGATTCTACCCAAGGCGGGCTATTTCTTCGTAGTCGCGGGCGGCTGGCCGGCGGGCGCGGGCGTGGTTTTTTGGACTTCCGTGCCCTGCAGTTCTTTTTTCGCGTTCAGCGTGCCCGTGTAGGTTTTGCCGTTGGTCGTGGTGGTGTAGACCTTGCCCCCGCCGTTCGGCGACTTCCTGACTTCTGCCAGTTCCGTTTTAAGGCGCGTCCGCTGCGTGGCCGGCGCGAGGGCGATCGCCTTTTCGGCGGCGAGGTCGCCGATGCGGAAGTTGCGGGCTTTGTAGCCGTACTCGGCGAGCGCCGCCCACAGCGCGGCGCTCTTCGGGCGGGTCGCGAGGACCATCTGCAGCGCAGGGACCGCCTGAGCGGGTTCGTTGAGGCCCTGTTCGTTGAAAACGTGGGTGACCATCAGCTGGGCGAGTTCCGTGTTGGGCTTGGACGGGTTGAGCGCGAGGTAGCTGGCCCAGGCCTGCCCGGCCTGCTTGAGCAGTTCCCTGCCCTTGCTGGTCACGACGCCCGTTTCGCTGACGTAGGCGCTCCCGCCGGCTTCGTGCAGGATGGCTTTGGTGAGGCCTTCCCACGCGGCGACGTTGCTCGGCTGCTGCTGGGTGAGTTTCCGGTATTTCTTGATCTGGCTGGCGAAGCTCGCGCTGTTCGCGCCTTCGTTGTTGCTCGCAGCCGTCAGCAGGCCACCGCCGTTGAAGCCCCCGCCGATGCCGAAGCCGATCAGGCCGATGCCCATCAGCAGCGCCAGCCCGAGGTAGATGGCTCGGACGGTACGACGACGGCCCCTGCCTCGCAGGTCGAACAGCATCAGTCGGACAGCCTTGGGTCTGTGTGATCGATCATGTCCTGCACGGTTGGCTCCACAGGGTGGTCCGGGGGAGGGGCCGGATCATCCGCGGGACGCCGGGTGCCTCCACTGCTGGGGCTCCCCGCATCGCGCAGGTCGGCATCGGCTCGCCCTACAAATGAAGCAACCAGGATACTCGCCTCGTAGAGGAGGTAGAGGGGTACCGTCTCGAGCACGAGGGTGATGATGTCCCCCGGCAGGAAGGCGGCCACGGCGGCGCACGCCACGAGCGCGTAGCGTCGGTGCTTACGCAGCTGCGCGGGCGTCACGATTCCCAGACGCGTGGCGCCGAGGATCAGCACGGGGATCTGGAAGATCAGGCCCATCGCCAGCAGCACCGTCGCCGCGAACCCGTAGAACTGGCTGGCCTGCACGAGCACGTTGAACTCGTTCGAGTTGAAGTTCACGAAGAACCGCACGGCGGCCGGCAGGACTATGAAGTAGCCGAACATCACACCGGCGACGAACAGGAAGGGGACGGCCGTCAGCAGCGGCACCGCGATGCGCCGCTCCCTGGGGTTGAGCGCCGGCAGGATGAAGCCGTAGAGCTCCAGCAGGATCACGGGGAGCGCGATGATCAGCGCGAAGTACAGGGTCACCGTGATCGTCGTGGTGAACGGCTCGCCCACGCCTAGCGTGACCGGCTTGTCGCCCTGCGCGTTGTGCGGGAGCTTCGCCACGTCCGCCTTCAGCGAGCTGAGCAGCGGCGGGATCTGCGCGCGAGCCTGCCCCGAGAGGCCGCTGTCCGGTTTCGCGAGCACGCCCAGGGCCGCCTGCGTGTCGGCGGCGACTTTTATCAGCGCCTTCTGCGCCAGCACCGCCTGTCCGACGGTCCCCTGGCCCTTGGCCACCTGCTTTTTCGTCTGGCTCTGCAGCGGCTGGTTGACGATTTCAAGCAGCGCGTGGTTCTGCCACAGGCAGAACCCGAAGGCGACCGCCAGCGCAACCGCGCTGAGGATCAGGCGAGTGCGCAGCTCGTCGAGATGGTCCACGAGGCTGAGCCGATCCTCGTGGCCGACCGTGCGGATCGCGCTCACCATGGCTCCCATGAAGCTACCAGGGCGACCACAGCCGGCCACCCGCTCTGACGCCTCCGGTCAATCGCCACCAAAGCTCCTCGTCTCGTCGCTGCTCGCATCAATCGCGCGAATGCCTCGGCAATCGGCTAAAGCCGCGACTGCTCGCAGTCGATGAGGACCGGGAAGGCAGCCATGCACCCCGAGAACGACCCAGACATCCAGCACAGTGCGCAGCTTCCGAGCGGCGAGCAGACCGAGCTCGTGCTCGGCGAGCAGTCGAAGGCCGCCGACGGGACCTGCGCGCCGGAGTCGCTTCACATCTGTTTTCACTGCGGCGGCGAGCTCGCCTATCCGCTGGACTGGTCGGAGGAGGGCTCGCGCCACTGGCGGATCCTGCTGCGCTGTCCAGAGTGCGAGTCCCGGCGTGAGGGAGTTTTCGAGCAGGCGACCGTGGAACGCCTCGACGACGAGCTCGACCGCGGTTCGAGCGCGCTGCTCGGCGACCTGAGGCGCATGACGCACGCGAACATGTCCGAGGAAATCGAGTTCTTCATCCGGGCACTCGACGCGGACGTCATCACCCCCAGCGACTTCTGAGCGGCCCTTCGCCACGCCGCGCGCCGGCTCAGCGATAACGCTCGACAACCGCGTCCGCGACCAGATCGAGTAGCGCCGCACGGCCGTTCGGCAACACGGTCGGCAGTGCCGCCTTAGCCTCGGCGACGACCGCCAGGGCCCGTTCCCGGGCCTCGTCGAGGGCGCCCGTGGCAGCGATTCGCTCGCAGAGCTCCTCGGCCTGCCGCGGACCCCCAAGCTGGGCGAGATCGAGCATCGCGAGGTCGTGGTCGCGCTCGCGGGCGAGGATGAACGGAAGCGTCACGGTGCCGTCGAGCAGGTCGGTGCCGCGTGACTTGCCCGTGCGCTCGACGGGCCCCGAGACGTCGAGAACGTCGTCGAGCATCTGAAAGGCCAGCCCGATACGCCTGGCGAACGCGCCGAGTGCGTCCGCGAGCGCCGGCGAGGCTTCGACGGCGGTGAGCGCGCCAAGCCGGCAGGCGGCCTCGAACAGCGCTGCGGTCTTCAGCTCGCAGCGCTTGAGGTAGCGCTCGACGGCGACGTGCGAGGCGTAGGCGTCCTCGCGCTGCAGGAGCTCTCCGGCGGCGAGCGCCGAGCTCGCGTCCGACAGGGCGCAGAGCTGAGCCGGGTCATCGTTGCGCGCGAGCTCCGCGAAGGCGCGCGAAAAGAGGAGATCGCCGGTCGCTATCGCGACCCGGCGCCCGGCGACTGCGGCCACTGTCGGATGTCCGCGTCGCAGCTGGGCGCCGTCGATCAGATCGTCGTGGACGAGCGTCGCCGAATGCACCAGCTCCACGGCGACGGCCGCGCGCACGAGCCGCTCCTCGCCGTCGATCGTGTCCGGCGGTCCGCCCGCGGACTCGGCGGCGAGCACCACGAGCAGCGGTCGCAGCCGCTTGCCGCCGGCGCTGATCGTGGCGTTCGCGTGCGAGGCCAGCGGCGCCCCGGCTCCCGAGGTGACGCGCTCGAGGTGCAGCTCCGTGCGCGCCATGCGCTCGCGCAGCCCGTCCCCGCCGCGGCGCATGATCGCGTCGAGCCCGTCCACGCCCCCCTCGGGTCCGATGGCCGCTGTGCTGCCCACTGCGCCCATCATGCCCTCTCCGCGCGAACCGTGCCTGCGTGAATCGCGACGATCCCTCCGGCGGTGAGCACGTAACCGATCTCGCCGAGCCCCGCCCGTTCCATCTCCGCCGCCAGCTCTGGCGGCCCGGGGAATCGCTTGACCGAGCTCGGCAGGTAGGTGTAGGCGTCGGCGATCGTCTGCTGCGAGGGGGTGGCCCGCAGGCGCGAGGTGAGGGCGGCGCCGAGGTCGGCCAGGCGACCGAGGAGGGGGACGAGCCGGTCGAACCACAGGCGGTAGAAGTGCGACAGCGGCGCGCGGGTTGGCGTCGTTATCTCGAGCACCACGACCCGGCCGCCCGGCCGGACAACCCGGACCATCTCGGCTAGGCCCTGCTGCAGGTCGTCGAAGTTGCGTGCGCCGAATCCGACCGTGGCCGAGTCGAAGGAGTCATCCGGATACGGCAGGTCCATCGCATCTGCCCATTCGAAGCGCGGCCGAACCGCGTCGGCCTGTCCCGTCGCGGCCTTGGCTCGAGCGCGCTCCAGCATCCCCTCGGCGAAGTCGCTGCCGAGCACCTGGCCGCCGGGCGACACGCGCCGGGCGAGCTCCATCGCCAGGTCCCCCGTGCCTGTCGCGACGTCGAGG
>JAOPZV010000187.1 GCA_025963935.1 Solirubrobacterales bacterium
CGCCCGGTCAGCAGGGGCCACCGCCGCTTGCAGTCGATGTGTGGAACCTGGCGCAGCGGAGGGTCGTCGCGCAACTGCACAGCAACGTGAGCCTGTCGGCCGCTGCGTTCACCGGCGACCTGCGGCATGTGGCACTGCTTGACGCCGTGGCTCCGGCGGTCAAGGCGATCCCCTCCGGCCGGAGCGTCTCACTGCAGAAGGCGACACCATGCCAGGCGGGATGGCGCTGGGCGACGTTCAGCTCCGACGCGAGCCTCGTTTCGGGAGCCGACTTCTGCGGCGACGTCTACGTGTGGAACGCCGCGAGTGGAAAGCGGATCGACGCACTCAACGAGGGTGGCGAGGTTTCGCACATCGCGTTCGCTCCGGGCTCGGACCGGCTGCTGGCGGTGGCGTCATGGGACAGCAAGATCACGATCTGGGATGTCAAGACCGGCAAGGCGGTGCGGGTGCTCGCAGGGCATACGGCCGGCGTCGCCGACCTCGGCTACAGCCCGAACGGGAGGCTGCTCGCCTCCAGCAGCCTCGACCACACCGCTCGCATCTGGGACCCGTCAAGCGGACGCCTGCTTCGCGTGCTGCGCCAACCGGGCCCGGTGCTCGCCATCGCGTTCAGCCCCGACGGGCGCCTCCTCGCCACGACGGACCCGACCGGGATCCTGCGGATCTGGGATGCCTGCAGCTCCTGCGGTAACGCGGGCGCGCTGCTCGGGCTCGCCGGCAAACGGGTCACGCGAGGACTCACGCCGCTCGAGCGCAATACCTTCCTGGCCGGGTTCTGAGGCGCGGTATTCGCGCTGCCGGCGCGCCGACGCCGGCCGGCGCGAGCGCGCTATGGGAAATCCACCCCCAGACCGGGGGCCGCCGGCAGCGCGATCCGTCCCTCGCGCACCGGGAGCGGATCGTCGAAGTCCTCGAAGAGGGCGAGCGTGGCGAGCCCGCAGGGCGCCACCGGCCCGCGCGACGCGAGCGCCGCGGCGGCGTGAACCGCGGCGGCGATGCCGAGCGGCCCGTCGAGCGTGGAGGCGAGGTAGACCTCGGCGCCGGACGCCCGCACGAGCGCCGCCGCGGCGAGCAACCCCGAGAGCCCGCCGCAGCGGGAGATCTTCAGGCACACGGCGTCGGCAACGCCCGCCCCGAGCGCACCCGGCTCAGCGGCGGTCTCGTCGATCGACACCCGCACCGCCACCCGCTCGCGCACCTCTCGCACCGCTTTCAGGCCGTGGGTGGGCTCCTCGACGAGCTCGAGACCGGCCGGCGAGAGCGACTCGATCGCGCGGACCGCCTCGCTGACGCTCCACGCCCCGTTTGCGTCGAGACGCAGCGCCACCTCTGGGCCGGCCGCCGCACGCGCTGCCGCGATGCGCCCTGCGTCGTCCCCGACGCCGACCTTCACCTTCAGGCACGCGAACCCCTTGCGCACCGCCTCGGCGGCCTCCTCGGCGACCCCTGCGCGGTCGAGCGCCGACAGCGTCGCGTTGACCGGGACCTCGGCCGCCGGACGGTCGGTGAGCAGCTCGGCGACGGGCTTGCCGGCGCGACGCCCGGCGCGATCCCACAGGGCGAGGTCCACCGCGGCGATCGCCGCCGGCAGGTCCTCGACGTCGCGGCAGGCATCGAGCAGCGCCGCCCCGTCGGTTCCCTCGAGCTCGGCGAGCACCGCGCGATAGCGCCCGAGCGCCCGCTCGACGGACGCGATGCCCACCCCGTCGTATGCCTCGAGGGGTGCCGCTTCGCCGTACCCTGTGACCCCGTCGCTGTCGGTCAGCGCGACGGTCAGGAGCTGGCGCTCGCGCACGGGTCCAAAGGAGCTGTGCAGCGCGCCGGCGAGGCGCAGGGTGCGCCGCTCGACCTCGAGTCTCACGGGGAGATTCCACCACTCGCGAGGATCCCCGCGGAGAACAGCAGACAGAACAGGAGCTGCAGCGCGCCGGTGCCGGCCAACGCGCCGTTCAGGGCCGGACCGTCGCTGCGCGAGCGCACGACCGCTGCGAGCCTGAACGCCAGCGGCGCGACGAGCCATGCAAGCAGCAGCCAGGCGCTCATCGAGCCGAGCGCCCAAGGCAGCGGGGCCGTGAGGAACGCTCCGGCGAGCATCGCGGTGTAGAGCGCGCGGGTGCGCTCCCGCCCGAGGCGCACCGCGAGCGTGCGCTTGCCCGCGCGGCGGTCGGTCTCGAGGTCGCGGACGTTGTTGACGACGAGGATCGCGCTGGCCAGCAGACCGACCGGCAGGGCGCACACGAACGACTGCCAGGGGAGATCCTGCACCTGCACGAAGTAGGAGCCGACCACGGCGACGACGCCGAAGAACAGGAACACGAACAGCTCCCCGAGACCCTCGTAGCCGTATGGCCGCGGGCCGCCCGTGTAGAGGACACCGGCGAGAATCGAGGCGGCGCCGACGGCCAGCAGCTCGGGCCCGGCGACGGCGACCAGATAGGCGCCGCAGGCGACCGCCAGCCCGAACGTCACGTAGGTCGCCAGCAGCACCTGGCTGGGGGGGACGAGTCCACCGGCGGTCACGCGCACCGGGCCCAGCCGGTCCTCGGTGTCCGCGCCGCGACGTGCATCGGAGTAGTCGTTCGAGAGGTTCGTGCCGACCTGGATGAAGACGGCGCCCAGCAGCGCCGCGACGAATGCCAGCGCGTGGAAGCGTCCGTCCCCGAGTGCGAGCGAGGTGCCGACGAGCACCGGAGCGATCGCCGCGGGCAGCGTGCGCACGCGGGCCGCCATGACCCAGATGCGAATCGCGCTCACACTACGCCCGCTTGGGGAAGCGGGAGAAGTCCGGCGTTCGCTTCTCGCGGTAGGCGTCGCGTCCCTCCTGCGCCTCCTCGCTGCCGTAGAACAGCAGGTTCGCGTCGTGCGCCAGCTGCTGCACTCCGCTCAGCCCGTCCTCGGCGGCGTTGAAGCTCGCCTTCAGCAGCCGCAGCGCGAACGGCGAGAGGGCGAGCATCTCCCTGCACCAACCGACCGTCTCCTGCTCGAGTCTCTCCAACGGGACGACCGTGTTGACGAGACCCATCTCGAGCGCTTCGTCAGCCGAGTACTGTCGGCACAGAAACCAGATCTCCTTGGCCTTCTTCGGCCCGACGAGGTTCGCCAAGAGGCCGGCGCCGAAGCCGCCGTCGAAGGACCCCACCCGCGGTCCGACCTGGCCGAAGCGCGCGTTGTCCGCCGCGATCGTCAGATCGCAGACGAGGTGCAGGACGTGCCCTCCGCCGATCGCATAGCCGGCGACCATTGCCACGACGGGCTTGGGAAGCCGCCGGATCTGGAGGTGCAGGTCGGTCACGTGGAAGCGACCCACGCCCGCCTTCCCCGCCTCGTCGTCGTTGAGGTAGCCGGAGTCGCCGCGCACTCGCTGGTCGCCACCCGAGCAGAACGCGTCCGGCCCCGCACCCGTGAGGACGATGACGCCGATGCGCGTGTCCTCGCGTGCGTCCTCGAGCGCCTGCGACAGCTCGATCACGGTGCGCGGGCGAAACGCGTTGCGCACCTCGGGGCGATCGATCGTGATCTTCGCGATGCCCTCCTGCGGCGCCGCAGACTTCTCGTAGCGGATGTCCGTGTACTCGCCGGCTGCGCCGGGGGCTGCGGGGATCCAGGCCGTGGTCATGGCGCGAAGGCTAGCCTGTGCGCCATGGTCGTCGAGGGATGGCTGGCGCGCGCCGCCCGAGCGCGGCCCGATCGCACGGCGCTGCAGACGCCGGCGGGAGACTGGTCTTATGCGCAGCTGCACGCCGCGGCGCACGCCGGCGCCTGCGAGCTGTCGGCGAGCGGCGTGGTTGCAGGCGAGCGTGTGGCGATCGCGCTGCCCGCGGGCTTGGCGTTCGCGCAGGCGCTGCACGCATGCCTGCTCCTCGGGGCCGTCGCTGTTCCGGTCGACCTGCGCCTGTCGGCGGCGGAGCGCGCCCGGATCACCGCCGGAGCGCGCGTGGTCGTCGACCAGCCTCTGGCCGCCGATCTGGACGAGCCTCTGGCCGCCGATCCAGCGACCTTGGACAAAGCCCTGCCCGCCCAACACGATCTCCGTGCGACGGCCGCGATCATCCACACGTCCGGGACGACCGCCTCGCCGCGTCCGGTCGAGCTGACCTACGGCAACTT
>JAOPZV010000198.1 GCA_025963935.1 Solirubrobacterales bacterium
TTCTTCGGCATCGGCTGGCCCCCCGAATGGGGCGAGCTCGTGGTGTTCGTGGTGGCGGGCGTCGTGTGCTTCTCCGCGCTGGGCGTCGCCTTCGCCCACGTGATCCCGAACTTCGAGTCGACCGCCGCCTACGTCAATGCCGTCTTCCTGCCCGTCGTGTTCGTGTCGTTCTTCGTCTTCGACTCGAGCAGCGCGCCGGGGTTCCTGCGCACGATCGCCGAGGCGCTGCCCCTGAAGCCGCTGATCGACGGTCTGTCGGGAGCGCTCGTTACGGGCTCGGGGCTCGGCTCGCATCTCGACGCACTGGCCGTGATCGCGCTGTGGGGCGCGTTCGGCCTGTATTTCGCCGTGCGCGGCTTCTCCTGGGAGCAGTCGCGCACATGACCACCCACGCGACCACGAACAGGAGGAGCGCACGATGAGGCAGCTCGCCGAGAACGTCCACCAGCTGCGCGGCTGGCCCCCGAACGCGATCAACGTCTACCTCGTGGGCGACGTGCTGATCGACGCGGCCACGCGGCAGGGGGAGGGCCGCATCATGCGCCAGATCGCCGACCGAACGGTCACCGCCCATGCGCTCACACACGCCCATCCGGACCACCAGGGCTCCAGCCACGCGATCTGCGAGCGGCTCGGGATTCCCCTGTGGTGCGGGCAGGGAGACGTCCCCGCGATGGAGACCCCGGGGGGCGTGGCCGGCGCCGCCCAGGCGAGCATGGCGACGTTCGTGCAGCGGCGCTTCTGGGTGGGCCCCGCCCATCCGGTCGCCCGGGCACTCGTCGAGGGCGACGAGGTGGCTGGCTTCACCGTGCTCGAGACCCCCGGACACTCCCCCGGGCACGTCGCGTTCTGGCGGGAGTCCGACCGGGTGCTGATCGTGGGGGACGTTCTGACCAACATGAACATCCTGACGGGCATTCCGGGACTGCACGAGCCGCTGGCTGCATTCACGCCCGATCCGCCCCGCAACCGCAGCTCGGCCCGCCGCCTGGCGGAGCTGCGCCCGCGCCTGGCGTGCTTCGGCCATGGACCGCCGCTCAGCGATCCCGGCAAGCTCGCCGACTTCGTCGCACGCCTCCCGCAGTGAGCGGCCGATGAGCGACAGCGTGTTCCTCGCGCAGGACGGGGAGTTCATGCCGACGGAGCACGCCCGCGGCCCATGGGATCCGGACGCGCTGCACGGCGGTGCGCCAGCGGCGCTGATCACCGCGGCGTTCGAGCGCCTGCAACCGGGCGCCGATCTGCGCATCGCCCGCCTCGGTTTCGAGCTGCTGCGTCCCATCCCGTTCGCCCCGCTGTCGCTGTCCACCTCGATCGTGCGGCCGGGTCGCCGCGTGCAGGAGCTGGCGTGCGAGCTGCGCAGCGGCGGGCAGCTGATCTGCCGGGCGAGCGCGCTCCGCGTGCGCGAGGTGCCCGACGAGCTGCCGGCGGGGGCGGCGACGCCCATCGCACTGAGCTCCGCCGATCGCCGGCCGGACGCTCACGCGGGCGCTCACCCGGGCGCTGGCGCGGCGCCCGCCGGAATGCCGGGGCCGGAGGCGGGCGATCCCGTCCGCTTCGCCCTCGACGGGACCGATCGGCCGAGCTTCGCGGCGAGCGCGATGGAGATGCGCTGGCTGGATGACCCGTGGGCCCCGGGCCCGGCCCGCGTGTGGATGCGCCTGCGTCACCCGCTGCTGCCCGGCGAGCCGCTCACTGCCCTGGCGCGGCTGGCCGGCACTGCGGACTTCGGCAACGGGGTGAGCGCCGTGCTGCCGTTCGAGCGCTACGTGTTCATCAACGCGGACCTCACGATCCACCTTCAGCGACAGCCACAGGGAGAGTGGATCGGCCTTGACGCCCGCACGCTCCTGCACCCGGGTGGCATGGGGCTCGCCGAGGCGGTGCTGCACGATGTGCAGGGACCGGTGGGCCGTGCCTTTCAGACGCTCGTCGTGGAGGCCCGCTGAGCGTCAGCGGACGATGACGTCGCCGAGCGCCTCGTCGATCGCGGCGAGGGTCTCGTCGTCGAGCACGATGCCGGAGGCCGAGGCGTTGGCGTGCACCTGCTCGGGACGGCTCGCTCCGACGATCGCCGAGGCGACGTTCTCCTGACGCAGCACCCACGCGAGGGCGAGCTGGGCCATCGTCAGGCCGGCGGCGTCGGCGACCGGCCGCAGGCGCTCGACCGCCTCGAGCACGCGAGGCTCGATCAGCCGATCGATGAAGCCACTCATGCTGTCACTGGCCGCGCGGGAGTCCGCCGGCGGCGGCTCGCCGGGGCGGTACTTGCCGGTCAGCACGCCCTGCGCGAGCGGCGACCAGACGATCTGCGAGATGCCCTCGCGTTCGCACAGCGGGATCAGCTCAGCCTCGGGCTTGCGCCAGAGCATCGAGTACTGCGGCTGGCTGGAGACCCACCGTGCGACGCCGGGGATGGCAAGCGACTCCTCGACCTTCTCGACCGGCCACTCGCTGAACCCGATGTGGCGGGCCTTCCCCGAGCGCACAACCTCGGTGAGCGCCGCCATGGTCTCCTCCAGCGGCGTCTGGTCGTCGTAGCGGTGGCACTGGTAGAGGTCGACGTAGTCGGTGCGCAGGCGCTGCAATGAGGCGTCGATCTGCTTGTGGATCTGCGCGGCAGACAGGCCCCGATCGGTGTCGGACATCGGGAAGAAGACCTTCGTGGCGAGCACGTAGGAGGAGCGCTCACGCCCGGCGAGCACCTCGCCGAGCAGCGACTCGGCGGCGCCCCGTCCGTACACGTTGGCGGTGTCGATGAAGTTGATCCCGGCGTCGAATGCCGCCTGCACGCAGGCCTCGGCCTGCTCGCGCCCCACCCCGCCGGAGTACGTCAGCCACGAGCCGAGGCTGATCTCCGAGACCTCGATGTCGCTCCGGCCGAGTTTGCGGTAGTTCATGCCGGCAGGAGACTACCCTGAAGGGGTGGATCGCATCGATCGAGCCCAGCGGCCGTGATCGACCCGGACCTGCGCATCGGCGCCGTGACGCTGGCCGTCAGCGACGTGCCCCGCAGCGCCGACTTCTACGAGCGGGTGATCGGCCTGCCGCTCTCCTCGAGCGAGGGTGGCGAGGCGCGCCTCGGTCCCGACCCGGAGCGCCCCGCTCTGCTGCTGAGAGGCATTTCGCAGGCGACGTCCTTGCCGCCGGCCAGCACCGGCCTGTTCCATGTCGCCTGGCTCCACCCCTCGCGCGCGTCGCTCGCCGCGACCGTGCGGCGCGTGGTGGGACAGCGCTGGCCGTTCGAGGGCGCCTCCGACCACGGCGTCTCCGAGGCGCTCTACCTGAGCGATCCCGACGGCCTGGGGATCGAGATCTACGCCGACCGCCCCCGCGAGGAGTGGGAGCGCCCGGCGGGCGGACAGGGCGTGAGGATGGTCACCATGCCGCTCGACCTCGAGGACCTTCTCGCCCAGGACCTCGGCGGCCCCGCCCCTTCCCTGCCGCCCCAGGCGAGCGTCGGGCACGTCCACCTGAAGGTCTCCGACGTGCCGCGCGCAGCCGCCTTCTACGGCGGCGCCGTCGGCTTCGAGGAGCAGGCGCGCATGCCCTCGGCGGCCTTCCTGTCGGCTGGCGGCTACCACCACCACGTGGGCCTCAACTCCTGGCAGAGCGAGGGCGCCGGCGCAGCACCCGACAGCGCCCCGGGGCTGCGCGAGGTGCGCTTCGAGCTGGGCGGCGAGCAGGCAGTCGACTCGCTCGAGCGGGAGCTCTCCCGGGAGCCGTCCGGCGGCGCGGCCTCGCGGGCCGAGGACGGGCTCCTGTCGGTCCGCGACCCCGACGGTCAGCTGCTGGTCTTCGCCGCCGGCTGAGCGCTCGCCACGTTCAACCGCTCGAGCTGCTCAGCGGTCAGCCGGAGCTCGGCTGCCGGCAGCTGCTCGGCGAGCTGCCGCGGCGAGGTGGCGCTGGCGACGGGAGCGGCGACCGTCGGCTGCGCGAGGAGCCAGGCGAGTGCGACGGCGGCCATCGTGGTGTTCTGCTCGGTGGCAACCTGCTCGAGCGCCTCGAGCACGGCGAAACCGCGCTCGTTGGAGTAGCTCTCCAGCACGCCGGCGGCGCGCGGGCTCTCGACCTGGGGGCCGCCGGGCCGGTACTTGCCCGTCAGGAAGCCGCGGGCGAGGGCGAAGTAGGGAAGGCAGGGAATCCGCTCTTCTTCGCAGACCGCCTGTAGCTCTCGCTCGTAGCGCTCGCGCTCCATCAGGTTGTAGTGCGTCTGCAGCGCGACGTATCTGGCCATCCCCTCCACCTCGCCCACCGCCAGCGCCTCGCGCAGGCGGGGCGCGCTGTAGTTCGAGGCTGCCGCGTAGCGGATCTTGCCTTTCTGAATCAGTTCGGCGAAGGTGCCGAGCGTCTCGTCGAGAGAGGTTGCGGGGTCGTCCTGGTGGGCGTAGTAGAGGTCCACGGTGTCGATTTTCAGGTTCTTCAGCGAGCGCTCGATCCCCCTGCCGATCGTCTCCGCGGAGAGCCCGGGTAGCGATGGCGAGGCGCCCACCTTGGTGGCGATCACGAGCTGGTCGCGGTTCCCGCGCTCGGCCATCCAGCGGCCGATGATCCGCTCGGACTCCCCCTCGCCGCCGGGACCGCGGCGGCCATAGCTGTCGGCGGTGTCGATGAAGTTGCCGCCCGCCTCGACGTACGCGTCGAGCACCTCATAGGAGCGCTGCCAGTCGATCGACCAGCCGAACACGTTGCCGCCGAGGCACAGCGGGAAGACGTCGAGGTCGGTGGCTCCCAGGCGCGCTATGGGCTCAGCGTAGCGCTCTGCGGCGGCGGCTCCTGCGATGAGCGGCGGCACGTCCGCGGCGGGCGGCGACCGACCGCGGCTGGCCGTTCGGGTCGACGCTGGCGATCGTCTTGGCGTTCGCCTCGGTGACCCACAGCAGCCCTTCCGGTCCGGCTGCGATGCCCTGCGGGACGGCCTCCGCGAACGCGGGGTTGACCCGCTCGCCGCCTGCGAGGGGCGGGATCGGATACTCGCTCACCGTGCCGGCCGCGGTGATCTGGCCGACCGCGTCGTCGCCGGGGTCCGTGAACCAGATCGAGCCCGCCGGCCCGGGTGCGACGCCGACCGGCGTTGGACCGCCGGCGCCAGGGGCGCTGCCGGCCGGGTTGGGGAGCTTGTACTGCTGGATCGCGCCGCTCGTGGTGATGCGCCCGATCGCCGATGCCTGCCACTCCGCGAACCACAGCGCACCGTCGGCTCCGGCCGTGATGCCGAAGGGCCCCGACGGCCAGGGCAGCGGGTAGTAGCTCAGCTCACCGGTCGTGGCGATGCGGCCGATGCACGGGCCGCCGTAGCCGGGACAGGGACCGGCGTCGGTGAACCACAGCGCGCCGTCCGGTCCGCCGGCGATCGCGATCGGCGGTCCCGATGTGGGATGCCTGACGATCTGCCCTCCCGGGAGGAAGCGGTCGATCGAATAGCCACCGCCGTCGTTGGCGAGCCACAGTGCGCCGTCGGAGCCACCGGCGAGGGCGACCGGCGCATCGCCTGTGGACGCGTACCTGGCCCGCTGCACGATGCCCGCCGTCGTGACCTCGAAGAGCGCCGCGTACGGCAGTTCTTCACCGCCCGGTTCCTTCACGAGGACGGTGCTCAGAAACCACAGGTTCCCGTTGGGGCCGCGCGTCATGCGGATCGCCGTCGGCCCCGCCGGCCCCGCCGTGAGTGACACGGCGCCGCCGGTGTTGATCATCTCGAATGCAGGGCCCTGCGCCGTCGCGGCGCTCACCACGCCGCCGGCCACGCCCAGCAGGACGTCCGGGGACAGCAGCCGCGCACCGCCCGGCAGGGGATGCTGCACGATCGATACCGCGTCCGCGCTCGCGGCCGCCAGGGCCACGAAGGCCGCCGCACACGCCAGAGCCGTTGCGAGGCGTCTCATCGCCCGCCTACCCGGCTGCTCCGAGCAGGACTCCGGCCGAGCCCGGCGCGAGCGGCAGCGGAACGCTGTGAGTTGTGGTGCGGGTATGGAGGATGACCGACAGCGGAGCCTGCGCCAGCCCCGCATAGGCGTTTTCGCGGAGCTCCAGAGGCTTGCGGCGCTCGCCGCCGAGGTTGAGCGCCACGCTGCGCGCGCTGTCCGGCACGATCCCCTCGACCAGCGTCCGGGGCGGGCGAAGCGCGACGTCGATATAGGTGCGCACGAGAAGACCGAGCGTCGCCTGCGCCGGTGGCAGGCAGCTGAGGGCGTACTCGACGCCGCGCCTGCCCGCCGCCGGCCCGGCTGCGATGAGACAGACTGCGCGGCGGCCTCCGAGCACCCACAGCGGCGGGATGCCCCGCAGCGAGACGCGCCGCGCCGACCGCGCGTCGAGGGTGATGTTTCCGGTGAGGTGCGCTTCGTTTCCGCGACGCACTGCTTCTGCAGCGCGGGCCGGGAGAGCGTCTGTGTGCCGAACGGCTCGACGCAGGACGGCGAAGCCGACGGCGCCCTGTTCCTGGCGGGTCCGCCGCACGCCATCGCGAGGCGCCACGGCGGCTGGCGTCGTGGCCGCGGCGGCACGCTGCGACGCCGGCGAAGGCGCCGCAGCGTGCTGTGAGCCGCAGGCACACAGCGCCGGCGCCAATAGCGCCGACACGATGATTGGCACGCGTGCCATGGGGCGGAGCCGCGACCGACCTTTCTCAGCAGAGGGAGCCCTGCTGTCCACACGGGCCGGCCTCTCCCCAATCGATCATCTGGTAAAGCGCGATGTTGTAGTACTGACCGCCACCGATCGCCGAGTATCCGACGATGCCGGGATAGGTCTGAACGACCTGCCCCCAGCCGCACGTCCACCCGTAGGGGTACAGCCTCCCCTCGTGTTCCATGATCGTGCCGCAGATGTCGCGTTCCACGCCGTCGTGGAAGGCGGCCTTGTAGCCGTTGAACGGCCTGGTGTTGCCCCACGCGATCAGCGCGTGGTCGGGGTCCTGCGTGATCAGGTAGTTAATTCCGCCGTACACGATGTAACACGGCGCGCCCCAGCTGTACGTGCAACCGCCGTAGTATTCGGCGTGCGCCGCGGCCGGCGCGAATGCGGCTGTGACTGCGATCGCGGCGATCGCGAGAAGCGCTCTCCTCTTTATCGTTGACCTTCTGGACAACTGCCACCTCCTCTGGTTCACATTTGCGTCCCCCCTGTCGTCACTTCTATTCGAGCGGCGGGAGCCCCACAATCGCTCGCGAGGGTGGTTCAAGTGGTAATCGGGTGAGTGACACGGGTGACAAGGTTCGTCATTCACCTAGTCGCGGGAGGTCGCGCCGCCCGCGCACGTCGAGCTTGCGATAGATGCTCGACGCGTGAGAGCGCACGGTCTCCGTGCTGATGTGCAGCAGCGCCGCGATCTCGGCGTTCGTTGCACCCGCCTGGAGATGCGTGAGCACCTCGCCCTCGCGGCTGGTCAGGGCCGACAGCTCCGACAGTTGCACGGTGCGAGGACCGGGCGACCAGCAGGCGATCAGCTGCTTGCCTTCGAGCGCCAGGCGTATCGCCCCGAGGATGTCCGCCGCCGACGCGTTGCTCGAGAGACACGCTGCGACGCCGTATGTGATGAGGCGCAGCGCATAGGCTCGCGAGGGCTCGTTGGCGACGGCGACGATTCGCAGGCCGGGGTGCAGCGAGGTGAGCGTGACGACCAGTTGGCGGCTGGAGGCGGCCTGCCCGCTGAGCAGCGCGACGTCGGGCGCTCGCGTGGCCACGGTCTCCGCCAGCAGCGCCGGCTCGAGGGCGGCGGCGATCACTTCGATGCCGGAGTCCTCGCTCAGGATCTGTGCAAGGCCGCGGCCCATCGGGGTGCCGAACTGGCCGAGGACGACCGTGATCTTCGAGCGGGCGGTCGCTGCCGGTGCGTTGCAGACAACTGTACTCATCGGCTGCCAGCTTATCGAGTGGCTGAGACGGTTTCGATCATTCGCGCATGCCTGCCCGGCCGGCCTGCCGGCGGGAGCGACGCCTCGGGTCGCTTAGCGCCTGCGTCCCGCCGCGAAGCTCTGCACCGGCGGAGCGGCCGCGCGCATGCTCGAGCCGACCTCGGCGCTGCGCGGCTCCTCCTCGGCACCGCCCTGCTCCGCGCCTGTTGCCGCGCGGCGCCCGGGAAGGTGGTGCACGCTTGCGCCGGCCGCGCCCGTCTCGTCCTCGACACCTCCCGCCAGAAAGCGCTCCAACGGCGCAAGCTCGCGCACGATCACGTTGATGACCGGGCGTATCTCCTCCCTCTCCCCTGCCGCGTCGCTGGTCTGAGCCGCGCCGCGTGTGATCCACGCGCTCGGCGCTGCCAGCTCCTCCGAGCGCTCCAGGCGACCCCTTGCGAGCAGCAGCGGCTCCGCGCGCGCCAGATGACGGTGGCGCTCGTAGACCGCCTTGGACACGATCAGGTTGACGGTCCCGAACTCGTCCTCGAACAGCAGGAACATCGTCCCGTTTGCGGTTCCCGGCCGTTGCCTGGCGATCACCAGACCCGCCACCGCCACCTCATAGCCCGTGGGAAGCCGCGCCAGCTGGGCGCTGGTGACGAGCCCGACCGGGCACGCTCGGCTCGGCACGGTCAGCCGCTCGCGCAGAACGGCCAGCGCGTGGTCGCCGATCGTGACCCCGCTGGTCGAGTAGTCGGCGATCAGCCGCTGCCAGCGTCCCAGCCGGCGCAGGCGCGGCGGTGGCGGCAGCTCCATCGGCAGCGCCAGCTGGGTGCTCTCGCCGGCCGTCTCCGCAGGTGTGGCAACCCCCAGCTCCCACAGGGCCGCACGCCTGTCCGTGCTGCCCAGCGGCCCGGTCCTCGTCGAGGACCCGGCTGCCTGCGAGAAGCCGGCTGCGCGTGACAACCCGGCCGTGAGGCTGTCGCATGCGCCCGACCAGGCGAGCTGTTCGAGCGTTCTGCGCCTCACGCCCGCGCGCGCAGCGAGATCGGAGAGGTTGCGGAAGGGGCCGTTTCGCTCCCGCTCGGAGACGAGCACGGCGACCTCGCTGCCCGGCACGTCCTTGATGTAGCCGAGCCCCAGACGCACACCCCCTGCCTCCACGGTGCACTGCGCAGCGGAGGCGTTGGCGTCCAGCGCCAGCATGGGGATCCCGCGATTTTCTGCCTCGTGAACGAGGCTGTCCGGGGCGTAGAAGCCCATCGGCTGCTCGTTCAGCATCGCACACAGGAACTCCGCGCCATGGTGCACCCGGAGCCACGTCGACTGGTAGGCGAGCAGGCCGAATGCGGCGCTGTGAGCCTTGGGGAAGCCGAAGCCGGCGAAGCCTTCGACCATCCCCCACACGCGCTCGGCGGTCGCGGTGTCGGCACCCGCATGCCGCAGCGCCCCAGCGATGAAGCGCTCGCGATGGCGGCCCAGGAGCTCCTGCGAGCGCTTGCGGCTCATCGCCCGGCGCAGGCCGTCCGCCTCGCCGGGGCTGAAGCCAGCGAACGATTCTGCCACCTGCATGACCTGGTCCTGGAAGATGATCGTGCCGAGCGTCTCGCGCAGGACCGGCTCGAGCGCCGGATGCTCGTAGGGGATCTCATACGCCGGGTCTTCGCGCAGGCGCCGGCGACGCTCGATGTAGGGATTGATCGCACCCCCCTGGATCGGGCCGGGCCGCACGATCGCGACCTGGATGGTCAGATCCTCGAGATCGAGTGGCCTCGTGCGCAGCAGAGACTGCATTTGAGCGCGACTCTCGATCTGAAAGACGCCGACCGTATCTGCCGCGCGAATCGCCCTGAACGTGTCCGGGTCGTCGAACGGGATGCGCGAGAGATCGATGCGCTCGCCGCGGGAGCGGGCGATCTCATCGACGCAGCGCTCAACCGCCGAGAGCATGCCCAACCCCAGCAGGTCGATCTTCAAGAAGCCGGCATCAGCACACGAGTCCTTGTCCCACTGGACCATCTGCCTACCCTCCATCGCGGCGGGCACGACAGGGCAGCAGTCGATCAGCGGCCTGGTCGACACGATCATCCCGCCGGAGTGCTGCGACAGATGCCGGGGCAGCCCATATGCCTGCTCGATCAGCTTTGCGAGCCAGCGCCAGCGCTCCGACGGCGTCTCTTTCCCGCCGCCTGAGGCGCCCGGCACGCCCCCACTGGGACGATCGCCTGCGATCGCGGCGGCCACGTCGTGCTCGGCGCCTGACCCGTAACTGTCCGCACCTCTGGCCAGGCGCTCGATCCCGCCGGCCGGCAGGCCGAGGACCTTGCCCAGCTCGCGGATCGCCCCCCGCGCGCGGAAGGTCGGAAAGGCGGCCACCAGCGCGGAGCGGTCGTGTCCGTAACGCTCGTGCACACGTGGGATCAGCCGCTCGCGGATGTCGCGCGGAAAGTCGAGGTCGATGTCGGGCAGCCCATGCAGGTCCTCGTGCAGGAAGCGCCCCAGCGCGAGCTTGTTCGCGACTGGGTCGATATGGGACAGCCCTGTCAGGTAGCAGACGAGCGATGAGACCGATGACCCTCGCCCGCGCCCCGGCGCCAGCAGCGCGCGCACCGAATCCGGCCCGCGAACCTCCAGGGCGACCTCGCGCGCGAGCTCGAGCATGTCCTGGTGGAGCAGGAAGAAGCCCGCCAGCCCGAGCCGCTCGATCACACGCAGCTCCTCCTCCAGGCGCGCCCGGGCCTCCTCGTGCGCAGCGCGAGCCTCTGCAGGCGAACCCGGCCCGTAGCGCTCGTGCAGGCGCGAGTGGCACAGCTCTGCCAGCCGCCGCGTTGAGCTGCCGTCCTCCGCGCCGGGATAG
>JAOPZV010000257.1 GCA_025963935.1 Solirubrobacterales bacterium
TCGACTCGAGCTGCTCGTCCCGCAGTGGCTGGCGCCGGAGCTGCCGACCGACAACTGGCGCACCACCGAATGGCACTGAGCGGGGCGCTGCGGCTAGCCGACCTGCCCAGAGGGACGGATCAGGACCTCGTTGACGCTCACGTTCGGCGGCCGGCTGATCGTGTAGAGGATCGCGTCGGCGATCTCATCGGCCGACAGCCGCGTGACCCCCGCGAAGCGCTTGGCCATCTGCTCGAGGACCTCCGGACGGTTGTGCGCCGCGAGCTCCGTCGCGACCGCGCCGGGCTCGATCACGCTGACGCGCACGCCCATCGCCACGCACTCCTGGCGCAGCGACTCCGAGAACGCGCCCACGCCGAACTTGGTGAGGTTGTAGACGCCCGACCCGGCGCGTGCGACGCGGCCGGCGACGGAGCTGACGTTCACGATGTGGCCCTCGCCCTGGGAGTGCATGATCGGCAGGGCGGCGTGGGTGCAGTAGAGGACGCCGAAGAGGTTCACGTGGATCATCCGCCGCCACTCCTCGGTCGGCGCGTTCTCGATCGGCCCCAGCAGCATCACGCCGGCGTTGTTGACCAGCACGTCCAGCCGGCCCAGCTCGGCGTTCGTGCGCTCGATGAACGCTCTCGCCTGGTCCTCCTCGCCCACGTCGGTGGGCACCGAGATCGCTCTGCCGCCGTCCGCCACGATCCGGCGGGCGAGCTCGTCGATCCGTTCGCTGCGCCGCGCCGCCAGCGCGACCGCCGCGCCCGCGCGCGCGCAGGCAAGCGCCGTGGCCTCCCCGATGCCCGACGAGGCGCCGGTCACCGCGACCACCCGGTCGCTCAGGTCGATGGCCATCTGCCGAGCTTAGCTCGCATCGCTCATCGCAGGGCGCCCCGCGGCCGATGCGAAGCGGGCAATATGTCCGATCCTTTCGGGCCGCTCGCGGGTTTGGACAGCTTGCGCGACGGGAAGCCACCGAGTGATCCGACGGGCAGGTGAGCGCGTATACGCGTCGAAGGAGCACCCAAGCGCCCTCGGCAGAGGATGGTTGACAACGCAACTATCGCGGCGTATAATTCCGACTCCAAGTATCGGATTAGAAGGACGCCCATGTCAGACTCCCCCAAAAGCACCACCCCGACCCTCGAGCCGGTCGCTCCCCAGGACCACGAGGCCGAGGTCGACGCCGTCACCGACGGCGAGCCGACCGCTGCCACAGACAGGCTCGACAACCCCATAGAGCGAAACGACTTCGCGACGCCCGACACGTTCATCCCCGAGGCGGTCGATCAGCTGCTGTCGCACTCGCGGCGCTACCCGCTGCTCACCCCCGCACAGGAGATCGACCTGGCGAAGCGGATCGAGCGCGGCGACCTGCACGCCAAGGAACTGCTCGTCAACTCCAACCTGCGCCTCGTCGCATCCAACGCGCGGCGCTACCAGAACCAGGGCCTGCCACTCGGGGACCTCGTCCAGGAGGGCATGCTCGGCCTGATCAGGGCCAGCGAGAAGTTCGACTGGCGAAAGGGCTTTCGCTTCTCGACCTACGCCACGCTGTGGATCCGCCAGGCGATTCAGCGCGGGCTGGAGAACTCCGGCCGCACGATCCGCCTCCCGGTCCACGTCGCGCAGCGCTCCCGCAAGGTCGGGCGCGTAGAGCGCGAGCTGTCGGTGCGCCTCGGACGTGAGCCGACCCTCGAGGAGCTCGCAACCGAGACCGGCCTGCCGATCGAGCAGGTGGAGGAGGTGCGCCACCAGCGCGCCGCCCTCGTCAGCCTCGACCAGCAGATCGGCGAAGACGGCGACACCGCGCTCGGCGACCTGCTCCCCTCGGACGCAGAGGTGCCCGAGGAGACGGCCTGGGACCACGAACGAGAGCGGATCGTCCACCACGCGATCGCACAGCTGCCCGAAACCGAGCGCAAGGTGCTAACCCTGCGCTTCGGCACCGGCCGCGAGGAGCCCCAGACGCTCACCGCGATCGGCAAAAGGCTCGGCTTCTCGGCCGAGCGTGCATCGCAGCTCGAGCAGCGCGCGCTGAAGAAGCTCGCCGAGTCGCCCGAGCTGGCCGCTCTGCGCGAGGCCGCTTAGACGGATCCTGTTCCGGCCGGTACATGTACCGGCCGGCGGGGCCGTGCATGCACGGCCCCGTATGGAGCCGCACATGTGCGGCTCCATGCCGTGCCGCATGCGGCACGGCCAGATGGAGATGTCGCCGGCCTCGCGGGCGCCGTCCGTATGCGCTATAGGATGGGCGCCGTGAGCGAGGCGCAGGGCAAGTCGCTGTGGGACCGGGTCGTGGCCTTGACGATCAGGATCGGGGAAGCGGTCCTCGCCCCGGTGGAGCGCTTCATCGGCAAACGCTCGCTGGTGGGCGACGCCACCTTCTTCCCGCTGGAGCGCTTCCCGTGGGTCAAGCACATCGAGGACAACTGGACGGTGATCCGCGAGGAGGCCGAGCGGCTGCTCGAGGTGCAGGGCGATCTGGCGAACTTCCAGGACATCTCCAAGGACCAGATCGAGATCACCGATGACGATCGCTGGAAGACCTTCTTCATCTACGGCTACGGCTTCGAGGCGAAGCTCGGCGTCGAGATGTGCCCGCGAACCGCCGCTCTGATGCGCGAAGTCCCCGGGATGAGCACCGCGATGATCTCGATCCTCTCCCCCCGCAAGCACATCCTCGACCATCGTGGCCCCTACAAGGGCGTCCTGCGCTACCACCTCGGCCTGATCGTGCCGAAGGACGCCGAGGCGTGCCGCATCCGCGTCGGCGAGGACATCCGTCACTGGGAAGAGGGCAAGAGCCTGATCTTCGACGACACCTTCAACCACGAGGTGTGGAACGAAACCGACGAGACGCGCGTGGTGCTGTTCGTCGACGTGCTGCGCCCGCTGCCGTTCCCCGAGTCGCTGATCAACCGGCTGATCATCAAGGTGATCGGCTTCTCCCCCTTCGTGCTCGACGCCAAGCGCAACCAGGAGACCTGGGAACGGGGCTTCATCGAGCGCCGCAAAGACCGCGCCGGGGCCGGGGCCGCGCAGACCGTCGGCTGACCCTCGACTGCTTCGGAGTCGCGGGGTCGCCAGGCCGGTATGTCACAGGAGAACGTCGAGATCGTGCGGCGGCTCTACGACTCGTGGGCGCGTGAAGGCTTCCCCGGAGCCCTCGAGCTTCTGGATCCCGAGATCGAGTACGTGAACCCGCCGGGAGCGATCGAGCCCGGTGTCCGGCGCGGTCTGCAGGCGTTCGCCACGGCCGTCGAGAGCGTCTTCGAGGGCTGGGCGGACTGGCAGATGGAGCCCGAGGAGTTCCGGTCGGAGGGAGATCGGGTGGCCGTGGTGATCGCCTACCGGGCGCGCGCCAGGCAGAGCGGCATCGAGATGGACGGCCGCGAGTCCGCGCTTTTGACGCTGCGAAACGCCAAAGTGGTGCGCTACGAGTGGTTCAAAGAGCCGGGCGACGCGCTCGATGCCATCTCACCCTGAGGCCGGGGGGCATCAGATCTTTTCCTGCCATTTGCCCAGTGGGACACTCTTCGACACCCAGCTGTTGAGCACCGTGAACTCACCCGTCAGGATCAGCACCCCGAGCACGATCATCACCGCGCCGCCGATCCCGATGATCACCGGGAAGTGGCGTTTAACGACGCCGAGCGCGGTGGTCATCCGCTCGAACGCCAGGGCGATCAGCAGGAACGGGATCGCAAGGCCCGCGGAGTAGAACGCCAGCAGGAGCGCCCCGTGGGCGGCGGAGCTCGAGACCGCCGCCTGGGTCAGGATCGCGCCGAGGGTGATGCTCGTACAGGGCGTCCACGCGATCGCGAAGGCCGCGCCGGCCACCAGCGGCCCACCCCGCCCGGCGAGGCGCAGGAGCGCCTCGGGGTGCCACTCGCGGTTGAGGACGCGAACGAACGGCGTGGCGAGGAACACCAGCCCCATGGCGACGATCAGCGCCCCGCCGACCTGCTCGAGCGCGTGTTTGTGGTTGTTGAGCGTCGAGCCGATGACCGTCGCGCTGAGGCCCAGCAGGATGAAGATCGACGAGAAGCTTGCGATGAACAGCAGGCTCGGCACGAGCACGCGGCGGGCTCCGACGCCGTCCTTCAGGTCGGCGGGCGTCACCCCGATGACCGTCGACAGATAGCCGGGGACGAGCGGCAGCACGCACGGAGACAGGAACGACACGAGTCCGGCGGCGAGCGCCAGCGGGATCCCGACCCCGGTGGCGGTGTCGGAGGAGCTGGCGAGGATGAGAGCCGTGTGGGTCATTGGCGCTGCCCCTCAGGATCCCGTATCCCGGCGCGCAGCTCGGCGACCTCGCGCTCGAGGCTCGCGACCCGCTCGAGCAGCCCGTGGAGGTCCTGCGGCTGCGAGGACGTTGCGGCCTCCGGCTGCGGGGACGCCGCAGGCCGCTGCTCTGCGTCCGCCTCCAGGAGATGCGCGTAGCGCTCCTCCTTGTGTCCCGGGCGGCGCTCGAGCCTCGCGACAAGGCCCCGCTCGATCATCCGCTGCAGCGTGTCGTGAACCTCGCCGAGGTCCGCGAAGGGGTGCATGCGCTCGGTCCGCTGCTTGAGCTCGCCGGGGGTCTGCGGGCCTCGCAGCATCAGCACGCACACGACGCCCTGTTCGGCGGCGTCCATCGGCAGCGCATCGGCCAGCAGATGGCGGAACTTCGCCGCCCTGCTGCCGGCGCCGCTCGCCAGGCGGGTGAGGCCGCGGCGCTCCAGGCGATGCAGCGCGTCGCGGATGAGCGGCTCGTCATAGCTCACGACCGGGTCGCGGTTGGTCGACTGGTTGACCGCCAGGCGCAGCGCGTTCAGCGACAGCGGATAGACGTCGGGCGTCGTCCGCTGCTTCTCCAGCAGCGAGCCAAGCACGCGCACCTCGGCGGAGCTCAGCGCGAAGGTGTTGGCGGCGTTCACGGCACCCAAGGGTAGCCGTGCCGCGCGCCGGCTCGAGCCGCCCAGTGTTCGACAAATGCCATCCGAACGTGCATCATCAATGCAGGCGCCGTCAGGAGGGTGGCGCCGGCAACAGCTCTGGGGGGAGGGAGCCCAAGTGACGAAGCGCATCGCACACGCTGTCAGGCAGAGCCCGATCGCGTGGCTGGCCCTGTTCTTCGCGCTAGGCGGCACGAGCGTCGCCGCTTCGCGCTACATCATCACGTCCACGAAGCAGATCAAGCCGAGCGTGCTGAAGAAGCTGCACGGCGCGAGGGGCCCTGCGGGGCGGGCGGGCGCCGCCGGGCCACAGGGACCGCCGGGCGCGTCGGCGTCGGTCTACACGCTGTCGCTGAAACGCCTCGCCTCCGTCACAGGCCCCAGCGTCACGGTCGCACCCGGCGCCGTTCAGAGCGCGACGGCGATCTGCCCGGAGGGCTCGCGGGCGATCAGCGGCGGGGGCAGCGGCGGCATCACCGACATCAACATCAGCGAGATGCAGCACGCCCACCTGGGCTGGTTCATCGTGGTCGTCAACCGCACGCCGATCAAGGTCCAGATCCACGCTGAAGCGCAGTGCTCAGGCGCCGATCAGGCGGTCGCAGCGCGAGCGCCGCGGCACTCGCGCGCACTCGCCACCCAGGATGGTGAAGCGGCCGCCGCACGGCTGCGCCGCCAGCTCCAGGCGGCGAGCGCGGCGTCGCGGGTGCCCTGAGCCCGCTGCAGCTTTTCGGAAATCCGCTTCCAAATCGCCGGCGCTTGCCATATCATCCGGCGCGTTGCAACCGCCGGGCCACGTGGGTCCGGCCGACCGATCAGGTGGGGGGACGAGCAGGGATGCTTGGAGAATGGATGACGCAAGAGCGGGATGCTCGCATGCTGCGAGGTGGCAAATGGACGCGCAGGCGCGGACGTCTCAGCGCACTGCTCGTGCTGCTCGTGGCCCTCCTGCTCTGCACGGCCGCGCAGGCGCTCGCCTCGGGGGTCACGAACTCCTCGGACGATCTGCGCGACGGCTGGTATCCGGAACAGGTCTCGCTCACCCCCCAACTGGTCAGCGGTGGGACCTTCGGCAAACTGTGGTCGACGGCGGTCGAAGGCTCCGTCTACGCGCAGCCGCTGCTCTCCAACGGCACACTGCTCGTGGCCACGCAGAACAACAAGGTCTACGGCCTGGACCCTGCGACCGGCGCTTCCCGCTGGCCCGCTCCGCTGAACCTCGGCGTGCCGTGGAAGGCGGCCGACATCGGCTGCGGCGATCTGACGCCGAACATCGGGGTGACCGCCACGCCCGTCATCGACTCGGCCTCGAACACCGCCTACCTCACGCACAAGACCTACGCCTCCGGCACCTCCGGCACGGCACGCTGGTACATGGACGCGATCGACATGGCCACCGGCAAAGAGAAGGCCGGGTGGCCCGTGCAGCTCAGCGGCGCCGCGCAGAACCAGCCGAGCATGACCTTCTCCCCCACTACCCAGCTGCAGCGTCCGGGGCTGCTGCTGATGAACGGCGTCGTCTACGCCGCGTTCGGCTCGCACTGCGACATCAGCCCATGGCAGGGCTGGGTGTTCGGCGTCTCGACGACCACCCCGGCCGTCAAGGCCCGCTGGGTGTCGCGCTCCTCGGGCAGCGGCGCGGGGATCTGGCAGTCGGGCGCCGGGCTCGCCTCCGACGGACCGGGCTCGCTGTTCATCGCCACGGGCAACGGCGGCGCTCCCTCGACCGCGACCCCGGGCAGCACGCCGCCGGCGAACCTCGGGGAGTCGGTCGTCCGCCTGGCGGTGCAGAGCGACGGGTCACTGAAGGCAGTCGACTTCTTCGCGCCGTTCGATGCCGCCTCGCTCGACGGCTGGGATGCTGACTTCGCCTCGGGAGGCGTGACCGGGCTGAACTCGCAGTACTTCGGGACCGCCTCCATCCCGCACCTGGCGGTCGAGGTGGGCAAGAGCGGCTACGTGTACCTGCTCAACCG
>JAOPZV010000002.1 GCA_025963935.1 Solirubrobacterales bacterium
AGCTGCACGCCTCGCGGATCGCGTGCGAAGTCGCCGACGAGTGCATCCAGATACATGGCGGCGCCGGCTACATGAAGGAGTACAACATCGAGCGCGTCTGGCGCGACATGCGCCTGAACCGGATCGGAGCGGGCACCGATGAGATCATGCTCGAGGTAATCGGCCGCTCCTACGGGCTGTAGACATTTGGCGCTGACGCCCCCGTTCACCGAGGAGCACGACGAGCTGCGGGCATCGGCCCGCGGCTTCATCGAACGCGAGCTGACGCCCCACGCGCAGCGGTGGGAGGAGGAGCGCTGGTTCCCCGACGAGGTGTTCGGCAAGCTGGCCGCGCAGGGCCTATTGGGGCTGAAGTACCCCGAGCGCTACGGCGGGCAGGGGGGCGACTACCTGCACGAGGCGGTGCTCACCGAGGAGCTTGCCCGCACCGGCTCCGGCGGCACTGCCGCGGGCATCGGCGCGCACATCAACATCGCCACCCCGCCGATCTGGAAGTTCGGTACCGAGGAGCAGAAGCAGCGCTACCTGGTGCCCGCGATCCAAGGCGAGAGGATCGGCGCACTGGGGATCACCGAGCCAGGCGCCGGATCAGATGTCGCCGCATTGAGCACGCGGGCCGAGCGCGTCGACGCAGGCTGGGTCGTCAACGGCGAGAAGACCTACATCACCAACGGTGTGCGGGCGCACTTCATCGTCACAGCGGTTAAGACGAGCAAGGACGGCGGCCATCACGGGATCTCCTTCCTGATTGTCGACCGTGGCGAGGGGGTCACCTCGTCGAAGCTCGAGAAGCTCGGCTGGCACGCCTCGGACACCGCGACGATCGCCTTCGAGGACGTGTTCGTGCCCGAGGAGAACCTGCTGGGCGAGCTCAACGAGGGCTTCAAGCTGATCATGGCCAACTTCCAGTGGGAGCGCCTGGCGATGGCGCTCGGCGCCGTCGGCGCGATGCAGCTCGCGTGGGAGCGCACCGCCGAGTTCGCCCGTGAGCGCCAGGCCTTCGGGCGCCCGCTGTCCGGCCACCAGGCGATCCGTCACAAGCTCGCGGACCTCGCCACCTCGGTCTACACCTGCCGCTGCGTGACCTACGACGCGCTGCGGCGGTTCGTCGACGGCGAGGACCCCCTGCGCGAGGTCACGATGGCAAAGCTGCTGACCCAGCGAGCAAGCTTCGAGCTCATGGACGAGTGCCTGCAGATCCACGGCGGCGCGGGCTACATGCGCGAGTACTGGGTCGAGCGGGCCGCACGGGACGCGCGCCTCGGGCCGATCGGCGGCGGCAGCGACGAGATCATGCGCGAGATCCTCGGGCGCGTGCTCGCGCTGTAGGCGCCCGCTCGGCCGCCAGCTCTCCTCAACTGTGTCCAAAGGTGCGCTGGCCGGCTCAGGCCCGCGCAACCTCGTGCCGATACGTGAGAAGTGGCTTCCATACGCCTCATCTGCATCCTCGCGTCCGCGGCCGTACTGGCGTGCGCGGGTGCCGGGCTCTCCTCTGCGCTAGGCGCACACGCGCCCGTGCCGAGATCGGGGCCCACCGCCCGGACGGCGCAGGCCCGCTCCCATCATGCCCCCGCCAGGCGGAGCCACCGCCGGCCCTCGCGGTGCGCCGCCGCCGGTCGCTTTCGCGCGAGCCACTCCCCCACCCGCCGGCGCCGAGCCGCCGCGCACTGTAGGCGGCGCGTGGCACACGGCCGGCACCGGACTTCGAAGCCCCACAGGGCACCTCGTCGCTCCGGCACCGTCAGGCGACCCGCCGGCTCGCTCAAGCAGACCGTCGTTCGCGAGCCGTCGAAGGCCCACGTCGGCGGCCAGTGCCCCGACACTTCACTTGCGCCCAGCGACGCCAACCTCGAACTCGTACGCGCCGCCGTGCTGTGCCTCGTCAACCGTGAACGCAGCGCACATGGGGAGACCCCGCTGCAAACCAACGCACACCTGGACCAGGCCGCCCAGAGCCACAGCGACAGCATGTCCGCGCGCGCCTACTTCGACCATGTGGGCCCGACCGGCGACACCCCCGTCGTCCGCATGCGCGCCGCCGGCTACATCTACAGCTCACGAGTGGGCTACGACGTTGCCGAGAACCTCGCCTGGGGCTCGCTGTGGGAAGGCAGCCCGCGGGCGATCGTCGCAGCGTGGATGGGCTCGCCCGGGCATCGCGCCAACATCCTCGACCCGCGATTCCACGACACGGGTCTCGGCGTCTCGCCGCACCTGCCCGGCTCGATGGCGCATGGCCAGCCCGGCGCGATATACACGCAGGACTTCGGCGTAATCGTCACCGGCTGAGACCCGCAGGCCGTCGGCGACCCGCCTGCACGACCATCTGCTGTCGTATGCGGAAACCTGCGGCGAGGCGGTCGCGGCTTCCGTGCGCGTAATCTGCACTTCGTCCGTCGTCCACGGGAACTCTGGCTCAACCGATTCGCCGCCGCGAGACAGGAGGAGAGATGCTCGACCACATGGGCTTCGGTGTCAGCGACTATCAGCGCTGCAAGGCCTTCTACGAAGCGATGCTCGCGCCACTCGGAGTCACGCTCTTGATGGAGCCGATGGAAAAGGCAGCCGGCTTCGGCCAGGACGGCAAGCCCTTCTTCTGGATCCAGGAGCGGCCGCCGGCAGTGCAGGGTGGACTGCACGTCGCGTTCGCAGTAGAGGAGCGCGAGACGGTGAACGCGTTCCACTCGGCAGGCCTCCAAGCGGGCGGGACCGACAACGGCGCGCCGGGCCTGCGTGAGATCTATCACCCCGACTACTACGGCGCCTACATCCTCGACCCCGACGGGAACAACATCGAGGCCGTCTGCCATCAGCCAGCCTAGCTCTGGCTCGGTCGGCTCAAACTGAGGGGCGCGAGCAGCCAAGTCGAGCTTGATCAAGAGTTCGCCGTGCGCTTTGCGTTGCGCGGCGGCAAGCTTGCGAGGATCCAGGCATTCCTCTCGCTGCGAGATGCCCTCGCTGCCGTGGGGCTGGGGGACCAGCGGTGACCGCCTCCCCAACGGGCGTATATAACTTCCGCTCCCCGACCACCTAGAAGGAGATCTCACAGCTATGGGAGTACTCGACGGCAAGGCCGCGATCGTCACGGGCTCGGCGCGCGGTATCGGACGCGCGACCGCAGAGCTGCTCGTCGCCCAGGGCGCGCAGGTCCTCATCAACGATCTCGACGGCGACGTCGCCGAGTAGGCGGCCGGCGAGATCGACGGTGAGACGGCCATCTTCGCCGGCGACCTGACCAAGCCGGGCGTCCCCGACGAGCTCGTGCAGAAGGCGGTCGACTCCTTCGGCAAGATCGACATCATCGTCAACAACGCCGGCTACACGCTTGACTCGCCGATCCACAAGATGTCCGACGAGCACTTCCAGGCGATGCTCGACATCCACACAGTGGTGCCCTTCCGCGTCATCCGCGCCGCCGCGCCGCACCTGCGCGAGCCAGCCAAGAAGGAGCGCGAGGAAGGCAAGGAGGTTTTTCGCAAGATCGTCAACATCTCCTCGACGTCCGGCACGTTCGGCAACGCCGGCCAGGCGAACTACTCCGCCGGAAAGGCGGGTGTCGTCGGGCTGACGAAAACCGTCGCCAAGGAGTGGGGCCAGTTCAAGGTGAATGTCAACGCGGTCGCCTTCGGCTTCATCGACACGCGCCTGACCCAGGCCAAGGTCGACGAGAACACGATGGAAAAGGACGGCGAGAAGATCCAGCTCGGCATCCCCGAGCAGATGAGGGGGATGGCCGCGATGCTGATCCCGCTCGGGCGCCCCGCCACTCCCGAGGAGGCCGCCGGAGGCGTGTTCTTCCTGTGCTCGCCGTGGTCGAACTACGTTCACGGCCAGACGCTGCATGTCACAGGCGGGCTATTCGGCGGGATGTCCGGCTGAGCCCTTCACTCCCCTGAGGTCGAGCAGGCAGCCGGAGAAGTAGGCACCGGCGGGCGAGGCGAGATACGCCACCAGCGCAGCCACCTCGGCCGCGCTGGTTCGCTCGCCCGGGGCGACGCTCACAACGGTGATCGAGTGACGGGCCCACTCGACGGACAGCGTCCGTGCCAGGTTCTCGAGCCCCGCGCGCGCGCCCTCGGCGTGCTCTCCAGCGCCGGCGGCGGGAGCCAGATAGACGATCCGCCCTCCACGTCCCGCCGCGAGGAACGCACGGTTGGCAACCGCCCGCGTCACGTTCCAGCTCGCCTCCAAGCATCCGCGAAGCGCCGCCCTCGCCCCTTCGGCCTCGGCGTCGGCGTCGGCGTCGGCGTGGGGAGCGCCCGCGAACGCAGCGAACAGCGAAGCGCAGTCGACGACCAGCAGGTCGAGCCCCCCACCCGGCTCCAGGGCGCCGTCGACCGCCGCATCCAGGGACGCTTCCCCGGCGGCGGCGAGTGGGCCGTCGCTCGCATCGCACTCGCAGACCCGCGCACCGAGGTCGTCGCAGGCCAGGCGCACGGCCGCGCCGAACGCCTCCCCCTGCCCCACTCGCGGGGCCGCCGCCAGCAGCATCGAGACCCCCTCGAGCAGGGCTGGGCGCAGCAGCTCGGATGCGACGGTCTTCTCGGGCATGGCGCTCGCGAAGGACCCTATTGCCCGGCGCCGGGCCGCGCCGGCGGCCTCACCGCTCTACGGCGGGACCGGCGTCGGCGGGGCCGCCGTCAGCGAGACCGGCTTCAGCGGGATCCGCCTGGTGATCCTCCGCAACAGCCTCGTCGGTGGTGACTTGCTCGGGGCCGCCCGGGTCGGGTGCTGCTCTGCCACGTAGCTCGAAGTAGAGCACCGCTGCGGCCAGCGCCGAGAGCGGCGCCGTGAGGACGCCGAGGATCACGGTCGCGATGACGCCGGGGGCGGTGCCGGCCGATTCGGCCGCCAGCTCGATCGCCCCGGAGACGATTCTCACGACGATCACCAGCAGGAACAGCACTCCGAAAACCTGCCAGCCGTGGCCGCTGACGAGTTCCCGGCTTCGCGCGAGCGCCCGCAGGCCGGGCGGCCGCTCGAGCACCACAACCGGGGCCGCGACCGACCACAGGGTCAGCAGGATCAGACCAGGCACGATCAGGAACACGAACCCGATGACGATGCCAATGCCGGCCACCACGCCGACCAGCAGGAGCCGCCAGACGACCGGCATGACGGCACTGAGGAGCTGTCCGACGCTTGCATCGCGCCGGCCGTCTTGAACGTCGGCCACGAGCTCGACGACCATGCCGGTGAATAGCGTGAGCGCGACGACGATGATCACGAGCGAAACGAGGGCGAGCGCCGGGGCGGCCGCGACGAGGAGGGCGGAGACGATCCCGGTCAGCACGAAGACGACGGCCGCCGCGGGCATCAAAACGGGCGCCTGGTCGACGTAGATGTTGAACACCCGGCGAATGACCCCGCCAACGTCAAGTCGCTGCTGCATCTACCCCTCCGAGCTCGACGGCCTTGTGCGCGCAAGCCTAGGCGACGCTGCCGACGCCCAGGCGCAGCTCATGCGATGGCGGCGCCCTTCGGCGCTCGCCGCTGAGCGCGGCGCTCCTCGCGCAACCGCCTGAGGATCCCCCGGCGGCCGTGTTCCTCGAGACCCGTGTACAGGCGGCGTATCTCGACGAGGATTTGGTCAGCTACCGCCTGCTGCTGCTCGCGCGTTGGGTTCTCGATCGCCGGCCAGCGGATCGGCTCGCCGTACTGGATCGTCGTCTTCGGGAACTGCAGTCGCTTCCAGTTCCGTATCCGCGAGGAGCCGTGGATCGCGATAGGCACGACCGGCGCGCCCGTCTCGAGGGCCAGCCTGCCGATCCCCGGCTTCGCCTGCTCGGCCACTTTGCCCGTGCGCGAGCGGCCGCCCTCGCAGTACATCGTGATCGCGCCGCCCCTCGCGAGGATCGTCTCGGCCGTGATGAACGTCTCCTCGTCGCGCGCGCCGCGGCGAACCGGGAAGACGCCGCCATGGGTGTAGATGAACTGCATCGGCCCTTTGAAGAGCTGGGACTTGGCCATGAAGCGGACCTTCCTGCGGATGTAGCAGCCCATCAGGAAGTGATCCATGAAGGAGAAGTGATTCGGCGCGAGGATCACCGGGCCCCTGCCCGGGACGTTCTCCACGGAGATCGCGCGGGCGCGCAGCAGCGTGTATGCGTAAAGCGATGTGACGATGCGTGTCAGCTCGTACGCCCAGTCGGGTTCACGCGTGCGGGCGCGCTCGTGGAAGCGGTCGAAATGCTCCTTCGGCCGCGGGTCCCCGTAGACCTGTTCGCGCATCGGCGCCAAATCGCTCATCTGTGCGAGCTACGCCCGCCGCGGAACAAAGTTACGCGCGGCGCTAGTGCAGGGTGCGCAACAGCGAGCTGAGCGTCGAGGTGTACGCGCCCTTGGAGCCCCCCGTGGACGTGAGGGCGCCGAAGTAGTGTTCGCGGTCGCTGTCCGATTCCGGTCGACGCTGATCAAACGCCTGGAAGACGAATACCGCCCGGACTCGTGCGCCGTAACGCGAGCGTATGCCCGAGATGACCGACTGGATCGCCGACCCGGCTTCGGCGTAGCTCATGCAGGGGTTCCAGCCGAAGTTGTTGCTCAGGCAGCGGCCGTTGTCGCTGGCGACGCCGACCTCGGTGATGTAGATCGGAATCGACGAGGGCGCACCGCGGGCGGCCGTCTGGCTGACGAGCCGGTCGAGGACACGCCACCAGTGCATGCCGTAGGGGTGCGCGGTCCAGCCGGTGATGCGGTGGGCAAGATCAGGCACCGCGCTGAAGATGTCGTTCACCCAGTTCGGCGACCCGGTGCCACCGTCGTCGCCGATCGCGAGCAGGCCGACGGCGGGGTTGCCGAGCGGCCCGGCGATCGCTTCCTGGGCAGCCTTCAGCGCGAGCGCATACGCCCGCGCGCGCTGCGCGAACGCCGGGCATGAGTACCCGCAGCCTTCGAACTGGCCGCCCTGGTTGGTCTCGTTGCCGAACTCGATGTTGCGGATCGCGAGCGCCCCTCCGGGACGGTGCCGCCAGAACGTCCCCGACGGCCCGAAGGCGCGCGCCCAGGTGGCCAGGTTGCGCGCCTCGGCGATCGTCGGGACGCGGCCGTGGAAGCCGGCGAGCGGGAGCACGCTCACGCCGTGCCGTGCGAAGCGCGCGATCACGCGGCCGAGCCGCACCGGCGTGGCATCGATCGGGAACTCGACCCGCACGATCGAGGCTCCGAGGGCTCCGATCCTCGCTGCACGCGCGCCGGCGTCGGCATTTGACACCAACCCCAGCTGGAACGGGCGTTCCGGCGTCGCCTCGCAGGTGCTCAGGAAGATCGCCGCCGCTAATGCCACCGTCGCGGCGAGCGTGACCAGGCGCAACACCCCGGTGAGGCTACCAGCGGCCTCCCCGCCCGGCGCCGCTCGGCGCCCCGGCGCTCAACGCCGCCGCAGGTAAACCCGCACGAAGTCGGCCAGCTGGCGGCCGCGGTGGAGGAAGCCGCCCAGCGTGCGGCCGGTCGCCCGGTGGGCGAGGTCGAGCTCGATCTCCACGACGCGCCGGCCGGCGCGGACGGCGTCGATCGTCATTCCGACCTCCATGCCGAAGCCGGGCGCGAAGGGAAGGAGATCCTCCAGGGCAGCGGCCGACACGGCGCGCTGCCCGGAGATGGGGGCGGTCGTCTCCAGGCCGCAGCGCCGGCGAATCGCCCAGCGTGCGAACCACACGGCGATGCCCAGGCCGCCGCCCACGCGACGGGCGAACGCCGCGACGGCCACGTCGGCCCCCCCGCCGGCAACAGCGTCGCGCAGGGCGCCGAGCTCGCCCGCCGAGTCGCCGAGGTCGCCGTCGCAGAAGACGAACACCTGCTCCGCCCCTGCCGTGCGAGCCTCACGGGCCTCCCCCAGCGCCGCGCGCGCCGCGTCGCTGACCGCCTGGCCCTTGCCGATCATCCGCTCGCAGCGCACGACCCGCGCGCCGGCCTCGCGCGCAATCTGATCCGTGCCGTCGCTCGAGCCATCGTCGGCCACCCACACCTGCGCGCCGGGAAAGGCGAGCGCGAGCGCCGCTAGAGTCGCGCCGATGCGATCGGCCTCGTTGTATGCGGCGACGACGAGAAGGGTCTGCGAGTCCATCGATCGATCGGGGGCTGGCTCTATTGTCCCGAGCCAGTGGTGGCGATCGGGGTTTGGAGGATCGGATGACAGACGTGGAGGCTCATATCACCGGCACGGTATGGAAAATCGAGTGCGCGGTCGGAGACACCATCGAGGAGGGCGACACGGTGGCGATCCTCGAGTCCATGAAGATGGAGATGCCGGTCGAGGCCGAAGACGCGGGCACCGTCGTGGAGATCCGCTGTGAGGAGGGCCAAGCGGTGAACGAGGGCGACACGCTCGTCGTGCTCGAGTAGTGACCGGGACGCGGGCAGCCTCGAGCCCTGCCCTCGGCTAGCCTGTCCGCGCGTGTCCCCCGCCGCCACCCCCCGCGAGCTCGCCGACGGCAAGCTTCTGATCGACGAGCCGGCGGACGGTGTGACCCGCCTGACGATCTCCCATCCGGCGAAGCGCAACGCCCTCGACCACCCGATCCTCGACGCGATCACGAGCACGCTCGGCGAGCTGTCCTCGGCGAGCTCGCAGACCCGCTGCGTGCTGGTCACCGGTGCGCATGGGATGTTCTCGGCGGGCTACGACATCGGCGAGATCCCCGACGAGGAGTTCGAGGAGCGCGCCGAGCGACTCGTCGCGCACCCGTTCACCGAAGCGATCGACGCACTGGAGGCGTTCCCTCGGCCGACGCTCGCTGTGCTTCCCGGCCACACGATCGGCGGCGGTCTCGAGCTCGCGCTGGCGTGCGACCTGCGGGTCGCCCAGCAGGACATCAGGCTCGGAATGCCGCCGGCGAAGCTGGGGCTGGTCTACTCGCACACTGGCCTGCGCCGCTTCCTCGACGCGATCGGCGCGACCCGGACACGCGAGCTGTTCCTGCTCGGCCGCCACATCGACGCGCCCACCGCGCTGACGTGGGGCCTCGTGAACCGGGTCGCAGCATCCGCCGAGCTCGATGCCGTGGGGCTCGAGATCGCGGGTGAGCTCGCCGCCAACGCGCCGCTCTCGCAGACGGGCAACAAGCGCGTCATCGCCGCCCTGCTCGAAGCCGAGGGGCAGCTGCCGCGCGACGTCGAAGAGGAGCTGATCGAGCTGCGCCGAGCGTCCTTCTCCTCGCAGGATCTGCGCGAGGGGATGCGCGCCTTCGCCGAGCGGCGAGCGCCGCAGTGGCGCGGCGAATAGCCGTCCGCCGGGCCGCTTACCGTTTGCGGCATGACGCCGCTGATTACTCGCGAGGAAGCTCTCGCGCTCGGTGAGATCGACGATCACGGTCAGATCGAAGCGCTGATCCACCGGGCATGGGAGGCACGCGTTGAGCGGTTCGCCGACTCCACGGACATGTGCTCGCTCGTCAACGCCAAGTCTGGCGGCTGTGCCGAGGACTGCGGCTTCTGCGCGCAGTCGCGCTTCGCCGACGCGGAGACGCCGATGCACGCCATGATGGAGCCCGAACAGGTGCTCGAGCACGCCCGTGCCGCCGAGGCGGCCGGCGCGCACCGCTTCTGCATGGTCACGCAGGGACAGGGCCTCTCCAAGCGTGACTTCGACAAGTACCTCGAAGGCGTGCGCCTCGTCTCCGAGCACACCAACCTGAAGCGCTGCGCCTCCGTCGGACACATCTCTGCCGCGCGCGCCGCCGCCCTGCAAGAGGCGGGCATCCAGCGAGTGCACCACAACGTCGAGACCTCCTCGAGCTATTACGACGAGGTCACCACCACCGTCCGTTACGAGGTCCGCCTGCGCACCATCCAGGCCGTCCGCGAGGCGGGGCTCGAGACGTGCGTGGGAGGCATCCTGAACCTCGGCGAGTCGCGTGCGCAGCGGGTCGAGATGGCCTTTGAGCTGGCCGAGATCAACCCCACGAGCGTGCCCATCAACATGCTCAACCCGCGACCGGGGACGAAGTTCGGGGACCGCGAGTTCATGGATCCGTGGGAGGCGGTCAAGTGGATCGCGATCTTCCGCCTGATCCTGCCGGAAGCCCTCTTCAGGCTGTGCGGCGGCCGCGTGGAGAACCTCGGCGAGCTGCAGCAGCTTGCGGTGAAGGCCGGGATCAACGGCGTGATGATGGGCAACTTCCTGACGACGCTCGGAAACGAGCCCGAGACGGACCGCGCGATGTTCGAGGAGCTAGGCCTGAACGTGGCGCGCCAGCCGGACAACGCTGCGAACCCGCGCCCTGACAACCGCTCCGGGTGGCTCGCCGGCGAGACACCGGACGTAGTGGAGCAGCGGCTGGATCAGGCCTCCCGGGCCAAGCCGGTGGACCTGCAGGTGAGCCTTTGGGATCCGTCCACGCAACTGCGTTACCGCGCCAAGCGCTCGGCGCCGCCACGACCCGACGGCGCCGCCAACAAGAGCCCCGACCCCGCCCCGGTCGGGTGAGGGGTACGGCCGCATGACGGACATCGCGGACCGCCTGGCCGAGCTCGAGCAGCTCGGCCTGACTCGCCGTCTGCGAATGGTGAGCGGACCGCAGGGACCGACGGTCCTGCTCGACGGCCAGCCCGTGCTGCTCCTCTGCTCGAACAACTACCTCGGTCTGGCCGACCATCCGCGCGTGCGCGACGCTGCGGCGGACGCGGCGAAGCGTTGGGGAGTCGGCGCTGGCGCGTCGCGCCTGGTCTCCGGAACGATGACGATCCACCGGCGGCTGGAGGAGCGCCTGGCGGACTTCAAGCGCAGCGAGGCATGCCTGCTGTTCGGCTCGGGCTACCTCGCGAACCTCGGCGTGATCGGCGCGCTGGCCCCGCGTGGCGCGACGGTCTTCTCCGACGAGCTCAACCACGCGTCGATCATCGACGGCTGCCGGCTGTCCCGCGCAGACGTGATCGTCTACCGCCACCGCGACGTCGAACATCTCGATTGGAGCCTGCGGCGTCACCCCGGCCGTCAAGACGGCCGCGAGGGTCGGGTGATCGTCACCGACTCGGTGTTCTCGATGGACGGCGACGTCGCGCCGCTCGAGCAGATCGTCGAGCTGGCCCAGTTCCATGGAGCCCGCCTGGTCGTCGACGAGGCGCACGCGACCGGGAGCCTCGGCCCGGGCGGGCGCGGCGCGGTTGCCGAAGCCGGTCTGGAGGGCGAGGTCGACGTCGTCGTCGGGACACTGGGCAAGGCGCTCGGCTCCTATGGCGCCTACGCATGCGCGAGCGCCGAGACCGTCCGCTACCTGATCAACAGCGCCCGCTCGCTGATCTTCTCCACAGCGCCTGGGCCGCCGGCGGTGGCCGGTGCGCTTGCAGCGCTCGATCTGTTGCAGGAGAGCCCCCATCGCGTCGAGCGGCTTCGCTCAAACGCCCGGGTCCTGCGGCACGAGCTGGCCGCCGAGGGATTCCCGGTGGCGGATACCGAGATGCAGATCGTCCCGTTGATCGTCGGCGACGAGCGCACGGCGACGCGCCTTTGCCAGGAGGGAATCGAGCGAGGCGTCTTCGCGCAGGCCATTCGTCCCCCCACCGTGCCGGCGGGCGGCTCCCGGCTGCGGCTCACCGCGATGGCCACTCACACAGCCTCCGACTTGCGGATGGCCGCACATGCCTTCGGCGCGGCCGCTCGCGCGCTTGACCTCGATCCGTCGTCGATGGCTCCGCCGCTCGCCGAGCGCGAGCTTGCGCAACTGCCCGTCGCGGAGGAGACGATGCCTCACGCGATGCAAGCCGAGGAAGCGTCCTACGCCAGGGCCGCGCGCCCCCTCGCCCCATTCGACCTCGAGCGCGACGACGCCCCGCGGACGGCCCCGGCCACGGCGGCGCTGAGCGACAGCCCGCGTGCGCCCTTTGACTTTGAGCACGACGCCGAGCCCGCCGCGGCACCGGCGGGCGCACGCGCGGCATAGCGCTCGCGTCCGGCGCCGGCATGCGCGGGCTGTTCGTCACGGCCACCGACACAGGTGCCGGGAAGACCGTGCTGAGCGGCGCACTGACCGCGGCAATCGCCGCAGCGGGCGAGAGCGTTCGCGCCTACAAGCCGGTTCTCACGGGTCTCGATGAGGCTCCGGCGAGCGGCCCGGCCGCTTGGCCGCGCGACCACGAGCTGCTCGCCGCGGCAGCCGGTATGCGCGCCGAGGATGTCGCCCCGCTGCGATACGGCCCGGCGGTCTCACCGCATCTCGCCGCGCAGCTCGCGGGAGAGCGAATCGAGCCGGCTGCGCTGCTCGCCCGCGCCCGGGCCAGCGGCTCCGGGGCGACGCTGATCGTCGAGGGCGTGGGGGGTCTGCTGGTGCCGCTCTGCGACGACTACACGGTGTGTGATCTCGCGGGCGCCCTGCAGCTGCCGGTCGTGATCGCCGCACGTCCCGGACTCGGCACGATCAACCACACGCTGCTCACGGTGCGCGTCGCCAGAACGGCTCTGCTGGATGTCCGCGCGGTGGTCCTGACGCCTTGGCCCGAGCGGCCCGACCCGCTCGAACGCTCCAACCGCGAGACGATCGAGCGGCTCGGAGACGTCGAGGTCGCGACCCTGCGCGAGCTCTCCGGCCCCTCCGTCGGCGAGCTCGCCGAGGCGGGCGCCGGCCTGCCGTGGCCGCGGTGGATATCCGGCGGCTGAGTGCTCATCACCAAGGCGTTCAGGCGTACCATTGGCGCCATGGCCGACCAGCCGGGGGGCACCAAGCTGACGCCATGGCAGCGCGCGGGGGCTAGGCGGATACGCCGCAAGGCGGGCCGGCGCGCGGACGAGCCGCTGAAGCCCGAGGACTGGGAGGTGATCTGGAGGCTGCACGAATACGGCTTCAACCGCGTCGTCAACTGGGTCTTCGCGGCGCTGCCGCGGAGCCCACGCTGCGGTGTCTGCGGCGCGCCGTTCGCCGGCGTCGGGCGCTGGGTGGCGGGTCCTCTCGGCTACCGGCCGTCGCGTAAGAACCCCACGGTCTGCGCGACCTGCGTGGAGCTCGCACCGCCCGGCGGCATGAAGATGCCGGCGGGCATCCTGTTCGCCGACCTGCGGGGGTTCACCGCGCGCTTCGATGGCGGTGACCCGCAGGAGGCCTCGGCCGTGCTGCGACGGTTCTACGGATGCGCCGAGGACGTGCTGTTCCCCAAGGCGGTGATCGACAAGCTGATCGGCGACGAGGTGATGGCTCTCTACCTTCCCGAGTTCAAGCGGGACTTCAGCCGCGAGGACGTGCCCACCGTGATGCTCGAGCACGCGCGCGGACTGCTGCGCGCCGTCGGCTACGGCTCACAGGAGGAGCCGTTCGTGGAGATGGGGATCGGCCTCGACTTCGGGGAGGCGTTCGTCGGCAACATCGGCCAGCGCGCGCTCTATGACTTCACGGCCGTCGGCGACGTTGTCAACACCGCCGCTCGCCTGCAGGCGCAGGCGGCGGGCGGCGAGATCGTCCTCTCCGAGCGGGTGGCCGACGGACTGAGCGGCTTGGTCGGCACGCCTGTCCAGCTTCAGCTCAAGGGCAAGAGCGAGCCGCAGACCGCCTACCGCGTGGGTCTCTGACGCGTCACGGCTGGACGCGCCTGTAGAGGTGCGTCGCGGCGGCTTCGAGCGTCGCGCGGCTCGGCAGCGAGACGCCGTTCGGCGCACCCATGCCGACAAGGTAGAAGTACGCGCCCTTGGTGAACGCCACGTTCTGACCCGAGCCTTCCGGACTCGAACCGCCGAAGCCGCGCGCGCCCGGGATGCCCGCGACCGAGAACGTCGTCGCGCCACCGGGCAGCCGGGCTTCGTTGGCGAGCTGCGCGCGCGCCCCGCTGGGCGTCCTGAACTGCTGGGCGACTGATATCGCTTCCGACGGGTTGCCACTCGTCGGGGCGAGGTGCTCGCGAACGGCAGCGACGAAGCCAAGGCGGCGCAGGGCCGCCGCCACTTTAGCCCGCTGGAAGGGTGGGTACTGGTCCGCCACGACCCAGCTGTTGACGTTCTCGCCCAGTACGCGCGAACCCTGCGGGTTGTAGCCCGCGAGCTCGCCGCCGCGCAGCAGGCGGCCGGCGACACCCTGCAAAGCTGACGGCACACCGCCCGGAACCTGACTGGGAGGCGCCGGAGGTTGGGCCGAGGACGAACTCGCCGCGGTGGATGTCGTGGCGGTGTGGCTCGATCCGCCGCAGCCGAGCAACAAGCACGCCACCAGCAGCGCCCCCGCAACGCGTGACCGTACCCCCACGCGCCAGATGATGTCAGCGGAGGCGCGGCACGTCAACCATGCCGGCGGGCGCCTCGGCGGGCGGCGTGCTTAGAGGGATGTCATCCCGGCGCGCGCGGCCTCGACCATCGCGCCAGTGAGGC
>JAOPZV010000043.1 GCA_025963935.1 Solirubrobacterales bacterium
CCCGGTGGCACAGGGCGGCTGCGGCTGGTCGCCGAAGACGAGGGGCCGCGCTCGGTCCTCGGCGGGCAGTCGGTGAGCGAGAACGGTGGCGGGGCCGCGCACGACGCGGCCGAGGCGGCCGCCCAGGCCGAGGCCGATGCGGAGCTCGACGAGGGCGACGGCGAGGAGGAGGACCTGCTCGGCGTTGAGATCGAGATCACCCCGGCCGGCAAGGCGACCAAGCGCCTGTCGCTGCTCTCCGGAGGCGAGAAGTCGATGACGGCGCTGGCCTTCCTGTTCGCCGTGTTCCTCGCGCGTCCCTGCCCCTTCTACATCCTCGACGAGGTCGAGGCCGCGCTGGACGACGCGAACCTCGACCGCTTCCTGGGGCTCCTGCGCCGCTACTCCGACCGCGCCCAGTTCATCGTGATCACCCATCAGAAGCGCACGATGGAGGCTGCCGACTGGCTCTACGGCGTGTCGATGGGCAAGGACGGGGTCTCGAAGGTCCTCTCGCGCCGTCTGCCCGCGGACGAGGCGCCACCGCCGGAGGTTGCAGAGGTCGCCTGAGCCGGGCGCTGCTATCGTCGCGCGGCCCGTGGCGCGCGACTGGAGCGAACTGTTCATCACCGACGCGGCCGGCGAGGACGCCGCCCGCGACGCGGGGGTACAGGCCGCGGACGCGACCTCTAGCGAGGCCAAACGCGGCGGCCTGTTTCGGCGGCTGCGCGAGAGCATGGCCAAGACCCGCCAGGCACTCGGCTCAGAGATCCACTCGACGCTGTTCGGCGTGCTCGACGAGCACACATGGGAACGCCTCGAGGAGGCGCTGATCATGGCCGACGTCGGCGCCAGCACGACCGCGTCGGTCGTCGAGGAGCTCGAGAGAGAGGCGGCGGGCGGAGAGCTCGAGGGCGGGGAGGCGCTGAGCGGGCGCCTGATCGAGCTGCTCGCCGAGACGGCCAGCGTGGGGGACGGGCGGATCGATATCCGCGCCACGCCCACCGTGATCATGGCGGTCGGGGTGAACGGCACCGGAAAGACCACCACCATCGGGAAGCTCGCATGGCACCTGCGCGAAGAGTTCGGCAAGACCGTTCTGCTGGCCGCCGCGGACACCTTCCGGGCCGCCGCCGGCGAGCAGCTCGAGGGCTGGGCGGCTCGCGCCGGGTGCGAGATCGTCACCGCCCCCGAGGGCGCGGACCCCGGCGCCGTGGCGTTCGACGCAATCACCCAGGCACGCGCGCGCGGCATCGACGTGGTGATCGTCGACACCGCCGGGCGCCTGCATACCCAGGAGGACCTGATGGGCGAGCTCGGCAAGGTGCGCAAGGTGATCGCGAGGCAGCTCGACGGCGCGCCGCACGAGACGCTCCTCACGCTCGACGCGACGACCGGCCAGAACGGGCTCCGTCAGGCGAGGATGTTCGCCGAGACCGCGGAGGTCAGTGGCGTGGTGCTGACGAAGCTCGACGGGACCGCGCGCGGCGGCATCGCGCTTGCGATCGCCCGCGAGCTCGGGCTGCCGGTCAAGCTGATCGGCGTCGGGGAGACGGTGGAGGACCTGCGGCCGTTCGACGCAGAGGAGTTCGCCCGGGCCCTGATCGCCGACGGCTGAGTCACTTGAGCAGTCGGCCTCGCCGGGAAGGTAATCTGAAGACATGGACGCTTGGGTCCTCTGGTTGGTTGCGGCGTGCCTCCTTGGTATCGGAGAGATGCACCAGGGTGGCTTCTACCTGCTGCCGTTCGCCGTCGGGGCCGGGTTGGCGGCCGTCGTCAGCCTCCTCGGGGTGGGTGCGTTGCTGTCGGCGATCCTGTTCGTCGCCGCCTCCGCGATCGTCTTCGGAGCCCTGCGTCCGGTCGCGCGCCGCCACCGGCGCCTGCCCCCGGCGATCCGAACCGGTGCGGCGGCGCTCGTCGGCCGTCCCGCGATGGTCCTCGAGCGGATCGCCAACGGCGAGGGCGTGGGTTGCGTGAAGATCGACGGTGGCGAGGTGTGGACCGCCCGCAGCTACGACGACGACGAGGTGATCGACGTGGGCGAGCGGGTCGAGGTCGTGGAGATCAGGGGGGCCACCGCGCTGGTGATGCACTGACCCTCGACGCCGTTCAGCGGCGGGGGTTGGGGATACGCTCTCCGAAGAAGGCATCTAGAAAGGAAACCGCCCATGGCCGCGCTAATCGTCATCGCAGTGGTCGTCGTGTTTGTCCTGATCGTCGCCGCGCGCACGGTGCGCGTGATTCCCCAGGCGAGGGCCGGCGTGGTGGAGCGACTGGGCCGCTACAGCCGCACGCTCGAGCCGGGGCTGACCCTGGTGACGCCGTTCATCGATCGCGTGAAGCCGCTCGTCGACCTGCGCGAGCAGGTGGTGAACTTCGCGCCGCAGTCGGTGATCACCGAAGACAACGTGGTCGTCGGCATCGAGACGGTTCTGTACTTCACGATCACCGACCCGCGCTCGGCGACGTATGAAATCGCCAACCCGCTGCAGGCGATCGAGCAGCTGACGGTCACCACGCTGCGCAACGTGATCGGCGGCCTGACGCTCGAGGCGACGCTCACGGCGCGCGAGAACGTCAACACGGAGCTGCGCGTGGTGCTCGACGAGGCGACCGGCAAGTGGGGCATCAGGATCAACCGTGTGGAGATCAAGTCGGTGGACCCGCCGCCCGACATCAGGACCGCGATGGAGAAGCAGATGCGCGCCGAGCGCGATCGCCGGGCGGCGATCCTCACCGCAGAAGGCGAGAAGCAGTCGCAGATCCTCACCGCCGAGGGCGCCAAGCAGGCAGCCGTTCTGAACGCCGAGGGCGACCGGCAGGCCGCCATCCTGCGCGCCGAGGGCGAAGCGAAGGCGATCGACACGGTGTTCACCGCGATTCACGAGGGTAAACCCAACCGCGAGCTGCTCAGCTACGAATACCTGAAGATGCTGCCGCAGCTCGCCGAAGGCGACGCGAACAAGGTGTTCGTCGTCCCGTCGGAGTTCGCGGAGGCCTTCGGCGGCATCGGTGAGGCGCTGCGCGGGAGGCTCGACGCCGGGGAGCCGCCGCGCGGCAGCCGCCCGGCGCCACCACCGCCCAGCCGGCACGAGCCCTAGCCGAGCGACCGCAGCGCGCGGGCCACGGCGAGGGCCGCACAGCGCCTGTGCGCCCCGTCGTGGGCGCTGGGGCTGCGAGAATCAGACGTCGATGTTCGACTCCCTCGCCGAGAAGCTCCAGGCCACGCTCGCCGACGTGCGCCAGCACGGCACGCTCAGCGAGCAGGATGTCGACGCGGCGATGCGCGAGATCCGCCTGGCGCTGCTCGAGGCGGACGTCAACTTCAAGGTCGTCAGGCAGTTCACCGCGCAGCTGAAGGAGCGCTGTCTCGGCGCCG
>JAOPZV010000073.1 GCA_025963935.1 Solirubrobacterales bacterium
CTGATCCACACCTACTCGCTGATCCACGATGACCTGCCCGCCATGGATGACGACGCGCTGCGGCGCGGAGAGCCCACCTGCCACGTGAAGTTCGGCGAGGACGTGGCGATCCTGGCGGGCGACGGCCTCTACGCGGAGGCCTTTCGCCATCTGCTCACGCACCAGCACTCCGCCCCCGAGAGGGTGCTCGCGGCGGCCGCCGAGCTGGCGGCGGCGACGGGCGTCAACGGGATGGTCGGCGGCCAGTACGCGGACGTCAACCAGCAGACGGCCCACGGGCCGGCGGAGCTGCGCCGGCTGCACGAGCTCAAGACCGGTCGCCTGATAAGCGCATCGGTGCTCTGCGTACTACTGTTGACTGGGATCGAAGATGGACAGGGAACGGCTCCCTTCCGCCGCTTCGCGGCCGAGTTGGGCGTGCTGTTCCAGATCATTGACGACATACTCGATGTGACGGGCACCGACGATGCACTGGGAAAGCCGCGAGGTAGCGATGAGCGTCACGGAAAGCGAACATACGTGAGCCAGTTCGGGATCGATCGCGCCCGAGAGCTGGCAGCCGAGTCCCACCGGATGGCGCGCGAGGCGCTCGCCGAAGTGCCCGTCCGCTCCCCGCTGGGCGCGGGCACCGGTGCGGGCGACGCCGGCGGCCAGGACGCCACCGCGGAGCTCGCCGGGATCGCCGACTTCATCTACACACGCAGCTCATGAGCCTGCTCGAGACGATCGACGGTCCCGAGGACCTGCGCGGGCTCTCCGAGCAGGATCTCGCCAAGCTGGCCCAGGAGGTCCGCGAGCACATCATCGACACGGTCGGCGAGATCGGCGGCCACTTCGGAGCGAATCTCGGCACATGCGAGCTGGCCGTCGCGCTGCACTCGCTGCTGGAGTCCCCACGCGACAAGATCCTGTGGGACGTCGGCCACCAGGCCTATCCGCACAAGGTCCTGACCGGCAGGCGCGAGCAGCTGAGCACGATCCGCCAGTACGGCGGGCTCGCGCCGTTCTGCTCGATCGCCGAGTCGCCGCACGACATCATGGGCGCCGGGCATGCCTCCACCTCGATCGGCTACGCGGTCGGCATCAAGGAGGCGATGCGCCAGGTCGGCGCGGAGGCCGACGGCAAGGTCGTGGCCGTGATCGGCGACGGCGCGATGACCGGCGGGGTGGCCTTCGAGGCGATCGGCCAGGCCGGGGGCCTCGGCACCCCGATCGTCGTCGTGCTCAACGACAACGGCATGTCGATCGCCCCGAACGTCGGCGCGCTGTCGCGCTACTTCAACCGGATCCGCCTGAACCCCAAGCTGTGGCATGCGCGCGCCGGCGTCGAGGGGAACCTGAAGGCGCTCCCCGGTGGGATCGGAGCCGCCTTCGAGCGGCTGGGCCCCCACCTGAAGGAGTCGATCAAGGCCTTCTGGGCGCCCGGTCTGTGGTGGGAGGAGCTCGACTGGGCCTACATGGGCGTGGTCGACGGCCACGACGTCAAAGCGCTGCGCGAGGCGCTGCGCGAGGCGCTCGCGGCCGAACGCCCCGTCGTCGTGCACATCGCAACGGTCAAGGGCAAGGGCTTCGCGCCCGCGGAGGACGGTGGGCTGGAGGGCATGGAGAAGTGGCACGCCGCCAAGCCCAAGTCGATCCTCAACGGCTCGCCCACCAGCCCCGCGGCCACGAGCTCCTCGAGCCGCAAGGCCCGCATCGTCCCGCCGCCGCAGTACACGCAGGTGTTCGGCGAGGCCCTCGTGCGCGAATGCGAACGCGACCAGCGCGTCGTCGGCATCACCGCCGCGATGAACTCCGGCACCGGCTTGAGCATCCTGCAGAAGGCGATGCCCGAGCGCTACTTCGACGTGGGAATCGCCGAGCAGCAGGCGATCCTGTTCGCCGCCGGCCTGGCGCTCGAGGGCGCGAAGCCCGTCGCGGCGATCTACTCCACGTTCCTGCAGCGCGCCTACGACCAGATCGTCCACGACGTCTGCCTGCAGAAGCTGAACGTGGTGTTCGCGATGGACAGGGCCGGCCTCGTCGGCGACGACGGCCCGACCCATCACGGCGCCTTCGACATCGCCTATCTGCGCTGCCTGCCGAACATGGTGCTGATGGCCCCGCGGGACGAGGCGATGCTGGTGCAGATGCTCCGCACCGCATTGGAGTACGACGACGGACCGATCGCGCTGCGCTATCCGCGCGGGGAGGGAACCGGCGCGGCGCTGCCGATCGAAGCCGAGCCGATCGGCATCGGCACCGGCGAGATCCTGATCGAGGGCGACCTCGAGGCCGCGGGCACGTCTGCCCGGGCGGGCAGGCGGGTTGCACTGATCGGCTATGGCATGGGTGTCGGCAAGGCGCTCGAGGCCGCCGTGGAGCTCGAGCGCCAGGACATCTCGGTGACCGTCGCCGACGCGCGCTTCGCAAAGCCGATCGATGCCGGCCTGATGGCCCAGCTGGCGGCCGAGCACGACCTCCTGGTGACCGTCGAGGAGGGGGTCCTGGCGGGCGGGTTCGGCTCGGCGGTGTGGGAGACGCTGAACGAGGCCGGAGCGACGCCGCGGATCCTGCGGGTCGGCCTGCCGGACCGGTATGTGACCCACGGCAAGCCGGCGCTGCTGCACGAGGAGGTCGGCTTCACGGGCCAGCGGATCGCCGAGCGCGTCGCTGCCGCCATCGCCGACCGCGGTCAGCCCGCCAGAGGCGCCGGCTCGGCGATCATCGGCGCCTGAGCGCCCCTCGCGGCGAGGGCTCCCCGGCAAAAGAAACGGCCCGCCGGGGTGGACGGGCCGTTTCGGGAGAGCTCCCCGGGTAAAGAAACGGCCCGCCGGGGAAGCGGGCCGTTTCGGGGAGGAGGGGTCAGGAGAGATGTGCTCTCGATCAACAAGCATGATGCCCGCCGCCCCGGGCGGCGTGTGTGACATCGATCACAGACCCGCGCGGCGGCGGCGCGGGATTGCGCCACGCCCATATGTGTAAGGGTTCGCCAGCGATGGCAAAGCGGCGCCTGGACACACTGCTGACCGAGCGCGGCCTCTTCGCATCGCGCAGCCGCGCCGCCGCGTCGGTGATGGCGGGAGAGGTGCGGATCGGGTCGGGGCGCCGCCGAGCGCAGAAGCCCGGGGAACTCGTCGACCCCGAGGAGTCGCTGAGCGTCGCCGAGCGCCGCGAGTTCGCCTCGCGCGGCGGGATAAAGCTCGCGAACGCGCTCGCCGCGTCGGGGATCGAGGTCGCCGGCAGACGCGCGCTGGACGTCGGCGCCTCCACCGGCGGGTTCACCGACTGCCTGCTGCAGCGCGGGGCTCGCGAGGTGATCGCCGTGGACGTCGGCTACGGGACCCTCGACTACCGCCTGCGCATCGATCCGCGGGTGCGCGTGCTCGAGCGGACGAACGCCCGGTCGCTGACGCCCGCGATGATGCCGCCGCCGCTCGACGGGGCCGAGCAGGGCGGCGACGCAGCTCCCGCGGCACCCGCAGCCGTCGCCGAGGGCACTGCTGCCGAGCAGCTGCCCGACCTGGCGACGATCGACGTCTCGTTCATCTCGCTCGCCAAGGTCCTCGGGCCTGTGCTCGGCTGCCTGGCCCCGCGCCACGACGTCCTCGCGCTCGTCAAGCCGCAGTTCGAGCTCGGCAGGGG
>JAOPZV010000103.1 GCA_025963935.1 Solirubrobacterales bacterium
ACGGACAGCTCGGCGAGCGCGACCGGGTGCTGCTGTCGATCGCCGAGCGGGCGGGCGCGGTCGAGCTCGAGCCGGCGGGAGCGGATGGCCTGCTCGTCAGGCTGACCGGTCAGGGCAGCCCGCGCCGGGCCCAGCAGGCGATACAGGCTGCGAGGGATCGCGGCTGGGAGTCCTACCGCTCGATCGAGCGCTTCAGCGCGGGATCGGAGATCTGCCGGCGCCGCCAGATCCTCGATCACTTCGGCGACGAGGAGCAGTGCCGCGCCTCGGGCCGCTGCTGCGACGTGTGCGACCCGGACCTGGCGCTCGACCGCGCGGTCTGCGAAGAGCGCACGGCCCCATCGCGCAGACGCGGGCGGAGCGCAGGGGCGAGCGGCCGGCGGCCGGACGAGCCCCCCGCGGATCCGGTCGACGAGGAGCAGTTCGAGAAGCTGAGGGCATGGCGATGGGAGCGGGCGGAGGGCAAGCCGGCGTTCACGGTCGCGGCGAACAGGGTGCTCGAGGAGGTGCTGCGCAGGCGACCGCGCAACGCGGCGGAGCTGATCGAGATCAAGGGCATCGGCGAGGCATTCTGCGAGAAGCACGGAGACTCGCTGCTCGAGGCCGTCCGCGCGCTGTCCGCGACGGGGTCATGAGGCCCTGTCCGGCCGTCCGCCCGCAGCGCGCCGGGCGGCTGGGGTCGGCGCTAGCATCTGCATCCGCGCCGACGTAGCTCAGCTGGTAGAGCACTTCACTCGTAATGAAGGGGTCCGGGGTTCGAGTCCCCGCGTCGGCTCTTGTCGGGTGCCTGCGGGGGGGTTTGGATGAGCTCGTCGGGATCGATCAGGTCCTGGCCGCGGTACTCGCTGATCACGTGTGCGTAGATCTTGGCCAGCACGTCGACGTCGTGGTAGAGCTCCTCGGCGATCTCTCGTCCCGGCGGTGCGCGGCCAGTGGATCGCGATCTTCCCGCACGCCAGCGGCAACTTTGACGTCGAGGTGCGCTTCAAGGCCCCGACGCCGGCACGAGCGGCACCGTCTCCAACCGGCGGCTCTACTGTGAAGGCCGAGACGCTCGTCTAGATGGCGCAGCCGGCGACCATCAGCCGGTGCCCGCCGGTGTACTGGGCGTTGTGGCCCTCGGACGCCTCGAGGATGTGCAGGTCGCCGAACCCGACCACCTGCATCGCTCCCAGCAGGCCGGCCTTGTTCGGAATCATGCTGTAGATCCCGCCATAGGACGCGGTCACGTTGCCCTCGTCGGTCTGCCACTCGTCGGGCTCGTGCACTGCGACCCAGTGGGTGTGGGTCTCGTGGAACTCGCCCGCGACCCCGAGACCATGCCGGATGGGCCCGTTGAGCTCGGTCAGCTGCGACTCGACGAGGACGTGGCCGCGGGCGTGGCGCCGCGCGACACGGAGCGCGCCGATCGGGTCCTCGAGGTGGTAGATCAGGCCGAGGACGAGCACAATGTCGAACTCGCCGAGGTCGGCCGGCGTGTCGTGGACGCCGGCGTGCACAAACCTCAGTCGCTCCGGGCTGATGCCGTAATGGTCGCGCAGCAGCTCTGCACGGCGGATGTTGACGTAGCGCACGTCGACGCCCACAACGCTGTCGGCTCCCCACTCGAGCAGCCTGTGCGCGAACCACCCCTCGCAGCACCCGAGGTCCAGCGCTCTCGCTTGCGGGTTGGCGGCCAGCCAGCGTCGCACGTGCGGCTCCATCATTTCTAGCCGCGTGCGGTGCACGTCCGGCAGCTCAGTCCCCGGGCACGGCGCCACGACATCCTCGGTCAGCTGCCACGGGTACATCCAGGCTGCATCTGAGTCGAGCTCGGCCTTCAGAGCGGCGCTGATCTTCGGTGAGCGCTTCAGCTTGAACATGCGCAGCACCCTATCGCCAGCTACACACTGGAGGCCCTCCAGCCCGCGTGATGATGCTCAAGGCTGCGTTCCTCGGCGCCGTGGTCGGCGCGATCATCAGTGTGTTCGGCAACGTGGCCGGCGCGATCTGTCCCTATGTCTTGGAGGCAGACGCGCCACGCATTGCATCGCCGCTCAAGCTGAACTTCTCCCTCGGCTGCGTCCTCAGCGCTGCGACAGCTGGCAACGCCGTGGCAACACAACGCCCGAGAACGACTACAACTCGTTCCCTGGCATCAGCCTGTCGGGGCCTCGAAAAGGCGGCACTGTCGCGACCAAACAAAAGCGATCGCAAGGCCCGAGGCCATGCTCGTAATGAAGGGGTCCGGGGTTCGAGTCCCCGCGTCGGCTCTGGCAAAACGGCGGGTACTACGGGGGAACTACTTATGGCCGCCTTGACAACGCGTATGAGGCTCGGATAGCGTCGCGCGCCCATGGCGACGGTCAAACAATGAGCGGCGCAGAACCGCCCAGACCGCCTGTACCGCCAACAGAGTCGACGCGGCCGCTCGGCGCTGCGAGACAGCCCAGGCAGCCTGCCCCTGCGCCTTTACCCGTCGAGCCGGTCGAACGGCTCCCGCCTGAACTACCTCCAGAGGGGCGGTGGGGAAACCCGTGGGCGTCGGTGGTCGCTGGCATCGTCGGCCTGCTCGCAGGCGTTCTGATTGGCCTTGCCGTCGGCAACAAAAACAAAACCGTCACGCAGACACAGAATGCCGGTCAGCCCACGATCACGCGCACGGTCACGCAGCCCGCTGCTCAGCCGAAGGTCGAAGTGCACACCAACACTGTGACCGTCACGACGCCTTCACCTGCCACTTCGGAAAACGAAGCACGCAGACGCGAAACCGAAAAAAGTCTGCGAACGGCGGAACG
>JAOPZV010000107.1 GCA_025963935.1 Solirubrobacterales bacterium
GGGCGCCGGAGGCGCGCGGGCGCCCGGCGCACCCGGCGCGGCGGCTGGCCCCGGCGGCCCCTTCGGCAGCGATCGCTCGATCGGCACCGCGGTCTCATACGTCAAACAGCACGGCGGAGGCACCATCGCGGTGTCGAGCCAGTCGAGCGCGGCGGCGGCGATCATCGGTGGTGATGTGCAGGTCGCAGGGATCGGCGGGTTCTCCGGTCGCGAGAGCGAAGTCAGCCGCGCGTGGCTCGCTCAGGCGGTGAGCACAGGCAAGATCCGCTGGGTGCTCGTCGGCCAGTCCGGCCCGGGCGCCGGCCGGAGCCTTCCCGGCGACACGCGGACCGGCTCGCGGACGGCGATGGCGGCGGTCGCCCAGGTGTGTCGAGGCGTGACTCTCCCGGCGAGCGCCTCGGCCGCCAAATCGGGCGGGAGCGCGTCGAGCGCAGGCTCGACGGCCACTGGCTCAAGCGGCCAACGCACGACGAGCAGCACGCTCTACGACTGCAGCGGCAGGTCGGCGGCGCTCGCCGGGAGCGCCGCGCAGGCAGGCGCGTGAGGGTTCTCGTCGTTGATGGGGACCGCGCGGGGCGCGAAGCCCTGCGCAGGATGCTGATCTCAGACGGCTATGAGGTGGCGGTGGTCGGCGACGGCGAGCAGGCGCTCGAGTCGGTCCTCGGATCGGCTCCCCAGGCGGTCGTGCTCGACATCGACCTGCCCGGCATCGACGGCCTCGAGATCTGTAGGCGCCTGCGCCGCCTTGGCAGCCGTGTCCCGATCCTGATCCTCACGGCACGCGGTGCCGTGGCCGACCGCATCGAGGGGCTCGACGTCGGCGCAGACGACTACATGGTCAAGCCGTGCGACGTGGCCGAGCTCGAGGCGCGGCTGCGTGCCCTGCTGCGCCGCGCGAACCCGGACGGCGAGCCGCAGCTGCTGTCGTTCGCAGAGGTCAGGCTCGATGCCGCGCGCCACGGCGCACGCGTGGAGGAACGGCTAGTGGAGCTCACGAACACGGAGTATCAGCTGCTCGAGTTGCTGATGCGCAATCCGCGGCGCGTGCTTCCGCACAGCCTGATCTACGACCGCGTGTGGGGCTATGACTTCGGGCCCGCCTCCAACGCCCTGCGCGTGTACGTCGGCTATCTGCGCCGCAAGCTCGACCAGGCCGGCGCGCGCGAGTTGATCCACACCGTTCGTGGCGTCGGCTACGTGCTGCGCGAGCCCTGAGCGCGCCCGCCGTGCCAGGTCCAGCCCCCCGCGGGCTACCGCTCCGCGACCCAGTCAGCGGCGGGATATCGGCCGCGCGCGGCCTGGAAGGAGAACTAGGCAATCCGTCTAATAGGGCGTGGAGGTCCCGCAACTTTCGGGAATATGAGGAGTCCCACAGGTAATGGGTGCTGTTGCTCGGTTCTAGAGGGAGGTCGGTATGAGGTCCCACGTTCGTGTTCCGCTGTTGGCGCTGATCAGTTGCGTGCTCGTCGCCGTGCTGGTCCCAGCAGCCGCGCAGGCGGCTGAAGTGCCGGCGATCGAAAAGTTCGTGGCGACCAACTGCGAAGTTGAAAAATGCGGACAGGAAAACGTCCTCGGGCCGTTCAACGAGCCAAAGGCGGCCGTCTCCGTCGAAGAAGCCGAAAAAGAAGGCTACACGCAGGCCGGGGGACGAGTGCCCTTCGGCATCACCGATTTCAAGGTCCTCACGATCGGCTCCTACCCGGAAAAGATCCCGACGTCGATCGTCACCCACCTCCGGACCGACGTGGCGGCCGGGCTCGCGACCAATCCGTTCGCCGTCACGCAGTGCTCCGTCGCGAACTTCGGCGACAAAGAAGCGGTCCCCGGCTCGGGCTTCTACGCGGCGCCGAAATGCGCCGGAAGTGAGCTGGGCAAAAACGAAGCGACGGTGTATGCGGGACCCGAAGCCAAAGACGTCCCGCTGTCGGGAACGGTGTACAACCTCGAACCCGAAAAAGGCCTCGCGTCAGAGTTCGGCGTAGCGCTCAAAATCCCGATAGCGCTGTCGGGAGGCGCTCTGAAAAAAGGCTTCAAAGAAGCCGAAGAAAAAGGGGCCAAACCTGGCGAAGGCGGGTTCCCCTCGCTTGCGGAACAGACATTCATCGAGGAACAGCAGTTCTTCGGGCACACCCTGATCAAGGGCAACGTCGAATGGGGCAGGCAGGCCAACGGCAAGAACGTGGGCGACTACCACGACTACTTCGAAATCGACGTGTCGCCGCATCTACCGTTGATCCGCTCTCGCCTAACCTTCGAAGGGCGCAACGGAAACGGGGACTTCCTCACGAACGCGACGAGCTGTCCCGGTCACAACACGACCACCCTCAAAATGACGGACGCCGAAGGCGTCACCGTTCCAAAGGAATTCACTACCCCGATCGGCCTCAGCGGCTGCTCGAGCCTGCTGTTCGAACCGACCTTCGCGCTGACGCCGGCCACGACGCTGACCGACCAGCCGGACCCGTTCACGGCGGCCGCATCCGAGTCGCACAACCCGAAAGCGAACGACCAGTCGCAGGTCAAGTCCGCGTCGTTCACGCTGCCGGAAGGCATGACCCTGAACCCGTCCGCCGCGCACGGCCTTGAAGCATGCACGCCGAAACAGGCCCATCAGGAAGGCACCGTGTTTGGCCCGCAGTTCGGCGTCGAATGCCCCGCCGGGTCGAAAATCGGCACGGTCAGCCTCGACGTGCCGACGCTGCCGAACGGCTCGCTGACCGGCAGCGTGTACCTGGGCGGACCGCCATCCGGTCCGATCACCGGCCCGCCTTACATCATCTACGTCGTCGCGAACTCCGAACAGTTCGGTGTCTCGGTCCGCCTGATCGGTGAAGTGGTCCCGAACGAAACCACCGGCCAGGTGACCACGTTCTTCAGGAGCCCGCCCGAACAGCCATTCAGCAAACTTGCGCTGCAGTTCGAACGGGGCGTGCTCGCGCCGGTGGCCAACCCGCTCGTGTGCGGGACGCCGACCGGCTCGACGAGCTTCGAACCGACCTCCGCACCCGGGACCGCGAAAACAGCGGCGTTCGGGGTGCCGGTTACCGGCTGCGCGGCCACCATCCCGTTCACGCTCACCCAGAGCACGCAGAATCAGACGACGACGGCGGGAGGCAAGACCTCCTACACCTTCAACCTGTCTCGTGGCGATGGCCAGCAGTACCTCTCGAAGGTGAGCACGGTGCTGCCTGAGGGCATCGTCGGCGCAATCCCGCTCGTGACCCAGTGCGCCGAAGCGCAGGCGAATGCCGGGACGTGTGGATCGGCGAGCCAGATCGGCACCGCGAACGTGTCCGCGGGGTCCGGACCGACCCCGTTCTCGTTCTCAGGGCCGGTCTACCTGACAGGCCCCTACCAGGGCGCGCCGTTCGGGCTGTCGATCGCTGTTCCCGCGGTCGCCGGGCCGTTCAACCTCGGCACCGTGGTGACGCGGGCGACGATCAGCGTCGATCCGAAATCGGCGAGGGTGATCGCGACGAGCACGCTGCCGACGATCGTCAAGGGGGTGCCGCTCCGTCTCAAGGCGATCAGCGTCGCGGTCAACAAGCAGGGATTCCTGTTCAACCCGACGAGCTGCGCGATGCTGTCGACCGACAGCACGCTGACCTCGACGCTCAACGCGTCCCAGCTGGTCTCTACGCCGATGCAGCTCAACAACTGCGGCGCGCTCGCGTTCAAACCGTCGTTCAAAGCGAAGACGGGCGCGAAGACATCCAAAAAACTGGGTGCCAGCCTCGAAACGACCCTCAACCTGCCTGCGGGCGGATCGAACGTCAAGTCCGTGCTGGTGACCCTGCCGGTGTCGCTGCCGTCGCGTCTGACCACGCTGCAGAAAGCGTGTCCGGAACTGACGTTCAAAGCCAACCCGTACGGCTGCCCGTCCGGCTCGTTCGTCGGCGGCGTGCGCGCCAACACGCCCACGCTTCCGGCGAAAATGAAAGGGCCCGCGATCCTCGTGTCGCACGGCGGCGCGGCGTTCCCGGACCTCGACCTGGTGCTCGAAGGCAACGGCGTGCGCGTGATCCTCGAAGGCAACACCGACATCAAAAAAGGGATAACCACGACCAACTTCGCGGCGACTCCCGACGTACCGGTCTCGAGTATCACCGTGAACCTGCCCGTCGGCCCGCACTCCGCGCTGGCGACGTTCAGGAACCTCTGCAACATTCCGCTGGTGATGCCGACGGTGATCACCGGGCAGAGCGGCAAGGTGGTCAAGCAGAAGACCAAGATCACCGTGTCGGGCTGCGGGGTGCAGGTCGTCGGGCACAAGGTGATCGGCAACGCCGCCTTCATAACGGTCAAGACGTTCGCCGCAGGACGGATCAGCGGGAGCGGGCCTGGCCTGGCGACCGTGTTCCGCCGTCTCGGCGGCGCCGTGAACGCGACGAGGCTCAGGGTCCCGCTGCGACGGGGCGCCCACGGTCCTCGCAAGGTGCGGCTGCGCGTCGGCTTCGTTCCGAAGAACCGCAAGGTCGGGACCTCGGCCGCCTACGTAACGGTGTTCTTCCGCTAGACGCTGGACGGCACGTGGGGGGCGGCGGACCGCCGCCCCCCACGCCGCCACCCGACGGCCAACGGGCTGGACGCGCGGCTCGCCCTGTTGGCGAGGTCGCGGCGCAGATGCCGTGAGCCGCGCCGCGAGAACCTGGGAATTCACACACATTCGCCTCTCCATGCCCTAAATTGACGGTATGGATGTCGCGATGGGTACGGATACCTCGGCGCCGTCAGACGACGTCGACCGCCTGCTCGCTGGCATCAGGCGCCTGACGGCTCTCACGGACGGCGCGAGCGACACAGAGGCGATCTTCCGGGCGCTGGCGGCCGAGCTGATGTCGGTGCCGGGAGCGGAGGAGGTGCACATACATCGTCTCGCCGGCCCGGGCGAGGACGAGGATCTCGTCGCCGTCTACATGTTCGAGGCGGAAGGGCGGCTCAGCTATCTGGTGCCGCGCGCCGAGCGGGCGCCGGGCGTTAGCTGGGTCGCACGGACTGGACGCAGCTTCCTCGCTGCCGCCACGGATGAGCTCGAGGCGAGCGTGCCCCGGCTCGTGGCGACAGGGGCAATGAGCTGCGCGCTGCTCGTGCCGCTCGCCGAGCGAGGAGAAGTCGGCGCGGTGGTGGTGCTCGTGCGCAGGCTCTCCCAGCTGTTCGCGCCGAACGCCGTCGAGCTGGCAACCACGCTGGTCGAGCAGGCCGCGACCGGCCTGGCCCTTGTACGGGCGCGCGCTGAGGCGGGCACGGATCCGGTGAGCGGGTGCATGAACCACCGAGCGATGCGCCGGCGCCTGGATGAGGAGATCGGACGTGCGATGCGCACAGGTGTCCCTCTGTCGTGCATGCTCATCGACCTCGACAACTTCAAGCTCGTCAACGACCGCTACGGCCACCAGGCCGGTGACGCGCTGCTCCGCGCGGTCGTGGACGCGCTCGTCGGCGAGTTCCGCGCGTTCGACCGCGTAGCGCGCTACGGCGGTGACGAGTTCGTGGTGATCCTTCCGAATGCGGAGCTCGAGAGCGCTGCCACAGCGGCCTCGCGAGCTCTCGAGCGGCTGGGCTCCCTGTCCTACCTCGAGGAGATCGGCTCGGGCGTCTCGGCGTCGATCGGGGTTGCCCAGTGGCAGGCGCCGATGACCACCGACGCGCTGCTCGAGGCGTGCGACGATGCGCTGCTGCGCGCCAAGCGCCAGGGCAAGGGACGCGTCACGCGAGCCTCCGAGGTGGTGCGCTAGCTGCTGCGAGGTCCCGCGCGAGCGCTGCTCGATGCGGTCGACGGGGCGCGTGGCGGCGGGCGGGTCGCGGCGGCGACTCTGCGAGACTGCGGCTGTCGCTGTAGAGCAGAGATCACCCAGGAGACGCCCCATGTCGGAGAACAGCTTTGGCTCGAAGGACACACTCGACGTCGAAGATCGCCGATTTGAGATCTTCCGACTCGACGCGCTGCAGCAGCGCTTCGACGTGGCCCGGCTGCCGTTCTCGCTGAAGGTGCTGCTCGAGAACCTCCTTCGCACGGAGGGCAACGGCTCGGTCAACGCTGCCGACATCGAGGCGCTGGCCAGCTGGGACGCCAAGGCGGAGCCGAGCCGGGAGATCGCGTTCACGCCGGCACGCGTGCTGATGCAGGACTTCACCGGCGTCCCGGCCGTGGTGGATCTTGCGGCGATGCGCGACGCGATGGCCGAGATGGGCGGAGACGCCGCGAGGATCAACCCGCTCGTGCCGGCAGAGCTTGTGATCGACCACTCGGTCCAGGTGGACGCCTTCGGCACGCGCGACGCCTTCCGCGTGAACGCCGAGCGCGAGTTCGAACGAAACCGCGAGCGCTACGCCTTTCTGCGGTGGGGTCAGGGCGCCTTCGATGACTTCGCTGTCGTGCCGCCCGACACAGGCATCGTCCACCAGGTCAACCTCGAGTACCTCGCGCGCGTGGTCTTCACGAACGAGGGATCCGACGCCCAACCGCCCCAGGCCTACCCGGACACTCTGGTGGGCACCGACTCGCACACGACGATGATCAACGGGCTCGGCGTGCTCGGCTGGGGCGTCGGCGGCATCGAGGCCGAGGCGGCGATGCTCGGCCAGCCGATGTCGATGCTGATCCCCCAGGTACTTGGGGTCGAGCTGCACGGTGAGCTCCCCGAGGGAGCCACGGCGACGGACCTCGTCCTGACGGTCACCGAGCTGCTGCGAAAGCGCGGCGTCGTCGGCATGTTCGTCGAGTTCTACGGCGCAGGCCTCGCGGGTCTGCCGATTGCCGACCGCGCGACGATCGGCAACATGTCGCCGGAGTTCGGGTCCACCTGCGCGATCTTCCCCGTCGACTCGGAGACGCTGGGCTATCTCGAGCTCTCAGGACGGCCGCCCGAGCAGATCGCCCTGGTGGAGGCCTACGCCAGGGAACAGGGAATGTGGCACGACGAGCACTCCGAGCAGCCGACCTACTCGGACACGCTGACGCTGGAGCTCGACAGCGTCGAGCCGAGCCTCGCCGGCCCCAAGCGCCCGCAGGACAGGGTCGCGCTGAGCGGAGCGCGCGAGGCGTTCCGCAAAGCCCTCGTCGACTACGTGCCGAGCGACGGCGAGCTCCCCGATCCACACGACGAGGCGGTGGCGGAGTCCTATCCCGCATCCGACCCTCCGGCCAACGGTGCGCCCGGGCACGAGCCGATGACCGGCGCCAGCCCGCCGGTCGCACCGCGGGCCGCCGGGGCAGCAACGCTCGAGCGCCGCCATGCGGCCGTCCCGGTGACGATCGGAGGAACGACCTTCGAGCTCGACCACGGCGACGTGGTGATCGCCGCGATCACCAGCTGTACGAACACCTCCAACCCATCGGTGATGATCGGCGCCGGCATCCTCGCGCGCAACGCGGTCGCGCGCGGCCTGCAGTCAAAGCCGTGGGTCAAGACCTCCCTCGCCCCGGGCTCGAAGGTCGTGACCGAGTACCTCGACCGGGCCGGTCTGACGGGGCCCCTCGAGCAACTCGGCTTCGACCTGGTGGGGTATGGCTGCACGACCTGCATCGGAAACTCCGGACCGCTGCCGGAGGAGATCTCCGCGGCGGTCAACGAGGCGGACCTGGCGGTCGTCTCGGTGCTCTCGGGAAACCGCAACTTCGAGGGCCGCATCAACCCGGACGTGAAGATGAACTACCTGGCGTCCCCGCCGCTGTGCGTGGCCTACGCGCTCACGGGCACGATGGACACAGACATCGTCGCCGAGCCGCTCGGCCAGGACGAGCAGGGCAACGACGTCTACCTGCGCGACATCTGGCCCTCCGAGCACGAGGTCGCCACGACGGTCGCTGAGGCGGTGCGGGCCGACATGTTCCGCTCCAGCTACGGCGAGGTGTTCGCGGGCGATGAGCGGTGGAACAGCCTGGAGGTGCCGACCGGTGAGCGCTTCGCGTGGGACGAGAGCTCCACCTACGTGCGCCTGCCCCCTTACTTCCAAGACATGCCACCCGAGCCGGGGCCGGTGCAGGATCTCCACGGCGCTCGCGTACTGGCGCTGCTCGGCGACAGCGTCACCACCGATCACATCTCGCCGGCGGGCGCGATCAAGCGCGACGGACCCGCCGGTCTCTACCTGCAGGAGAAGGGGGTGGAGCCGCGGGAATTCAACTCCTATGGCTCCCGGCGCGGCAATCACGAGGTGATGATGCGCGGCACCTTCGCCAACATCCGCCTGCGCAACCTGATCGGAGTGCCCGCCCACGAGCCGCTTCCCGAAGGCGGCTACACGCGGTATCTCGGCGGGTCCGATCACGCAAAGCACGAGCAGATGTCGATCTACGACGCGGCCATGCGCTACATCGGCGACGGCATCGACCTCGTCGTGCTGGCGGGACGCGAGTACGGGTCGGGATCGTCTCGCGACTGGGCAGCCAAGGGGACGAAGCTGCTCGGCGTGAAGGCGGTGATCGCGGAGAGCTTCGAGCGCATCCATCGCTCGAACCTCGTCGGGATGGGGGTGCTCCCGCTGCAGTTCCCCGAGGGACAGAGCGCCCGCTCGCTCGGTCTCACCGGCGAGGAGGTCTTCTCGATCAGTGGCCTGGCCGAGACGATGGCCGACGGCGGCGCGCCTGCGCGAGAGGTGCAGGTGAGCGCCGAGCGCGAGGACGGCGAGACCGTGCGCTTCGATGCACGCGTGCGCATCGACACCCCGCGCGAGGCCGAGTACTTCCGCCACGGCGGGATCTTGCACTACGTCCTGCGAGCGCTGCTCGCCCGATGAGTCCTAGCGCGGCGGCACCGAAAAAAGGCGGCGCGCGCAAACAGCGCCGCGGCCGCGGCAAAGGCGTGCCGCCGCTCCTGCTGGAGCTGCTCGCCGCGCGCGGCCCCTCCGGCTACGAGCACGCGCCTGCGCAGGTGTGGCGCGAGGCGGCCAGCAAGTTCGCGTCTGCGAGCGTCGACGTGGTCGGCACGCCGCGGGCGATCGTGGCGGCGCGGCACGGCGATCAGTCCGCCTCCAGGCGGTTGCTCGTGATGGGCCACATCGACGAGATCGGCCTGATCGTCACCCACATCGACGACGACGGCTACCTTTGGTTCCGCGCGGTGGGCGGGTGGGACGCGCAGATTCTCGTGGGCCAGCGCGTGATCCTCGACACCGACGGCGGCACCGTGCCAGGGGTGGTCGGCAAGAAGCCCATCCACCTGCTGCGCGACGAGGAGCGCAAGAAGGTCGCTGACATTCGTGAGCTGCACATCGACATCGGCGCGAGCGACGGCGAGGAGGCCCTTACGCGAGTACGGATCGGCGACGTCGCGGTGATCGACTCGCAGCCGATTGAGCTCCCCAACGGCCGGCTGACCTCACGCGCGCTCGATAATCGACTCGGCTCGTTCGTCGCGTTGGAGGCGGCCCGCATCGTCGCCGAGGCCGGCGGCGCGGGGTGGGAGCTCGCGGCTGTGGCCGCGGCACAGGAGGAGACGACCTTCGGTGGCTCACGGACGAGCGCCTTCGCGCTCGAGCCGGACGCCGCGATCGTCGTGGACGTCACGCACGCAACGGACGCGCCCGGGATCGACGTCAAGGAGGCGGGGAAGCACGAGCTCGGCTCCGGGCCCGTGATCACCCGCGGCTCCAACCTCAACCAGGGCCTGTTCGAGCTGCTGTGCCAGACGGCGGAGTCCGAGCGGATCCCCTTCACGATCGAGGCCTCCGCGCGCGCCACCGGCACGGACGCCGACGCGGTTCACATCAGCCGCGGCGGCGTGCCGACAGGCCTCGTGTCGATCCCCATCCGCTACATGCACTCGCCGGTCGAGCTGGTCCAACTGGACGACGTCGATGCGAGCGCCCGGCTGATCGCCGCCGCCGCGCTGCGGCTGGACGGCAAGACGTCCTTCGCGCGCTGAGTCGGGGGGCGGCTAGGCGCCGAGCTCTGTGCCGGGGACCAGCTTGTAGGCCTCGCCGGCGGCGCCGCCGATCGCGAGCATGCGCAGCCCCTCGGGCCCTGAATACACCTTGCGTTTCGTGTCCGGCCCGACCCGCACGAGCGTGTCCGCGTCGAGCTCGACGCGCTCGCCTTCGATGTCGATCCACCCCGATCCGCTGAGCGCCACGAAGACCTCTTCCTGGCCGGTCTCAGAATGATCGTGTTCGGGATAGTCCGTGAACTCGGGAGGAAGCTGGATCACCTGGAAGCCGAACGCGGTCACGCCCAGCTCGGCGCGTGCCTTGACGAATCCCCCGCCGAATCCCGCCTCCATGTCTCCGATGCGCTTCGCCGTGTAGTCCGCCATCGCGGGGATCCTAACCGCTTCTTCGCGGCAGCACGATCCCGAGCTGGCGCGACTGCGCGAGGACGGTGCCGTCCGTTGCCCAGATCACGCCGTCCTCCTCAAAGAACCCCTCGTGAACGACACGGGTTCTCATGCGCGCGAGGCACAGTTCATCGGGGTCCGGATCGGCGGAGCGCGGCATCGTCGAGCGGAAGTGGACGGTGAGATCCACGGTCGGCACGACCGACGGCTCCGTGAGGCGCGAGAAGATCGCCGGTAGCAGCGCATCGCTGAAGAAGGCGAGCGACAGGGGGTCAATCGGGCGGGGGCGCGCGAGGCCGATCCATGCGCCGAACTCCATCGGCTGATCGGATCCCGTGAACGGGGTCGCGCCGATTCGTGGCTGGAGGACGAGGTGGCGCGTGAAGTGGGGAGCGGAGGGGTGGACGAGGCCACCGGACGCGCGCAGCGGATCGGGCGGTGCGACGTCAGGCAGCGGCAGGTCGGAGATCTCGGGAGCGCTCCACGGCACCGAGAAGGCGGCGAGCGCCAGCGCGATCAGCGACCCGTCGCGCTCCATCCGTGCCGAGAGCGTGCTGAGCGAGCGCCCGGCGCGCTCGACGGCGGTGCGGATCATCACCGGTCCGGGCTCCGGAGCGCGCGCGTAGTGGATCGTCAACGAGCGCGGCGCGCGTGCCGGCTCGGCGACCGTCTCGGTGAGCGCACGTAGCAGCATCGCGGCCAGGTAGCCCCCATGGGGGCCGCGGCCGGCGCGCCAGTCGGGGGAGACGTCTGCGGCGAACACGCTTTCGGACGCCGAGCCGCCGACGCTCCGTACGGCGGTGTCGCTGTCGAACGCGCCGAGAGCCGGCGTGACCGACTCAGCCACGCACGAGTCGCTTGTAGGTGATGCGGTGCGGCCTGTCCGCCGCGGCGCCGAGCACCGTGCGCCGGTGCTCCTCGTAGGCCTCGAAGTTCCCCTCAAACCAGGTGACCTGCGAGTCGCCCTCGAAGGCGAGCACGTGGGTCGCGACGCGGTCCAGGAACCAGCGGTCGTGGGAGATCACCACCGCGCACCCGGGGAAGGCCAGCAGCGCCTCCTCGAGCGCGCGCAGCGTATCGACGTCGAGATCATTCGTGGGCTCGTCGAGCAGCAGCAGGTTGCCACCCTTTCGCAGCAGCTTGGCCAGGTGCACGCGGTTGCGCTCTCCCCCGGAGAGCTTGCCGACGCGGGCCTGCTGGTCTGAGCCCTTGAAGTTGAAGCCTGCCGTGTACTGGCGCGAGTTGACCACCCGGTCACCGACGTTGAGCTGGTCGAGCCCATCGGAGATCTCCTCCCACACGCTCTTCGCGGGGTCCAGCGCGTCGCGCGACTGGTCGACGTATGCGAGCTCGACGGTGTCACCCAGCTGCAGGCTCCCGCCGTCGGGCGACTCCTCGCCGGTGATCATGCGGAAAAGGGTCGTCTTGCCGGCGCCGTTGGCGCCGATCACGCCGACGATGCCGGCGCGCGGGAGATCGAAGGACAGGTTCTCGATCAGCAGGCGGTCGCCGAAGCCCTTCGACAGCGCGCTTGCGGTGAGCACATTGTCTCCCAGCCGCGGACCGGGCGGAATGTGGATCTGCACCTCGTCCAGCTTCACGTTGCGCTCCTCCGCGACCAGCTCCTCGTAGCGAGCGAGGCGGGCCTTGGACTTCGTGCGCCGGCCCTTCGGGTTGGTGCGCACCCACTCGAGCTCGGCGGCGATCGTTCGCTGGCGCCCCTTCTCGGAGCGCTCTTCCTGCGCCAGGCGGGTCTGCTTCTGCTCCAGCCAGCTGGAGTAGTTGCCCTGGTAGGGGATGCCCCGGCCGCGGTCGAGCTCGAGTATCCAGCCGGCGACGTTGTCGAGGAAGTAGCGGTCGTGGGTCACCGCGACGATCGTCCCCTTGTACTCGGCCAGGTGCTGCTCCAGCCAGGCGACAGACTCGGCGTCGAGGTGGTTCGTCGGCTCGTCGAGCAGCAGCAGGTCGGGCGCGCGAAGGAGCAGCCGGCAGAGCGCGACACGGCGGCGCTCGCCGCCGGAGAGGGTGCTCACGTCCGCGTCCGCCGGCGGCAGGCGCAGCGCGTCCATCGCGTATTCGAGCTGCGTGTCGAGGTTCCAGGCGTCCGCGGCGTCGATCTTCGCCTGGATGTCGCCGAACTCCTCCGCGTCCTGCTCTGAGTAGTTGGCCGCGAGCTCGTTGAAGCGATCGAGCAGCGCCTTGGTCGCCGCCACGCCGTCCTCGACGTTGCCCCTGACGTCCTTGCTCTCATCCAGCTGCGGCTCCTGCTCGAGCATGCCGACCGTCGCGCCGGGGGCGAGCGCGGCCTCGCCGCGATACTCCTGGTCGATGCCCGCCATGATCCGCAGGAGCGTCGACTTGCCCGCGCCGTTGTAGCCGAGGACGCCGATCTTGGCGCCTGGATAGAACGCGAGGGAGACGTTGTCGAGCACCGTCTTCTCCGGCGGGTGCACCTTGGACAGGCGATGCATCGTGAAGATGTATTGAGAGGACATCCGCACGCAGGATAGAGAGGAACGAACGCCTCCCACCCTCGCTAACGTTGTCGGGTCATGCCCGTAACCATCCTCGACATCGAGCAGCACCTGCTCCTCCTGGAGCTCGAGGCGCCGTTCGACAAGCGCGACGTCCAGCTCGCTCGCCGCAGGATGGCCAAGCGCTGGCACCCCGACGTCGCACCGGCCGGGCGCCAGTTCGAGCACGAGCGCCACCTGAAGGCGATCAACGAGGCGGCCGACCAGCTCGAGCGCCTCGCGGAGGGCTCGAGGGGTGGGAGCGTCTCGCGCAACGCGGTCAAAGTGAGCGCGGCGGCGGCGCGCAGGGAGCGCGAGGAGGCCGGCCGGCGGGCCTACGAGGCCGAGCAGCGTGCGCGCGCGCAGGCCAAGGAACGCGCTGAGCACGACCCGTTCGCCAGCCGGGTGCCGGACCACTCGGTGGTGCACCGTTACGCGCGCTGCCTGTCCTATCCCGAGTGGGGAGTGGGAACCGTGGCCGGCATCTACTTCACGGACAACCCCGACCGCGACGGCGAGGAGGTGCTGCAGTGGGCGCGTGTCCGCTTCAGCCACGGGGTGAGGACGGTTCCTGCGGGGAGCCTGCGCTTCGTCGACTTCTCCAAGCCGGACCCCGCGGAGGAGCGCGTCGAGCGGTTCATGCTCGCGGCACAGCGGGCAATGGCCGAAGGCGACTACAAGATGGCTGCCCAGCGGCTGATCTACGCGCGCGACGCCGAACCGCGCAACGTGGCCGTGCTCAGGCTGATGACGCTTGCCTTCTGGCAGGCCGGCAAGCTCGATGAGGCGGCGCGGGCGGTGCGCGACTGGGCCCGCGTCGACGGGCGGCGTCCGGCCGCACATCGCTTCGCGGCAAGGATCTACGAAGACATGGGCGCGATCGACCTCGCCGAGGAGGCCGCCGAGCGCGCGGCGCGTCGCGGCCCATCCGACGCCGGTGCGTGGGAGCGGCTCGGGCGCCTGCGGCTACGTCTGATGGACCGCGAGGGCGCGCTGGGGGCGCTCAGGCGGGCGCTCGCACTGGGGGCAGGCGAGGACGTCAGCGATCTCGTCGCGCAGGCCCTCGCGATCGAGCCGAGCGTCGCAGGCTAGGCTGCCGCGCGCCCGCGAGCCTGCGCGCTACAGGACGTTGACGGCGCGCGAGACGATCAGCCCCAGCGTCACCAGGGAGACGACCGCCTGGACGCCCATCAGCACCTTCACCATCGGCGTCAGCGGCATCGTGTCGGTCGGTGAGAACGCCGTGGCGTTCGTCAGCGACACGTATAGGTAGTCGATGAAGTGGGGCCGCCAGTCGCGCGGCTCGATCCGGTCGTCGGTCATCTGCGGGAACAGGAAGTCGGGTGGACCGTCGCGTCCCGCCGCCCGGCGCCCCGGTCCGCCGCGGTCGAGCTCCCAGTACCAAAGCGCGAAGATCATGAAGTTCGTCAGCCAGATCAGCATGCCGGAGATGATCAGCTCGCGGCCGTTCGAGGGATGGTGGTGGAGCAGGAATTTGCTGAGCGAAACCAGCGAGTAGATGTTGGCGGCGCTGACGAGCGCGATCAGGCCGATCGCCACCGCGCGCCGCACGGGGTGCACGCCCTCGAGCTCTTTCGGCGAGGAGAGGAACAGCCCGACGAGGAGCGCACCCTCGAGCGCCGGGATCAGCCAGCTCGGCCCGACCGTTAGCCGCTCGGGAAGCGTCAGCTGCAGCACGATCGCGCCCAGCAGGGTCGCCAACACCGGCCAGAACGGTTCCGGCGCCGCCGGCGGCGGATACAGGCCTTCCCTCGCTGCCGGGATTTCCGCGTCAGCCACGCCTAGAGGGTATGTGCCGCTCCGGATCTGACCGCCGCAGCACGGCACGAAAGCGCGCCGCCGCGCTAGCCTGAAGCTCGATGGGGATCGAGAACCCGGTTCATCTGCTGTTCATCGCGGTCATCGCGCTCGTCGTCCTCGGGCCCCGCCGCCTGCCCGAACTGACGCGTGCTGTGGGTCGGGGTATTCGCGAGTTCCGTGAGGCGATCAGCGGCGAGGTCTCTCCCGGGGAGGAGGACGTCATCCACCCCGAGAGGCAGCTGGCCGACGAGCGGGCCCCGCAGGACCCTGACCCCATCCACGAGTCGGCCGGCGTCCCGGCCGGGGAAGAGCGCGCTCCGCACGACCCTGGGTCGATCAACGAGGCGGCCGGCGCCCCCGCCGGCGACCAGGCGGCCGCCGCCACCGCGACGGTCGATTCGCCGCACAGCGCAGCCCCCACGGTTGATCCGACGCAGACTGTACGGTCGGGAGATGCGCCTGATCGTCGCCCGCTGTGAGGTCGCCTACGTCGGGCGCCTGACGACCGCCCTGCCGCAGGCCGTGCGGCTGCTGATGCTGAAGGGGGACGGGACGTTCATGGTGTGGGCGGACGGCGGCGGCCCGAACGTCAAGCCGCTGAACTGGATGACTCCGCCGACGGTCGTGGAGGAGCAGACCGACGCCGACGGTCGATTGGAGCGCCTGATCGTGCGCAAGCACCGCCTGGAGGATCGGCTGGAGATCGACATCGCCGAGGTCCTGTCCGACATCGAGCACGAGCTCGACGCTGAGGCGTGCCTCGAGAAGGAGGGAGTCGAGCTGCAGCTTCAGGAACTGCTCGCGGCGGCGCCGCAGTGGTGCGGCGAGGGCCTGCGGCTGGTCAGACGCGAGTGGCCCACCGACATCGGCCCGGTCGATCTGATGTGCCGGGACGCCGGCGACGAGTGGATCGCGGTGGAGATCAAGCGCATCGCCACGATCGACGCGGTCGAGCAGCTCACCCGCTACCTCGAGCGCATCCGCATCGACCCCGCGCTCGGCTCCTGTCGCGGGGTGCTCGCGGCACAGGTCGTAAAGCCCCAAGCACGCGTGCTCGCTCAGGCCCGCGGGATCGACTGCGTGGAGATCGATATCGAGGTGCTGCGCGGTCAGCGCGAGCCAGACCTGAAGCTGTTCGCCGCCTGACGGCCACTGCTGCCCTCCTCAGTCCCACACGGGTAGGCTCCTCTCTCCCCGACCAAGGAGTGCCGTCGATGAGCACAGATCAAGGCGCCGTGTCCACCGCCGAGGCAGTCATCACAGAGCGACGCGGCAGCGTCCTGCTGATCACGCTCAACCGACCCGAGGTCAGGAACGCGGTGAACGCAGCGCTCGCCGCGGGTGTCGCGGCTGCGCTCGAGGAGCTCGACGGCGACGACGGCCTTTCAGTGGGGGTACTCACCGGAGCGGGCGGCTTCTTCAGTGCCGGAATGGACCTCGGAGCGTTCGTCAAGGGCGAGTCTGCGTGGGCCGGCGACCGTGGCTTCGCCGGGATAACCCAGCGCGCCGCCCGCAAGCCGCTGATCGCTGCGATCGAGGGCTTCGCGCTGGCGGGAGGCATGGAGATCGCGCTGGCCTGCGATCTGATCGTCGCCGCCAGGGGGGCGAAGATGGGTATCCCCGAGGCCAAGCGCTCGCTCGTGGCGGCCGGCGGGGCGCTGCTTCGGATGCCGCGGCGGATGCCCTACCACGTGGTGATGGAGCTGGCGCTGACGGGCGACGCGCTGGCGGCCGAGCGCTTCCACGAGTTTGGCCTCGTCAACCGCCTCGTGGACCCGGGCTCGGCCGTCGAGGAGGCGCTGGAGCTCGCCGCGAGCCTTGCCAAGAACGGACCGCTCGCGTTGATCGCGACCAAGCAGATCCTGCAGGAGCAGTTCGACTGGTCGAGCGAGGAGATGTGGGACAGGCAGGGCGCCATCGCGGGACCGGTGTTCGCCTCCGAGGATGCGAGGGAGGGCTCCGCGGCGTTCAAGGAGAAGCGCGACCCCGTCTGGAAGGGGCGCTAGGCGGCCGGTGCCGCGCGATCGCTCGCCGCGGCCTCATCGCCTGCAGCGGCCGTGTCTGCGCTAGTAGCCGCGGCGCTTGCGCCGGCGCTGGCGCCAGACCTGCAGAAAGCGTCGCCACAGCGCAGCCATCAGCGCTGACCCGGTGTCTTTCGCGGATATTGGGAGATCGGCTGGCGCAGGTCGATCGCGGTGGTGACTATGCGGTTCTGTTCGTCGACGTGCGCCGCAGGATACCCCTCGCCGGGGCTCGCGCGCTCGGGACGGCCGATGTAGCCGAAGTGCATCCCCTGGGGCATGATCTGCATCAGCCGCGGGAACATGTGGGCGCGTGCGCCCATGTTGCGCGGCTCCTCCTGCACCCACAGGACCTCGCGCAGGTTCGGATAACGCCCCATCAGCTCGAGGATCTGGCCTTCGGGGAACGGATAGAGCAGCTCGACGCGCGCCACCGCGAGACCCGTGTGGCGCTCGCGTTCGGGATGCCCGACGAGGTCGTAGTAGATCTTGCCGGTGCACAGCACGAGCCGCGTGACCTGCGCGTCCTGCACCCCTGACTCGGCGAGGACCGGCTGGAAGGACGTGTTCTCGGCCATGTCGGCCACCGAGCTCGTTGCCTGCGCCAGCCGCAGGAGCGACTTCGGCGTCATCACGACAAGCGGGCGCTGCTTGGCGATGCGCGCCTGACGGCGCAGCAGGTGGAAGTACTGGGCGGGCGTCGTCGGGCTGGCCACGCGGATGTTCCCCTCGGCGGCGACCGCCAGGAAGCGCTCCAGGCGCGCCGAGGAGTGCTCGGGGCCCGAGCCCTCGTAGCCGTGTGGCAGCAGCAGGGTCAGCCGGGACGTCTGCCCCCACTTCGCGAGGCCCGAGACGATGAACTGATCGACGATCACCTGAGCCGAGTTGACGAAGTCCCCGAACTGCGCCTCCCACAGCACGAGCGTCTCCGGCGCCTCCTGGCTGTATCCGTACTCGAACCCGAGACACGCGAGCTCTGACAGCGGGCTGTTGTGAAGCTCCAGCGGCGCCAGCGCCTCTGACAGGTTCTGGATCGGGCACACCGTCTGCCCGGTCTTCGCGTCGTGCAGGACCATGTGGCGCTGGCTGAACGTGCCGCGCTCGGTGTCCTGTCCCGTCAGGCGCAGCGGCGTGCCCTCGGTCAGCAGCGACGCGAAGGCGAGCGCCTCGGCGTGTGCCCAGTCGATGCCCGACGCGTGCGGCTCTGTGTCGAGGAGCGCCTCGCGGCGGCGATCGAGCTGTTTAACGAGCTTCGGATGCACGGTGAAGCCCTCCGGCACGCGCAGCAGCTGCTCGCCCAGGTCTCTGAGGCGGGCGGCGGGCACGGCTGTCTCGACCTCCGGGCTCGGCGAGCGATCGAGCTGGTACTCGCCGGTCGTGTGTTCGTCGGTGACGTGCTCGGAGGCCGCGGCGATCTTCGCCTTGAGGCGCTGGTGCAGGATCGTCAGGTTGTCCCACACCTCCTGCGCCTGCTGGTCGACCTCCTCCTGCGTGGCAACGCCCTCGGCCATCAGGCGGTCGGCCCACAGCTCCGAGACGCGCTTCTTCGCCTTGATCTTCCCGTACATCTCGGGCTGGGTGTAGGCGGGCTCATCGGACTCGTTGTGCCCGAAGCGGCGGTAGCCGATCAGGTCGATCAGGACGTCATGGCCGAACTCCTGCCGGAAGGCGAATGCCAGGCGCACCGCGCTCATGCACGCGGGTACGTCGTCGGCGTTGACATGGATGATCGGCACGTCGAACCCCTTCGCGAGGTCCGATGCCCAGCGCGTCGAGCGAGCGTCGTCGGGGTCGGTCGTGAAGCCGATCTGGTTGTTCGTGATGATGTGGATCGTCCCGCCGACCTTGTAGCCGTCGAGCGCCTGCAGGTTCAACGTCTCCGAGACCACGCCCTGCGCCGGGAACGAGGCGTCGCCGTGGATCACGATCGGCACCGCAGCATTCGTGTCCTGGTGGGCGTGCGGGCCCTGGCGCGAGGTCTGCGCTGCGCGCGTCGCCCCCTCGACGACCGGCGAGACGTACTCCAGGTGGCTCGGGTTGGACTCCAGGTTCACGCGGATCGACTCGCCGTCCGGCAGCTTGAACAGCCCCTGGGTGCCGTGGTGGTACTTGACGTCGCCGGTGCCGCCCTGCGGGATCGTGGTGACCGCCTCGAGTGTCGAGGCGCCCTCGAACTCACCGAAGATCGTGTCGTAGGCGCGCCCCAGGTTGTGGGCGAGCACGTTAAGCCGTCCGCGGTGGGCCATGCCGATAACGACCTCCTGACCGCCGTAGGCAGCGGACAGCTGGATCAGCTCGTCGAGCATCGGCACCGTCATGTCGAGGCCCTCGATCGAGAACTGGTGCTGGCCCAGGTAGGCCTTGTGCATGAAGCGCTCGAGCGCATCGACCTCGACGAGCCGCTTGAGCAGCGTCCGTCGCTGCTCGGTCGTCAGGGGCTGACGGAAGGTTCCCGACTCGATGCGCTCACGGAGCCAGACGCGCTGCCGGTGCGAGGCGATGTGCTCGATCTCGTAGGCGATCGTCCCGCAGTAGGTCTCTCGCAGGTGCGGCAGCGCGTCGGCCAGCGTCGCACCCGGCACGTACATGCGGAGGATCTTCGCCGGGATCTGGGCCATGAGCTCGGGGGTGAGACCGAGCGGCTCGGGTTCGAGCGCCGGGTCACCCTCGGGCTGAGAGCCGAGCGGGTCAAGCCGTGCGGCGAGGTGCCCATGTGTTCGGAAGGCCTTCAGCAGGGCGGTCGCGGCCTGGACGGCCTGCAGCAATTCGACTCCGACGGGTGCCGCCACGGGGGCGGCGGTGGCCGCGGCGGTCGCGGCAGGAGCGGGCACCGGCGGCGGCGCCCCGAGCTCGACCCCGAGCGATGCGAACACGCCGTCGTAGAAGCCGCGCTCGCCCTGCAGGTATTCCTCGACGCGCGCCAGGAAACGGCCGGACTCCGCGCCCTGGATGACCCGGTGGTCGTAGGTGGAGGTCATTGTCATGACCTTCTCGGCGCCCACTGTCGCGCCGATCGAGCCGAGGCCGACCGGGTAGGCGATCGAGCCGGTGGCGACGATGGTCCCCTGGCCGCTCATCAGGCGGGGAACGGAGGCGATCGTCCCCAGGCCGCCGGGGTTGGTGAGGCTGACGTTGGCGCCGAGGAGATCGTCGGCCGTGAGGGTGTTCGTGCGAGCTTTCTCCACGAGCGTGTCATACGACTCCAGGAAGCGGTCGAACGGCATGCGTCCCGCGTCGCGAATGACCGGCACCATCAGCGTCCGCGAGCCGTCCTTCTTCTCGACGTCGACGGCCAGGCCGAGGTTCACCGCGCCGTCCTCGACGCGGTGCGGCTTGCCGTCGATCTCGGCGAAGTGGTGGCTCATCACCGGCATGTCTTCGGCCGCGCGCGCGATCGCGTAGGCGATCAGATGCGTGAAGGACACCTTGTGACCCATCCCCTTCAGCTCGCGCCGGCGCGCATCCAGGACAGTGACCGTCAGCGTGCGGAAGCTCGTCGCGGTGGGTATCGAGCGCGACTGCTCCATGTAGCGCGCGAGCGCGGCTGCGCCGCCCTTCATCGGCAGCGCATTCGGCTCAGCCCGGGCGACAGCCTTGCCGTTGGTCACGGTGGCTGCGCCAGCACCGGCGGCCGCGGAGAGCACGTCGGACTTGGTTATCCGCCCAGCCGGCCCGCTGCCGGAGACCCGTGCGAGATCCACGCCCTCGACCGCCGCGGCGCGCGCGGCCACGGGGGAGACGCGGGTGCCCTCGGGAGCGGCCGCTGCGGCACTCGACCGGGACTCGCCCGAGCCGTCGTCGACGACGGGTTCCTCGGAGCGATCGCCGGCGGGCGCCTGCGCGCCGGCCGCGACGGCGATTCGCGCGATGACCTGCCCGACGGTGACGGTCTCGCCCTCGGCTACGAGGATCTCGCTCACCCTGCCGCTGGCGGGTGCGGGAAGCTCGAGGTCGACCTTGTCGGTGGAGATCTCGACGATCGTCTCATCGGTCTTGATGAAGTCGCCCTCCTTGACCTGCCATTCGAGGATGGTCCCCTCGCTGACGGACTCGCCGGCAGCGGGCGTGAGGACGTCGACTAGCCGGGCGGCCGCGGACGGCGGCGGGGGCTGCGCATCCCCATCCGGCGGCGGCTCGATCGTCGCCGCGGACACGGACGGGGACGAGCTGGCCTGCTCGGCGTCTGGCGGCTGGGCCTTGGCCGTCCCATTGCGGTCCCGGGGAGTGGCCTCAGCCAAACCGCCTGCCGGAGCGTCGCTCCCCGCTCCGTTCGTCGAGCCCTCGAGCGAGATGCGCGCGATCACCTGCCCGACGGTCACGGTCTCGCCCTCGGCGACGAGTATCTCGCTCACGGTGCCGCTGGCCGGAGAGGGAAGCTCGATATCCACCTTGTCGGTGGAGATCTCGACGATCGTCTCGTCGAGCTTGATCGGATCGCCCACCTTGACATGCCATTCGAGGATCGTTCCCTCGCTGACGGACTCGCCCGCGGCGGGCGTCACGACATCTATCGTCCGCTGAGCCGTGGTGCCCGTTGCCATCGGTTCCTCACTCTAGCGCGGCGGGTGGCGTGAGGAGCCACAGGCACGCCCGCTTTCACCCCTTTCCAATGTGCAGAATCCGGCCGGCTTCCAGCGCCGGGAATCGGACCTGGCGATCCCGGGCAGAGGCGACGCGGCTCTCAGCAGCCGGCCACGCCCGCCGAGTGTGACCGCTGGCGCTCTTCCCGGACGAACTCGTAGCTCCCGAAAAACGGACCGATCCCTCCGAGCACCGCGACGGCGACGGCCAGCCGCAGCGACACCACGCGCATCCTCGCCGCGGTGATGCATGCGAGCGACATGAAGATCCACAGCAGCCCGTGGGACAGGCCAAGCGCGAAGGTCAGCGGCTCGGGCTTGCCGGCCGCGAAGGCGCACACAAGCAGGGCTAAATAGACGCACGAGTGGGCGAAGGAGGTCCACTTCAACCGCGTGAAGGACAGCGGCCCGACGGCCCGTGTCGGCTGCGCGCTCACTCCGCCAGCCAGCGCGCCATGCGGGGCAGGATGTCTCCCGCCTCGGGCGGCCACTCGTCGATGTCTCGCGGCCACCACGCGTACGCGTCGTGCTCGTGGTCCGGTGTGACGGCCTCCTCCGCGCCCTCCGCCAGCCACGCCTGCCCTACGAACATCACCAGCTGATGGGGAAGCCTGAGAAGCGCCTCGCCTCGCACGCGCTCGGGTGAGACGGCCCACTCCTCCATCAACTCGCGGACGAGGGTGTCCGCGGGGCTCTCTCCGAGATCGACGGCGCCTCCGGCGCCCAGCGCCCAGCGGCCCGCCCACGAGGAGACCCAGGCAGCACGGCGCCCGGCGAGCCAGCGGCCGTCGGAGGAGCGCGTCACGCACAGCGCGGCGACGCTGAGCGACGCATCACCGGAAACCAGCCGCAGCGCCCAGCGCAGCGGCTGCAGCTCGATCGCCAGACCCTCCTGATCCTCCCGGTAGTTCACCAGCCGCGCGGCCATGCCGTCGTGGCTCGGCGAGCCACGATCCTGAAGGTCTCGGATCGCCGCGTCGGCCGCCTCGGTGTGCGCGGCGGAAGGCTCGAACTGCTCCTCTTGCCAGCGCGCCGTGATCTGATCAAGGGCCCACGGCCCGCGGGCGAGCACCTCGGGTGGCTGGGTGACGGGCTCGGATTGGGTGGACATCGAGAGGAAGGCTAGTGAATGTCGAGTGAGCGCCGGTACGCATAGACTCGCGGCCGTGATCGCCCGTCGGCGCAAGCACTGGGGGTGGGGCTTCGAGGATCAGCAGCCCTCACCCGGCGAGGCACGTGCCTCCGCCGCGGCACTGGCGGCCCACCTCGAGCTGGCGGTCGCCGACTTCGAGGATCCCGTTGCCCTGGAGGCGCTCGATCTCGCGGCGCCGCGCATCGTGCCGCCGGCGTCGCTCGCAGCGATCTGCCTCGACGACGTCCATGCCCGCGCATCGCACGCGCTCGGCAAGTCCTACGTGGACATAGTGAGCGGGTTTCGCGGCCACTTCGAGCAGACACCCGACTTCGTCGCGCGCCCGCGCGAGGAGACGGACGTGGAACGGCTGCTGGAGTGGTGCTCGGCAGAGGGTGTCGCGGCAGTCCCGTTCGGCGGCGGCACCTCGGTCGTCGGCGGGGTCACCCCTCGTGTCGGATCGCAGTACAACGGCGTGGTGTCGGTCGACCTCCGCGAGCTCGACCGCGTGCTCGAGGTCGACACCGTCTCGCGGGCGGCACGCATCGCCGCCGGCGCCACCGGCCCCGGCCTCGAGGCCCAGCTGAGCGAGCACGGCCTGACCCTCCGCCACTTCCCGCAGTCGTTCGAGCTCTCGACGCTCGGCGGGTGGATCGCCACGCGGGCGGCCGGCCACTTCGCGACCCTGTGGACACACATCGAGGACTTCGTCGAGTCGACGCGCGCGATCACGCCGGTCGGGCAGTGGGAGTCGCGGCGGCTCCCCGGCTCCGGGGCGGGGGTGAGCCCCGACCGGCTGCTCGCCGGTTCCGAGGGGACGCTCGGCGTGATCACCGAGGCCTGGGTGCGAGTGCAGCCCCGTCCGGCTCACCGCAGCTCCAATGGCGTGCGTTTCGCAAACTTCCTCAGCGGCGCGGAATGCGTGCGCGCGATCTCCCAAGCGGGACTGCATCCGTCCAACTGCCGGCTGCTCGACGCGGGGGAGGCGCGCCTGACGATGGCGGGCGACGGCTCCCATGCCCTGCTCGTGCTCGGCTTCGAGTCGACGGACCATCCGGTCGAGGCCGCGATGAGTCGCGCGCTCGAGCTGTGCGCCGAGCACGGGGGCGTCGTCGCCGAGCGGAGCGGCGGGAGCACCGACGCCGTGAGCTCCTGGCGCGAGGCGTTCCTCGGAGCGCCCTACCTGCGCGATCTGCTCGTCGCGATGGGGATCCTCAGCGAGACCTTCGAGACGGCGATCACGTGGGAGCGGCTGCCCGCCTTCCACGAGCGCATGATGGCGGCCGCCGAGCAGGCGGTGCACGAGGTCTGCGGCAAGGGCGGCCGCGTGTTCTGCCGCTTCACGCACGTCTATCCCGACGGCCCCGCTCCATATTTCACCGTGCTTGCACCGGCGCGCCGAGGGGAGGAGGTCGAGCAGTGGTGGGCCGTCAAGCGCGCCGTCTCTGACGCGATCATCGCGGAGGGTGCCACCATCACCCATCACCACGCTGTCGGCCGCGATCACCGCCCGTGGTATGACCTCCAGCGCCCCGAGCCGTTCGCCGCCGCCCTTCGCGGTGCAAAGGCCGCGGTCGACCCGGCAGCGATCATGAATCCCGGCGTGCTGATCGACCCACTGCGATGAGAATCGCCGTCCTCGGGCCCGGCGGCGTGGGCGGTCTGCTCGCCGGCGCCCTGCAGCGTGCCGGGACAGAGGTAGTCGTTGTCGCGCGCGACTCGACAGCCGCGGCGATATCGGATCGTGGGTTGCGCGTGAGCAGCGTGAGCCTCGGCGAGTTCGTCAGCCACCCCCGCGCCGTCCAGCGCCTCGAGGAGCCCGTGGACGCGCTGCTGGTGGCGACCAAGGCGTCCGGCCTCGCGCCCGCCCTGGAGCGCATCGCGAGCGAGCCGCAGGTGGTTCTGCCGCTTCTCAACGGGCTCGACCACATCGCGGTGATGCGCGAGCGCTTCGTGCCCGCCACGGTGCTCGCCGGCTCAATCCGCGTCGAGGCCGACCGGCCCGCGCCCGGGGTGGTGGTTCACACGAGCCCCTTCCTGCTCGTCAACATGGCCAGCGCAGACCCGGCTGCCGGTCCGGTCATGGAGAAGCTCGCCGAGACGCTGTCCGGCGCGGGTGTTCCCTCGAAGGTGCTCGGGCCGATCTCCCAGCGCTCCGAAGCGCAGGTCATGTGGTCGAAGCTGGTCCGCCTCAACGGGCTCGCCTGCACGACGAGTGCCTACGACAAGCTGCTCGGCGAGATCCGCTCGACCCCCGAGCTACGAGCCGACCTGGTTGCCGCGATCGAGGAGGCGAGCGCAGTCGGGCGAGCCGAGGGCGCGACCGACGTCGACCCGGCTGTCGCCCTGGCCGAGCTCGAGCGCGCTCACGACACGCTCGGCAGCTCGATGCAGCGGGACATCGCAGCCGGCCGAACGCCGGAGCTCGACGCCATCCCCGGCTCCGTCCTGCGAGCGGCGGCGCGCCACGGAATCGAATGCCCGACGATCGAGCGACTGGTCGCGATGATCGCCGAGCGCGCCGACGTCGAGCCGCCGCGCGTCGCCCGCTGAGCCTCGCGGAACTCTCCTCTCAGCCCTCGGGCGCCCTACTGCTCGAAGGGGTGCGGCGGTGTCTCCGGCTGGCTCGCCGGAAGCGAACGAGTGGCGATCGCCTCCACGGTCTCCTCCTCGGCGGCCGACCGCTCCTCGTCGTGCTCGCCGTCGCAGAGCACACGAAAGTTGCCGGTCACCCCGCTGTCGCCATGAATCGTTATGCCCGGGAGGACCTCCTCCCCCTCGTCGAAGCCGAGCCGCCCCAGGTCGAAGTGGGCGAGTCCGATACCCCACGCGGTGTGCGTTGGGTTCTCTCGGTCGTGCGCCGCCACGGCCTGCGCGAAGCGCTCGAGGTTCTTGGCGATCTTGCCGGTGTCCGCCATCGCTCAGGCGCAGGGTAGCGCTCGAGCGAAGCATGCGTGCGAGCCCGCCCGGCGCTCTCGCGCGGCAGCCGTTAGGCTCCGCCCCTACTCGCTTCAACCTGGGCGCGTGACGCGCCTCGAGTTGGGGTAGCGGCCTGTGAGCAAGGGGGGTTCCTTGTATAGAGAAAAGGAGGCATGGAACATGTCTGGAAGACGACGTACGCTGCTCGCCGCGGCATCCGCGGTTCTGGCGCTGTCACTGTCGTTGGGGGTGGCTGGGCCCGTGTGGGGTTGGAACGTCAAGCTGACGCCGATCGCCAGCGGCCTCGACAACCCGCGGGATCTCGCCATGGGGCCGGACGGCCATCTCTACGTGGCGGAAGCGGGCCACGGCGGCAAAGAATGCTTCACCGCTCCGGGGCCCGGAGGAGAAACAGAAACCTCCTGCATCGGGTTCACCGGCGGCATCAGCCGCATCGACTCGGAGGGCCCGGACAGGGTGCTCTCAGGCGTTGCCTCGATGGGCGAACCCAGCGGCTTCGGAGCCGAGGGGCTTTCCGGCGTGTCGTTCATCGACAATCGGCTGTTCGCGGTCGAGGGGCTGAACGGCGAACTGCCCGCGCCCCCCGGACTCTCGCCGAAGACGGCGGCAGCCGCCAAAGCCCAGTTCGGCCGCCTGGGTGAAGTGACTGCTCCGAACCAGGTCCGGATTGTCGCGAACGTCGGCGGCTTCGACTTCCAGTGGAGCAAGGAACACAAATCGCTCGTGCCGGAACAGTTCCCGGACGCGAACCCGTACGCCGTCCTCGCCACGAAGTGGGGTGAGCTCGTCGTCGACGCGGCCTCGAACACGCTCGACTTCGTCAGCCCGAGCGGAGCGGTGAGCGTCCAGGCATTCATCCCGAACCCGCCGGTGTCGGACTCCGTGCCGACGTGCCTTGACAAAGGCCCTGACGGTGCGATCTACATCGGCCAGCTGACCGGCGTGCCCAACAAACCGGGCGCAGCCAACATCTGGCGATGGGTCCCGGGCCACGAACCGACTGTGTGGGCGAGCGGGCTCACCGACGTGACCGGCTGCGGCTTTGGTCCCGACGGGCACTTCTACGCGGTCGAGTTCACAACGCTCGGCCTCGAGCACGCAGCACCGGGGACGGGCGCGCTCGTCCGCGTGCCGGCCTCCAGCACGAGTCCCGTGACACTCGCCTCGGGGCTCAACTTCCCCGGCGGTTTCGCCGCGGGCAAGGACGCGATCTACTTCTCCGAATGGAGCATCGCGCCCGCCCAAAGCAAAGGCGGCAGCCCCACGGGGCAGGTCATCCGCGTCTCACGCGGGTAGTTGTCCCGGTAGTGCGCACGCCCCGTCGAGCCACAGCGCTCGGCGGGGCGCACGCGTGCACCGCCGGTGAGAGCCACCGGCTAGGCGGACGCGTCGTCCGCGACACCCGTCTGCGGAACGAGAACAAACGACTCGACGGCTATGTCCGGATCGATGTTGTCGGCGCTCAGGTGCGCAAGAACACGCCGGCCGGAATGCTGCTCGACGGCAGCGGTCATCGCCGGGCTGATCGCTTCGTGAAGCACCGCGCGACCCGCGAGCACCTGGGCCGTCGCGCCCCGGCGGATCAGGGTCTGGGCGCCGACGGTCAGTTGATCCTGGAGCACCACCGCGATCAGATCGCCGGTGATGTACGTGCGCGCCTTTGTCGGCCCACGGCCGCTGATTTCGCGGAGCAGTCTCACCACCGCGTTCGACACCGCAGCGCTTGCCGACCCTCCGAGGGCGTCCTCGACCATCGGGACCTCCGCGTTCTCGCCTCCTCCGATCTGTGGGCTGGCGACGGGCGGGGTGGAGACGGATTGTGCCGCTCGCCAAGCCCGCGCCTTCGCAGCGTGCCGGCTGATCTGCCGTCCGCCGCGAACTCGCGGAGCTTCAGGCTATCGCCGCTTGGCCGCCAAGAGGGACGATCTTCACATCGCGGCAGGAATGAGCGCTGCGGGATAGGGACGCGATGTCCGAGGAGTCCACGACCCCCGACCTCGTCGAGCTTTGGCCGGGGGTAAGATCGAGCGGATCACCAACTATCGGGAAATCGACGAGACCCGCGCTGCCGCCGAACGACTTGCCGAGTTGAGGGCGTAGGCGATGTCGCAAGAGAACGTCGACATAGTTGAGCGGCTCATGGTGGCAATGGCGGCCGCCGACCTGGAGGCGGCCATCGCCACGCTTTCTTCCGAGATCGAGATCGAGGACACCGACATTCTCGATGCCGACCGCTACCGGGGCCACGACGGCTTCCTCAAATGGGTGACGCGGTGGAGCGAGAGCTGGGCGAGCTGGAGGGTGGAAGACGGCGAGATCCTCCCCGCGGGTGAGCATCACGCAGTTGCGCTGTTCCGGATGGTGGCCACGGGCCGGGGAAGTGGCATCGAGATGGCGCGACGAGATGCCGTGGTCTGCAAACTCCGCAGCCGCAAAATCGTCGAACTCACGTATTACAACGACCAAGACCGCGCCCTCAAGGCCGTCGGCCTGGCGGAGTAGGCGATGTCGAATCCGTGCGGGAAGGATCGCCCGCTACCGGCGTGGCGGCGCCCTACCCGGCGGTCGGGACAGCCGCTGAGACGACCTGGGCGAACTTCACCGTGTCGATGAACTGCCGGAATCGTGTGGCCTTGCCATCGCGGATATCCCAGACGTGGACGGCTGGCACGTCCAGCGTCTTCCCGGTCGCCTTGCCCGTACCCGTGTAGCGGACTACTGCCGCGACGGTTCCGCCGGATCCAATGAGCTCCTCGGGTGTGACCGCGAAACCCTCGACGTCCTCGGCGATCGGGCCAAAGACGTTCTGTACCACGGCATCGCCGCCGCGGTGCAGGCCCCCGTACGGCATGCCCTCGGCCTCGTACCACTCGATGTCGTCAGCGAATGCGCCGAGCACGGTGGGCACGTCGCCTCGCGCGAACGCCCCATAGACACCTTCGACGAACTCCACGCTCTGCTCACTCATGGCTCCTCCTCGGTCGGAACGCTTGGAGCTTGACCCTACTCCAACGCCAGGCCCGCGGACAGGCCTAGCGCCGGGGGCGCGACCTCAGGGCAGCGGCATCTCAACTAGCTCAATTCGATAGCCATCGGGATCTTTGACGAAGCACAGCCGGGAGCCGCCCTCGCGGACCGTGTAGGGCGGCTTCTCCGGCTCGATCCCCTGCCGGGCGAGTCGCTGGAGCATCCCGTCGAGGTCGTCGCTGGTGATCGCGATGTGGCCGTAGCCGCTTCCGATCTCGTAGGAGTCGACACCGAAGTTGTAGGTCAGCTCCAAGCGCGGCATGTCGCCGTCGCCGGGTTGGTTCATGAAAAC
>JAOPZV010000141.1 GCA_025963935.1 Solirubrobacterales bacterium
GGCGCGTGCCTCTAGGCGCCGGACGTCGTCTCCTGCGCTGCTGGCTCGCCCAGCGCCCCGCGCAGCAGCGGCTCGAGCTCTCCTGCTTCGCGCATGTCTCGCGCGATGTTGTGCCCGGCGCCCTCGCGGAGGTGCAGCGTCATTCGATCGAGATCGGCGAGGCGCTCGCAGTGTGCCCGGTCGAGCGCCATCAGCGGGTCGAGGTGCAGCTGGTAGCGCGTGGCGGTCTGTCCGATGCGCGGCAGCGCGCTGCGCAGGTCGACCCATTGCTCATCGAGGCAGCCGAGCGCTTCGAGCTCCTTGACCTGCGGGTCCCAGCGATGGTCACCCATCCCGGCGAGGATCTCCAGGTCGAGGACCGTCTGGGGGCCGAAGGCGATCGCCGTGTGAGCGCCGAGCAGCGTGCCGAACAGCAGCGCGGCGTAGCCGCCGGCTGACGTGCCGACGGCGACCAGCCGGTCGATCTCGTGCGGGGCGATCAGCCGCTCGAGCGAGTCGGCCACCTCGCTGATGCTGTCACCGCTCCCGGGGATACCCCGGTGGTACCACGCCTGATGCAGGTCTCGCACGAACACCCTTTTGACCGGCAGATCGCCGGTCGCCTTGAACATCTCAAACGGAGGCATCCCCAGTCCGCCGGCCATCCCACCGAAGGCGATCAACAGCGTTCGCGACTCGCGGTTCATGTCGAGGCTGAGCGGCACTGCGGGGTCCTCGACGCTTCGCCGGAACGACGGCAGCAGCCGCCGTTTGACGCTGCTCGCACGCCGCCCGAGTGGCTCGGTGACGTGCCACTCCAGCGCCCGCCACAGGCGCCTGGGCGTCATCCGGCGTCCGCTCACTGCTGCGGCGGGGGGTCGGCGGGGCTGGCCGCCGCGCCCTCAAGCGGGGACGACTCGCTCGCCGCGGAGCGACTCGGCGCGGCCTCGCCGCGAGCGCCGTTGACCCTCGCCAGGCCGGCCTGCAGCGACGCCTCGATGTCGGCGCGGATCGCGCGGCGCCGTAGACGGAAGCTGAGGTCGCGCACGGTGAGCATGAAGTCGCGTGGCCGCAGCGACGTGCTTCGCTCCTCGAAGGTCAGAAGGTCGCGGTCGTTGAAGGTGATCGTCGAGATGCCGTTCTCCCGCAGCAGCGCCCGAAACGTCTGCGAAGCCGCGGGGTCGACCTGCGTGAGGTCATCCCACAGGCCGTAGTAGCCATCGATCGATGTGTGCAGGCCGGCCGCGATCAGGTCCTCGATCACGTAGTGCTCGGCCCCCTCGATGTTCATGCGCAGGATGACCGGCACCTCAGACAGCGAATAGCCCTCCTCCGCGAGCACGTCGGAGAGCCTGCGGGCAGGCACCACGTCATAGTCCTCGCGGTCGTTGGTGAACAGCGAGTCGCCCTGGCCCTCGCCGCCCGCGCTCTTGTACAGCCGCACCTCTCCGCCCTCGTGGTCCGGCCCGACGAGCGCGGCGTGGACGAGGTGCACACCCTCGAGATCCGCGAGCGCGGCGGCCGCATCGCGGACGTGCTCGCCGCTCGCCTCGAAGCCGAGCACGCGCAGCTCGTAGCGGTCCCCGAACCACTCGTGCATCCAGCGGATCTGCTCGCCGAGCTTGTGCACGCCGCAGTCGATGTAGAGGACCGGGGGCCGCGCACCGGAGGCCGGCCGGCTGCCTCCGCGGCTCCTGCGCAGGCGACGCCGCCAGACGCGACCGGCGAGCAGCATCGAGTCGATGCCGATGAGGGCGGTGATCGTCACTCTCGCCGCCTTGCCGTTGCCCAGGGGACGCCGCAGAGCCCTGACGAGCGACCAGTTCCACAGCTTCTGCTCCGGATGCCAGAGCAGCCAGCGCGTTCGGCGCATCAGTGAGGCGATCTTGGCCATGAGGAGGCGAACATACCAGTCTGCTTTGGGCGCCGGCCAGGGCCGCTGTCCGCCGGGGAGCGCCGAGTGCCGCAGGGCGTCCGGGTCGAGCGGCTCGTCGGCGAATTCAAGGGCGCACGCGGCCCGCGGGACGCTCGGGCGCTGTCAGCCGGGCGGCCAGCTCCGCGGCGTCCGGCGTGCTCACGAGCACGCTCCGCAGCGGCTCCCTGCCCCGCACGGCGAACGACAGCGCGGGCATGCCACGCCGCACGAGGAAGGCCTGGTCTAGGCGGATCGTGCGCGCGATGTAGTAGAGCCACGGCAGGCGCAGGCCGACCTTGATCCCCGACGACATCGCCTCGCGCATCGGGTCCTCGACGACGCGGACGTCGCTCACGTCAGCGCGCGGGACGACGATGTCGCGCATCAGGCCGAGCACCTTCTGCCAGCGCGAGAGCAGCACTTCGATCGAGTCCTCGGTGGTCAGCACGCGCATCACCGAGCACCCTAGTCACGACCGGATGACAGCGGCGGGCGATTGCGATAGAAGAGGAGATCGAACCGCGCCGCCCGCGGACTGCCCGGGGCTGTCGCGACCAGCCAGCAGAAGGGAGTGCCGATCATGGAGTCCGCAGAGGTCCCCGCGAGAGTGCTCGTCGTGGCGCACAAGACGGCCGCCACCCAACCGCTGCTCGACGCGGTGCGCGACCGCGCGCAGCACGGCGCGGTGCGTTTCACGCTGCTCGTTCCCAACCCGGCCCACGGCATGCACAAGGTGGTCGATCCGGAGGATCAGGGCGGCGGCGAGGTGAGGCGGGTGCTCGACGAGGCCGTGCCGCGTCTGAGCGAGGCGGCGGGGTCCCCGGTCGCGAGCATGGTGGGCGACGCCGACCCGATGGCGGCGATCCACGATGCGATCAACCTGCAGGGCTTCGACGAGGTGATCATCTCGACGCTCTCGCCGCGCCTGTCGCGCTGGCTGCGACTCGACCTGCCGAGCAAGGTCTCCGGCCTCGGGCTGCCGGTGACGACGGTCACACCGGCCGACGAGTAGCAGCGGCGACAAGCGGTCGCCGGCGCCGTGGCGACCGCTCGAGACCCTACGACAGTTGTCATCACGATCAGGTAGCGTCTGCGGCCGCAGTCAAGGCGGCTGTGTCGGCTCGCAGAGCCGCCGTCGGGCGGGGTGCTTGAAGACAGCTGTCTGTGGACGTTTCGTCTGCGCGAAGCAAGAGTTTGGGGGGAGATGGACAGCGCCCGCAGCCAGTTCGCAACGAACCTCCGGCACCACCGCGAGGTCGCCGGGCTCTCCCAGGAGGCGCTGGCGGACATCTGCGATCTGCACCGCACGGAGATCAGCCTGCTCGAGCGCCGCAAGCGCTCGCCACGCCTCGAGACGATCGTGATCCTCGCCCGCGGCCTGCGCCTGTCCTCCCCGGGCGTGCTGCTCGAGGGCATCCGCTAACAGGGTCTCCCCCGCCGCCCGCGCGCGGTACAGTCCCCCTTCGCACCCCGCCCAGCTAGCTCAGTTGGTAGAGCACTTCCATGGTAAGGAAGGGGTCATCGGTTCGAGTCCGATGCTGGGCTTGGTCTGAACTGCCTGCTAACGGGCGGTTTTTGGGCGCTCTAGGTCGGCGTCTCCACAGGGGTGGGACCTCAGGTGGGCACGCAAAGTGCGAGGAAGCAAAACTCGCACCTGCCGGTGAACTGCTTACGCTTAGCGGGATGCCGGAAATTACGGTCAATCCGGGCGAATTCGCCGTCTAGAGCGACGCGTCGGTCCGAGGCGAGTGGGTCACTACCTTCGCGCAGCGACGAGCACCGTTTGCTCCCGCACAGGCGCCCGTCTACACCCGCAAACGGGAAGGCCCTGCTATGGGTGCC
>JAOPZV010000146.1 GCA_025963935.1 Solirubrobacterales bacterium
GACGTCAAGCAGCGTCGTCGACACGAGCCGTGACCTCCGCGACGCCGCTCAGCAGCGCCGGTCGATGTTCGGTCCAGGCCGCTTTGTCCCACAGCTCCAGACGGTCGCCGACGCCCACCACCATGACGTCCTTGGCCAGCCCTGCGTGCTCGCCGAGGAAGCCGGGGATCATGATGCGCCCGGCAGCGTCGAGCTCTGCGTCATGAGAGCTGCCGTAGAAGAAGCGTTCGAGCTCGGTGAGCGTCGTCGAAAGCGGCGGGAGCTCGGCGAGAGCCCGCCGTGTGTACTGCTCGTACTCCTCCGGGCGCCACACACCGACACACGGCTTCAGGTCGACGGGCATCGCGAGCACGACTCCCTCGGAGAGGGCTGCCCGGTAGCGCGCGGGCACCGTAAGGCGGTTCTTCGCGTCGAGCGTATGGTCGAAGGTGCCACGGAAGGGTGCCACGGTTGAGCTCCAAGCTTGTTTACCGAGCCGAGGTGGAGGAGTGGGAGGAGCCCCTCCACCCCGGCTCGCTGAGCGCGAACATACCCCACTTCTCCCCACAATGCAACCCTAGTTGCACATCTTTTCCCACTTCGGCCCGCCGCGGCGCTCCGGCGGCACAAATGCCCCGCACAGAACGTGTTTCCTCGTCGGCGACCGGCGCCGCCAGAATTGCGACCCCGGTGCAAGACGAGATGCATCGAGGCGAGATGAAACGGCGCTTGCCGATTCGCCTGTGACTTGCGTGGATCAGCGCCGTGCACGTACCATCGCCTCCCCCCGCCGGCCCGCACGGGCCGCCAGAAAGGACTCCACCCCTTGCTCCAGCTCCCGAGCCGCCAGCGCCGTGCCAGCCATCCATGGCGGTCTGCCTCGTCCCTGCGGCGCAGCGTCGCGTCGATCCTGACCTCCGCACTCGCCGCGGCGGCGCTAACTAGCTGTGGCTCCTCGCACAGCAGCGGCCCAGCGGCCGACCCTGCGGGCGCCGTGCCCGCCTCGGCGGCCATCTACGCCGGCGCGACGGTGCGCCCGACCGGCTCGCAGAAGACAGCGGCGCTGTCGGTGGGCCGCAGCCTGACCCACCAGACAGACCCCTACCTGCGGCTAACCCAGCTTCTCCAGGCGCCGGGCACGCCGCCGATCAGCTTCTCGCGGGACCTCGCGCCGTGGCTCGGCCCGAAGGCTGGTATCTACCTCAGCTCACTGGGCTCCCCGAGCACGGCGCAGAGCGGCCTGCTGCTCTCGCTCCTGCAGCAGGGCCTCGGCTCGTCCTCCACCGGCTCTCTCCCGTTCGGCGCCGCCGGGCTGCAGGGGGCGATCCTGCTCGACACGACCGACGTCGCGAAGGCCCGCTCGTTCCTCGCGTCCGAGGCCCAGCATGCCGGCGCGCACGCGACGTCCTATCACGGCGTGTCCTACCAGGCGAGCTCCGGCGGCCTGGCGTTCGGCCTGATCGGCCACTTCGCGGTGATCGGCAGCGAGGCGGGCCTGCACGGCGTCATCGAAACCACGCAGGGAGGCGCGGCGCTGTCCCGGGCGGGCGGCTACGCGAAGCTCCTCGCCGCTGCTCCGGCCGATGCGATCGCGCACCTCTACACCGCCGCGGCTGCAGCCGGCCGAGCGAAGGCGACGGGTGGGCTGACCGAACTGCTCGTAGGCGGCCGCGAAGCGAACATCTCGCTCATCCCGGCGGCTGGCTCGCTCGCCCTCGACGCCGACACAGTTGCGCCCGCCTCGCCCGCCTCGCCCGGCGGCGGCGGCCTGCTCGCCGCTGGGACAGACGGGGCGCAGGCACTCGGCGAACTCCCGGGAGACTCCTGGCTGGCGTTCGGCCTTGGCCACGTCGGCGCGACGCTCGGCGAAGACGTCCGTGCGCTGCGGGCGCTTGCAACGCTGGGGAGCGCTTTGGAAGCCAAGGGCTCTGAAGCAGGCGCCGCGGTGACGCTGAACCTCAAGGGCCTGCTCGAGGGGCTTCTGACGCCGTTGGGGGTGCTCGGAGGCGAAAGCGCCCAGGCCCGGCGTGACTTCCGCAGCTGGATGGGATCCGGTGGCATATTCGCGAGCGGGGGCAACCTGCTCGAACTGAAGGGCGCTGTGGTGATCTCTTCGAAAGACGCGGCGATGTCGCGTGCCGCCGTCGCGAAGCTCGCCGCCCAGCTGCGCAGCTCCGGGAGCTCGGTGCAGCCGATCACGATCGCGGGCACCGACGCCGCCGTGGGCGTGCGGGTGAGCGGACTTCCGCTGATGCTGGATATCGCCAACGGCGTTGACTCCAGCGGGCACACCAAGTTCGTCCTCGGCCTCGGCGAACCATCGGTGACGGCCGCGCTGAACCCATCGAGCACGCTCGCCGGCGCGGCCGCGACCACGGCCGCTGCGACAGCCCTCGGCGAAGGCATGCATCCCAATCTGATCGTGGACGCCCCGACGCTGCTCAGCCTGCTCGAAGGCGTCGGCCTGACCGAAGACCCCACCCTGTCGAAGGTCGTGCCCTACCTGCGCGCCGTCACGAGGCTCGCCGGCGGCACCCACAGTCTCGGCGGAGGGCTCGAACGGGCGCGCGTGACGGTCGCGCTGCGCTAGCTGCCTGCCGCTAGGGGAGCGTAATTGCGCGGTCGAAGACGGGCCTGCCGCCGACGACGCGGTCCACGCCGTAGCGGGCCAGCGTCGTTTCGCCGCTCGCCTCGACCGAGTAGCGGCCGATCACCGAGTCACGGTCACGTGTGGCGAACAAGCGGTCGATAACGACCTGGCGGTCGTTGCCGCGGGAACCTGCGCCACGAATGGCATCGAGCACGACCCTCATGGCCTCGTACCCGTACAGCGCGTAGGCGCCACCGTCGTAGCCGAAGTCGCGGCGGTAATTACCGAGCACGCGCTGCGCCACGCGCGGGTACAGCGACGGTGCCAGCGCCGGCGTCGTCAGGTAGGTGTTGGCGGCGGCTGAGCCGATTTGGGAGGCGAACGCTTCGTCGGCCATCGAGCTCGTGCCGAGCAGCGTGAGGCCGGGGTTGGCGGCGTGCAGCTGGCGCCATAGGCCAGCCGTCCCGGCTGCGCTCGAGCCGGCCAGGAACACGGCTGAGGCGTGGCTCTTTGCGATCTTTTCGATCGCGCCCGCATAGAGGGCGCCAGGTGCCAGCGTGAGGCTGTCACGGCCGGCGAGCGCGATCCCAGCATGCTGGGCTCCGATCGCGACGATGTCCGACAGCGGGACGTGAAAGGGGTCCTGATCGTCCAGCACGTAGACGCTGCGCACGCCCAACAGCTTCATCAGCTTGACCTGCGCCGCGCCCTCCACGGAGTCACCCGGGGCGAGGCGTCCGAACGTCCGTCTCCCGGTCGGATAGAAGCGTCCGGGCTCGTCCTGCCCGGCGTACAGCGACGACGTCAGGCCGACGTAGGGACTGCCGGGGCTGACCTGGAGGATTCCCGCGGCGTTGATCAGCGGCAGCGAGACGGCGGTGGCGGCCGAGTTGTAATCGCCGAGGTAGGCGATCGTGCTGGTGTCCTGCGCCGCCGTCTTGGCGTCGCTGGCAGTGATTCCGGGATCCCAGCGACCGGTCTTGGGGTTCGAGTCATCGAGCGACACATAGCCGATCTTGAAGGACCCGGCGCGCCCCCCGGCCTCGCTGAGGGCGAGCTTCTCGCCGTTGACGATCTGCTGGGAGACGGCCGCATCGGGGCCCTGAAGCGGCAGGCTCGAGTAGATCGCGAGCTGGTTGCCGGCTGCTTCGGAGGCCCGCGACACTCCCGTGCCCCCACAACCGGCCGCTCCCGGCAGGACAGCGGCGAGAGCGGCTAGGCCCAGCCAGCGCGCACGCACGCGGGCCCTAGCCGCGACGGCTCGGCAGGTAGCCGGAGAGAATCTTCAGAGTCGCTCCGACGAGGATGATCGCGGCGGACAGCAGGAAGGCGTCGAAGCCCTTGGCCCCGAGCGACCACAAAACGATCCAGACGATGAGGCCAGCTGTGACGGTGAGGATCAATCCCATGCCCGCCGGATCCTAGCTGGCCGATCTCTGGTCGGTCGGGGCGAGGCCGGCGGCGAGCTCGCTGACCACCAGCCCCACCGCGACCGCCGGGTCATCACCTTCGCCGGCGGCGCGGACCAGGCGCGTTCCCACGATCACACCGTCGGCTCCTGCGTCGGCCGCCTGGACGGCCTGGGCGGGCGTGCTGATGCCGAAGCCGAGCGCGACGGGCACGTCGGTGCAGGCCTTCGCGCGAGCGACGACCTCCGCGAAGCGCTCCCCGAGGGCGCGACGCTCACCGGTGGTGCCGACCACGGACACGGTGTAAAGGAACCCGCGCGCCCGGGCGCCGATCAGAGCAAGACTCTCAGTGGTCGTGGTGGGCGCCACGAGGGGCACGAGAGCGAGGTCACGCCTGTCACACGCCGCGAGCACCTCCGCCGACTCCGCCTGCGGGAGGTCCGGAACGATCAGCCCGCACGCGCCGGACTGATCGAGTCGCTCGACGAACGCCTCGACGCCGGGCGCGTAGACCATGTTGGCGTAGCACATCAGGACAACCGGCACGCTGTCAGCGAGGGCCCGCGCGACCTCAAGCACACCGGCCACGTTCGCGCCCGCCTGCAGCGCCTCGGTGCCCGCCGCGTGGATCACCGGCCCGTCCGCCAGCGGGTCGGAGTAGGGCATGCCGAGCTCGAGCACGTCGGCACCGCCCTCAACGCACGCTTGGCCAATCCGCACCGACTCCTCGAGGGTCGGAAAGCCACCCATCAGGTAGGGCATCAGCGCGGCGCGCTTGCTCGTGCCGGCGAAGCTCTCCGCGATGCGCTCGGCGCCGGTCGTGCGCACGCCGCTCACGCGCGACCCTGGCCCAGCACCTCGGCGAGGTCCTTGTCACCGCGACCGGAGAGGCAGACGAGGTCCAGCTCACCGTCGTCCTGCGCGAGCACCCAGGCGAGCGCATGAGCGGTCTCGAGCGCGGGGATGATGCCCTCCAGCCGCGTGATCTCTTCGAACGCCGCGATCGCCTCGGCATCTGTGACCGCCACGTATCGTGCCCGCCCGGTGTCCCTCAGGTGGGCGTGCTGCGGGCCGGCGCCGGGGTAGTCGAGGCCCGCCGAAACCGAGTGCGCCTGGATGATCTGACCCTCCTCGTCCTGCATGATCGCCGAGCGCGACCCGTGCAGGATGCCCGCGCGGCCGCCGACGGTCAGCGGCGCTCCGTGGCGTCCGGTGTCGATGCCCTCGCCACCCGCCTCGACGCCGACGAGCTCGACGTCCTCGTCGTCGATGAAGGCAGCGAAAGTGCCGATCGCGTTGGAGCCGCCACCGACGCATGCCACCACGCGAGCCGGCAGCCTGCCCTCGCGGTCGAGGATCTGCGCGCGCGCCTCGTCGCCGATGACGCGCTGGAGATCGCGCACGAGAGCCGGATAAGGAGCCGGACCGACGACCGAGCCGATCACGTAGTGCGTGCTCTCGACGTTCGTGACCCAGTCTCTGATCGCCGCGGAGGTCGCCTCCTTGAGGGTCCTCGCACCAGCGTCGACGGGATGCACGGTCGCGCCGAGCAGTTCCATGCGCTGGACGTTGGGCAGCTGCCTGCGCGTGTCCTGCACCCCCATGTAGATCACGCACTCCATCCCGAGGAGCGCGCATACCGTCGCTGTGGCCACGCCGTGCTGCCCGGCGCCGGTCTCGGCGATGATCCGCCGCTTCCCCATCCGCTTGGCGAGCAGCACCTGGCCGAGCGCGTTGTTGAGCTTGTGCGAGCCCGTGTGGTTGAGATCCTCGCGCTTCAGGTACACCGGCCGGCCGGCCCGCTCGGACAGACGTCGTGCCCGGTAGAGCGGCGTGGGCCGCCCGGCGAAATCGCGCAGGAGGCAATCCAGCTGCGCGCGGTAGGTCCCGTCATCCCTGGCCTGAAGCCATGCCTGCTCCAGCTCGGCGAGGGCCGGCATGAGCGTCTCGGGTACGAACTGCCCGCCGTAGGGACCGAAACGATGCTCGATCGGCGCGTCGGAGCTCTCGCGGTCGGGCCGCGCTCCGGTCTGCTCCCCGGCGCTCACGCCGGTTGACCGATCCTCGGCGGCCCGGGCTGCACCTCCGGGACCTCCGGTGACTCCTGCCGGCCGGCCGCGCGGGCCGCCGCGATGAAGGCGCGTAGCCGCTCGGGGTCCTTGCGACCGGGGGCGGCCTCGGTGCCGCTCGCGCTGTCGACCGCGAACGGGTGCGTCAGCGCGATCGCCTCGCCGACGTTCGAGGCGTCGAGGCCGCCGCTCAGGATCAGCGGGACCTTCGAGCGCCGCGCGGCGAGCAGGTTCCAGTCGAACGTCTCCCCGGTTCCACCTCGAAGTCGCTGACCCGCCGGCGTCCGGCCGTGTGCGTCGAGCAGGTGGAAGTCCACGTGGAAACGCTCGAGGTCGCGTAGGTCGCCCGGTCCGGATACCTGGGCGGCCTTGATGATCCGCGCCCCGGTCCGTCTGCTCACCTCTGCGCAGTACGCAGGGCCCTCCTCGCCGTGGAGTTGCAGCATGCTCAACCCGAGCGCCTCGGCCGTCGCGATGACCTCGTCGAGCGGCGCGTTGACGTACACCCCGCACAGCTCGACGCGGCGGCGCAGGCGCGCGACGATCCTCTGTGCCTCCGCCAGCGAGCAACGGCGCGGGCTGCCCTCGTAGAAGATCATCCCGAGCGCCCAGGCCCCAAGCTCGACCGCCAGCTCGGCGTCCTCGACGCTCGTGATCCCGCAGATCTTCACCTTTGGGGCCGGCTGGTCCATGTGCCAACCGTAGCGAGTCCCTACGCGGGATCCCGCCCGGCGGGCGCGGTCCTAGCCTTCGGGCGTGTTGGAGTTCGGCACCGAGTTGGGCCGGCTGCCGAGCGTCGCGGACAACGTCTTGCGTTCGTAGCCGCCTTTGCCGTTGGCGCGCAGCACGGTGATCTTGATCGTCTGGCCCGGTTTCTTCGCGGAGACGTCTGTGGCGACGTCTTCGGAGCTCGTGACGGTCTTGCCGTCGATCGCGACGATGATGTCGCCTCCGACGGCTATCTGACCGCTTTCGGTCGTGCTGTTGATGGCTCCGGGGCGGATCCCCGCCTTTGCCGCGGCCGTTCCCTTCTGGACTGTCTGAACGAGGGCTCCGCTCTTCACCGGCAGGTTCAAGGCGGACAGCGCGCCGTCGATCGACAACGAGGTGAGACCGAGGTAGGCGCCGCGCACCGTCCCGCCTTTCTCCAGCTGGGAGATCTCGGCCTTTGCGGTATTGATGGGGACGGCGAAGCCGATACCCACGCTGCCGCCGCCGCTCCCACCCGTCGCGATCTGCGAGTTGATGCCGATCACGCGACCCGCCGCGTCGAGCAGCGGTCCGCCGGAGTTGCCGGGGTTGATCGGCGCGTCGGTCTGCAGGACGTTGTTGATGGTGAACCCGTTGGGCGCCTGGATCTGCCGCTGGAGCGCGGAGATCACACCTGTCGTGAGGGTGCGTTCGAGGTCGAACGGGTTGCCGATCGCGTAGACAGGGTCGCCCACCTGCGCTCCATTGGAGTCCCCGAGGGTAAGCGGGTGAAGCGTCAAACCATCCGTCCTGATGCGCAGCACGGCGAGGTCATTCGAAGGGTCCTTGCCGACGACTTGAGCTTCGACGGACTTACCTTTTTCGAAGCTGACAGTCACCTTGACGGCGTTCTCGACAACGTGGTAGTTCGTGAGGATCGTGCCGTTGCTGTCGATCACGATGCCCGACCCCGTGGCCTGTCCCTGGCGCTGCGTTTCACCGCCGCCGAAGAGGTTGAACGGGGATTCCGATTTCTGCACGATCGTGGAGGTCACGAACGCGACACCGGGCGCGTCGCGCACGTACACCTCGTGAGGCGTCATTCCGGTGCCCCGCTGCGAGGCGTTGGAGGGAGCGATCGGAGCGGCCTGGACCGTGGTGATGGTCTGCTGGCTCTGGTCGAGGCCGCCGAAGGCAGCGACCAGCCCCACGACAAGCCCGCCACCGAGCAGCGCTGCAACGAATGGGATGACGATCATGCGTCTCATTGAGTGACAGGATGGTCGGGGGCGATGAAGCTCATCTAAAGGGGTTCGTGAGCGCCGCTAAAACCTCTGAGAGCGCGCAGAGCGCTCGCCGGGTCCGGCGAGCGCATCAGCGACTCTCCCACAAGTGCCGCCTGCACGCCCCTCTCGTACAGACCGCGAAGCTGCTCGGCGGTCGCGATGCCGGACTCCGAGACGATCGTGACACCTGGCGGCACGTCGGCCATCAGCCGTTCCGTGCGCTGTAGATCTACGCTGAAGTCCCTCAGGTCGCGGTTGTTGACTCCGATGATGTCGGCACCCAGGGCGAGTGCAATCGCAAGCTCCTCACCGTCGTGAACCTCGACCAGCACGTCCAGGCCCATGGCCCGCGCCGCACGGTAGAGCGACGCAAGGTCCTGCGGCGCCAAGGCCGCGACTATCAGCAGCACGGCGTCGGCTCCGGCGGCCAGTGACTCCTCCAGCTGGTAGCTGTCGAGAATGAAGTCCTTGCGCAGCAGCGGAAGCTCGCAGCTGGCGCGGGCATCGCGCAGATCGTCGAGTGAGCCGCCGAAGTTGGGACCCTCGGTGAGGACCGAGATGGCGGCCGCCCCCCCGTCGCGGTAGGCGCCGAGGATCTCCTCGAGGTCGGGGTGATCGTGCAGCGCTCCGGCCGAAGGCGAGCGGCGCTTGAACTCGGCGATCACCGACATGCCGGGGGCGATCAGCGCGTCGTGGAAGGCGCGACCGGACGTGCGCCCGGCGCCCGCATCCGGCGGCGTCGGCGTCGGCGTCTGCAGCTTGCGGCGCGCGACCTCCTCACGCGTTTCGGCGAGGATGCGCTCGAGCAGGCTCGGAGCGCTGCTCACCGCGGAGCCTCCGCGGGCGCGTGCCTGCGGCTCGCCTGGAGGTAGCGCTCCAGCGCAGCCGCGGCGCGTCCGTCGGCCAGCGCCTCGCGGGCGGCCTGCACGCCGTCGGCGATCGAGTCGGCGCGCCCGGCGGCGTAGATCGCGGCGCCGGCGTTGATCACCGCGAGGGACTCACCCACCGGACGACTCCCGTCGCTGCCCTGGCCTTCGAGGATCGCGCGCGTCACCTGGGCGTTCTCCTGCGGCGTCCCCCCGCCCCATCCGTCGGAGGCGGCGTGCGAGTCCGGCGAGACGCCGACGTCAGAAGGATCGAGCATGTACTCGCTGATGTCCTCGCCGTTGACCTCCACCACGTGCGTGGAGGCGGCCGCGGAGATCTCATCCAGGCCGTCCTCGCTCGAGACGACGAGCGCACGATCGACCCCCAGCGTGGCGAGTGCCCTGGCGATCCGCTCGAGGAAACGCGGTTCGGAGACCCCGATCAGCTGACGACGGGCGCCCGCGGGGTTGGTGAGGGGGCCGAGCAGGTTGAAGATGGTGCGCACCGCGAGCTCGCGGCGAACGGGGATCACGAAGCGCGTGGCCTGGTGATGGGCAGGCGCGAACATGAAGCCGAAGCCCGCCTCATCGATGCACACCGCGACCGCCTCCGGCGCGAGATCGATGCGTGCGCCGAGCGCCTCCAACAGGTCCGCTGAGCCAGAGCGGCTCGTGGCTGAGCGGTTGCCATGCTTGGCGACCGCACAGCCGGCGCCCGCAGCGATGAGCGCGGCCGTGGTCGAGACGTTGAACGTGCTGCGTCCGCCGCCGGTCCCAGCGGTGTCGAGCAGGTCCGCGCGCTCGCTCTGTACGTGCGACGCCAGCTCCCGCATCGTGCGGGCCAGGCCAGCGAGCTCCTCGACCGTCTCCCCCTTGGTCCTCAGCGCGACCAGGAAGCCGGCGATCTGGGTTTCGGAGACCTCCCCTCGCATGATCTCGGCGAGCACCTCGGAGGTCTCGTCCGCGCTCAGATCTCTGCGCGAGGCCAGTGCGTCGATCGCGGCGGTGAGGATCGCACTGGGCATCGCCTAGCCGCTCCGCTCCATCTCGAGGAAGTTGCGCAGCAGATCCTTGCCCTGCTCGGTGAGCACCGACTCGGGGTGAAACTGCACGCCCTCCGCGGGCAGCTCACGGTGACGCAAGCCCATCAGCACGCCGCCGCCGCGGGCCGTCTCCTGTAGGCAGTCCGGCAGGGCCGGGTCGACCACGAGGGAGTGGTAGCGGCCAACGGTCAGCGGTGAGGACAGGCCACGGAAGATGCTCTGGCCGTCGTGCTCGATCGTCGTGGCCTTGCCATGCACCGGCGGGTTCAACTTCACCTGCCCGCCGAACGCCTGCGCGAGCGCCTGATGTCCGAGGCACACGCCGAGCGTCGGTACGCCCGCCTCCGGCATTCGTCGCACAAGCTCGAGCGTGATGCCGGCAACGTCGGGCGTGCATGGCCCCGGAGAGACGACGCACCGCTCGTAGCCCCCCGCCAGCAGCTCGGTTGCCGTCGCGCGGTCGTTGCGCACCGTCTCCACCTCGGCACCCAGCTCGCCGAGGTACTGCACGAGGTTGTAGGTGAACGAGTCGTAGTTGTCGAGGACGAGAACTCTCATGCCCAGTCCGGGTGTTCGCAGGCGAGCGCGATGGCCCGCATCGCAGCGGTCGACTTGGCCACCGACTCCTCGTACTCGTAGTCGGGCTTGGCGTCGGCCACAGTGCCACCGCCGGCCTGTATGTGCGCAACGCCGTCCTTGACGACGACCGTCCGAATGTGGATCGCCGTGTCGAGGTCGCCGGCGTAGCTCAGATAGCCGATCGCCCCGCCGTAGCCGCCGCGCTTGACCGGCTCGAGCTCGTCGATGATCTGCATCGCCCGCACCTTCGGCGCGCCCGAGAGCGTCCCGGCGGGCAGCACCGACCGCAGCGCGTCCATCGGCCCGACGTCCGGGCGAAGCATGCCTGACACCGAGGAGACGATGTGCATCACATGGCTGTAGGACTCGATCTCCATCAGCTCGTCGACCGTCACCGTCCCGTACTCGCAGACCCGCCCGAGGTCGTTGCGCCCGAGGTCGACGAGCATCACGTGCTCGGCACGCTCCTTCTCGTCGCTGAGCAGCTCCGCGGCGATGCGACGGTCCTCCTCCGGGCTCACTCCACGGGGCCTGGTTCCGGCGATCGGCTTGGTGCTCACGTGACGGCCCGTGACCGTCAGCAGCGGCTCGGGGCTCGCCCCGGCCACCTGAAAGTCGCCGAAGTCGAGGAAGTACATGTAAGGACTCGGGTTCACCGCGCGCAGGCCCCGATAGATCGAGAACGCCTCGACCGGCACCGGTGCCGACCAGCGCTGGGAGGGGACGACTTGGAAGGCGTCTCCGGCGTAGATGTACTCGACGATCCGCTGCACGATCGCTTCGAACTGCTCGCGCTCCATGTTCGACTGGAAGGCCGGCAGCTCGCGCGAGCGATGCGGGTGCTCGCGGCCGGGCACGGGGCCTGCGAGCGCGCAGCGCACCTCGCCGATCGTGCGGGCGGCCTGCCCGTAGGCGCGCTCGACATCCGGCTCGAGCTGCAGGTCGGCGTTCGCGATGATCGTCACGGTGTGCTTGAGATGATCGAAGACGACGAGCGCGTCGGAGAGCATCAGGGCCATGTCGGGCAGCCCGAGCGGGTCAGGAGGCGGATCGCCGAGGGGCTCCACCGCACGCACCAGGTCGTAGCCGAAGTAGCCGACCGCCCCGCCTGTGAACGGGGGCGCGTCGACCATCGGCGCCTGGTTGAAACGGGCGACGTGCTCGGCGGCGAGCGCATAGGGATCGCCGCCGTCGGCGAGTGCCCAGCGCACGACCGCCTGCGGCCGAAAGCCGATGAACGACCACCGTCCCACCCGCTGTCCCTGGTCGGCGGACTCGAGCAGGAAGGCCGGCTCTCCGGGCGCGAGGGCGCGCAGCTTCAGAAAGGCGGACACCGGCGTCTCGCAGTCCTCGACGAAGCTGTAGCGCAGCGGGATGAGGTTGTGGGCACGTGCGAGCTCGCGCGCCTGCGCAAGGCTCGGCTCGAGCGTCACCGCGTCGGGACGCGGTCCGTCGCCGTCGCCGTCGCCGTCCGGGGGCTCGACTGCCACCGGATCGCCGGGCGGATCGCCGGGCGCGCTAGGAGCGACGGCCATCGAGCACCCGCTCGGCGTCCGCCAGCGAACGTCCACGGCTTCGCAGGAGCACGAGCAGGTGGTAGAGCACGTCGGCGGCCTCTTCGTCGATGCGCTCCTCTGACTCCTCGCGAGCGGCACGAGCCACCTCCTCGGCCTCCTCCATGACCTTCTCGCCGATCCTCGCAGGATCGTCGAGCAGCTCGACGGTGTAGGAGCCGGCTGGACGCCTGCTGGCGCGATCGCGCAGGGTTCTCTCGAGCATCGGCAGAGCCTCATGCGGCGCGGCAGCGTCGACGTCGCCCCTGTGAAAGCACGAGCGCTCGCCGGTGTGGCATGCGGGCCCGGCCGGCTCGACCAGCGCGAGCAGCGTGTCGCCGTCGCAGTCGAGGCGCAGCGCGCGCACCGTCTGGACGTTGCCGCTCGTGGCACCCTTGTGCCACTGCTCGGCACGCGAACGGCTCCACAGGTGCAGCTCGCCCGTGTCGCGGGTACGCCGCAGCGCCTGTTCGTTCATGTAGGCGAGCATCAGAACCTCGCCGCTGCCCCAGTCCTGTACGACGCACGGCACCAGGCCCTCACGGTCGTACTCGACCAGCTCCTCGATGGATTCCGCCGCCGTATTGCTCATCGCACGATTGTAGGTACAGCCCGCGCGTTGCGGTTTGAGACACACTGCCACGCGATGCAATCGCTGTTCGATCGGGAATTGGTGGTCATCACGGGCAAGGGCGGCGTCGGCAAGACGACGATCGCGGCTGCGATCGGACTCCTGGGGGCGCAACGGGGCCTGCGCACGATCGTGGTCGAGGTGGGCGACCAGACGCGCGTGCCGGAGCTGTTCGGTCACCCGGCGGGAGAGCCGGGCGCCGAGAGCAAGCTCCAGGCGCGATTGTCGAGTATCTCGGTCGACCCCGACCAGGCGCTGCTCGAGTGGCTGCAGAAGCTCGGCGGACGGGTCTCTGGCCGAGTGCTCGCGTCGAGCGGCACCTTTCAGTACTTCGCTGCGGCGGCTCCCGGTGCCAAGGAGCTCGTCACGATGGTGAAGATCTGGGAGTTGACACAGGGCCAGCGGTGGCAGCGGCGCGCCGCCGGCTATGACCTGGTCGTGCTGGACGCCCCGGCGACGGGCAACGCGCTCGGCATGCTCGGCTCGCCGCAGACGTTCGGCGCGATCGCTCGCGTGGGTCCCGTCGCGGGGCAGGCGCAACGCGTGGGGGATCTGCTGCAGCAGCCTGAGCGCACCGCGTTCGTGGCGGTAGCCCTGCCGACGGACATGGCGGTCACCGAGGCGCTCGAGATCCAGGACGGGCTGCGCACGCAGCTGGGTCGCACGCTCGACACCGTGGTCGTCAACGGGGTTCTCCCGCAGCGCTTCACCGCAGCCGAGCTGCGCCGGATAGCCGCACTGAGTGAGAAGAACCCGGCCGCCGGCGCATCGCGCCGCACGGCGAGCGACTCAGAGCTGAGGCGTTCGGCGGCGCACGCGGCCCAGACGGTCCATGACCGGGCTCGCTTTCAGCACAACCAGATCGCGCGCCTGCGGCGCCGGGACTTCGAGGTGCTCGGCGTGCCGTTCGTGTGGGGCGCCGGGATGGATCTGCCGGCCGTTGAACGCGTCGCCGAGCAGCTAGGCCGCCGGCTGTAGCAGGCGGGTCGCGTGCTGCATCGCCCGCCGGCCTAGGTGATCCCGAGGCGATCGAGCAGGCCCTCGTCGCCTCGCCAGTCGCGTCGAACGCGCACGGAGAGGTCGAGGTGCACCTGGCCGCCGAGCTCGCGCTCGATCTCGCGGCGCGCGGCAGTGCCGATCGCCTTGATCATCCGCCCGTGTGCGCCGATCAGGATGCCCTTCTGCGAGTCGCTCTCGACCCAGATCAGGGCGCGCACCCGCGTCAGGCCGTCGCGCGGCGATTCGAGCTCTTCCACCACGACCTCGACCGAATGCGGAACCTCCTGGAAGGTCCGCCTGATGACCGCCTCGCGCACGAGCTCCGCGATCAAGAGCTCCTGCGGCTGGTCGGATCTCGCCTCCGGCGCGTACAGCAACGGGCCCTCCGGCATCAGCGTCGCGAGATGCTCGACGAGCGCCGGCACGCCGGACCCGGTGCGGGCCGAGATCGGGAACACGTCGTCCCCCACCTCGAGCTCGGCGGCGCTCTGCAGCGTGGCCATCAGCTGGGCGCGGGCAAGACGGTCGACCTTGTTCACCGCGATGGCCACGGGTATGTCGACGCCGGCAAGAGCCTTGGCGATGAACCGATCGCCCGGTCCCACCCCCTGCTCGCCGTTGAGCATCAGCAGCGCGGCATCGGAGTCCTCGAGCTCCTGCTGGACGCGTCGAGCCATGCGCGAGGTGAGAGCGTCGCGCGGCCGCTGCACTCCGGGGAGATCGACGAGGACCAGTTGGCACGAGCCGCTCTGGTGAACGCCGCGGATTGCGCGCCTGGTCGTCTGCGGCCTGTCGGAGACGATCGCGACCTTCTGACCGACCACCGCGTTGACGAACGTCGACTTGCCGACGTTCGGCCGCCCGGCGAGCGCGACGAAGCCGCTGTGGGTCACCGGCCTGCCTGCTGCAGCAGGCGCCGCTGCAGCGCGAGCATCTCGCCGTGATCGACCTCGTGATCCATACCGAGAAGATGGAGCATTCCGTGCACGATCGCCTCGGAGAGGTCGCTCGTGTGCGCGGGACAGATGACGATGTCACCGAGCTCGCGCATCACCGTGCCGGCGCCCCCGTCACCGGCGTTCGCCGCGACTGGCCCCCCGGTGGCTGGCGAGGCGGCGACAAGCGGCTCGGCCCCGTCGATCGGAAACGACAGCACGTCGGTTGCACTCGGCGTGCCGCGATGTGCGTCGTTCAGCTCGATGATCCGCTGCTCGTCCACGAACTCGACGGCGACATGCCCGTCGTGGACTCCCGCCGCGTCCGCGGCGTCCATGCACAGACGGCGGATCTTCGCCAGCGACGGCGCCCCGCTGAGATGCCCACGGCCGAACACCTCGACCTCGAGCATCAGGTGATCAGGCGCTGCGGATCGCTGAACGGCCGCCGCCCTGCGCGGCCGCTCCGGCGACCCGCTCGCCGGGTGCTGCCGATCGGTCGCCGTCCCCCCGGTGGGAGTGCACGTCGTAGGCCTCGACGATCCGCTGGACGAGCTTGTGGCGAACCACGTCCTCGCCCCCGAATCGCACGAACTCGATTCCCTCGATCGCCTCGAGCACGTCGCCCACGACGATCAGCCCGGACTGCTGCTCGCGCGGCAGGTCCACCTGGGTCACATCGCCGGTGACTACCATCCGCGAGCCGAAGCCGAGGCGCGTGAGGAACATCTTCATCTGCTCTGGCGTCGTGTTCTGCGCCTCGTCGAGGATCACGAAGGAGTCGTTCAGCGTGCGGCCCCGCATGAAGGCGAGCGGAGCGATCTCGATCACCCCGCGCTCGATGTGCTGGGAGACCTTCTCAGGGTCGATCATGTCGTGCAGCGCGTCGAACAACGGCCGCAGATAGGGGTCGACCTTCGCCATCATGTCGCCCGGCAGGAAGCCGAGCCGCTCGCCCGCCTCCACCGCCGGCCGCGTGAGGATGATGCGATTGACCTCGTGTCGCGAGAGGGCGGCGGCGGCCATCGCGACCGCGAGGAACGTCTTTCCGGTGCCGGCCGGCCCGACCCCGAAGGTGACTGTGTTCTCCCGCACCGAGTCCACGTAGCGCTTCTGGTTGATCGTCTTCGGGGCGACCCTCAGTCCTCGGTGGCGCCAGACCACGTCCTCGAGGACCCGCGCGGGCGATTCGTGGGCGTCGAGCGCTCCGGTGACCGCCGTGATGGTCCCGGGCCCGATCTGATGCCCTCGGGAGATCAGATCGGCGAGCTCGTGCACGACGCGCTCGCCGACGTGCGTCTCGCCCTCGTCCCCGTCGAAGGTGAGCAGGTTCCCGCGCAGGAACACCTTGCAGTCGAGGTGGGCCTCCAGGGCGCGCAGCACAACGTCCTGGCTGCCCGCCAGCTCGGCTGCCACTTCGTTGGAGAGCTCTATCTGCGTCCTCATCCTTGCAGCGAGGCCCTCACGAGCCCCGAGACGCGCTTGCCGTCGGCGCGACCGTCGACTGCCTCCATCGCCTGTTTCATCGCGACGCCCATGTCCTTGGCCGACTCCGCTCCGCTCTCACGCACGGCCCGCTCGACGATCGCGCGCAGCTCCTCTTCGGAGAGCTCGGCGGGGAGATAGCCGCTGATCAGCTCGGCCTCGGACTCCTCGCCCGCGGCGAGGTCGTCGCGCCCGGCGTCGCGATAGGCGCTGGCCGCCTCCAGGCGCCGCTTGCGCTCGCGCCGCAGCACCGCGAGGTCGTCCCCGCCGCCGTCCTTGGCGGCCTTCTGCAGCTCCGAGATCACCAGGCGCAGGGCGCCAACCCGGTCTTTTTCACCGGCACGCATCGCATCGCCGACGTCGGCTTTGATTCTCTCGATCGTGTCCATCTTCAGACCAGGATACGCCGGTCGGGAGATGCGTCGGGGCACTCGCTCCCCGGGGGCCCCCGGGATCGCGGTGGAAGCAGCCGTCGAGCCACCGTGGCGGCCCTGGGGCGCGAGCGAATAGGGTGCACGCCGTGAACGAGTCCCTGTACGCCGACGCGCTGGCTCCTTTCCTCGCTGAGGTGGAGCGCCTGCGTCCGCGGGAGGGGGAAGTGATCGACGCCCATACCCATCTCGGCCTCGATGAGGACGGTCGCTCGCTGACGCTCGATCAGCTGCTCCTGCTACTCGACGCCGCCGGCGCTCGTCGAGCATGCGTGTTCCCGCTGCATGACCCCGAGCGCCACCCGGCGTACCGGGTGCCGAACGACCGCGTGCTCTCTTGGGCCGACGAGTCCGAAGGCAGGCTCGTGCCGTTCTGCCGGCTGGACCCCGCCGAAGAACCGCTTGCGGAGAGCGAACGATGCCTGGCAGCTGGGGCGCGCGGAATCAAGCTGCATCCGCGCGCTCAGGATTTTGATTTCGATGGCGAGGAGCTGGACAGTGTGTTCGGCCTCGCAGAATCGGCGAAGGTCCCGATCCTGATTCACGCCGGTCGTGGCCTGCCGCCGCTGGCGGAGGGGCTGGTCGGTCTCGCTCTGCGCCATCCGAACGCGGTCCTGATACTTGCTCACGGCGCGATTTGCGACCAGGGCATCCTGACCTCCCGCCTGGCCGACCACCCAGGGGTCCTGTACGACATCTCCTGCTTTTTTCCGCTCGATGTGATCGAGCTGTTCGCGCGTGTCCCCGCAGAGAGAATCGTCTTCGCCTCCGACCCGCCCTATGGCATGCCGGCGACCTCGCTGTACATGGCACTGCGCGTCGCACTGCAGGCGCACCTCGACGAGGCGACGATCAGGGGGGTCCTCGGTGGCACGATGGCCGCGTTGCTGGACGGCGAGGGGCTGCCGGCGGTGTCCGCTCCGCGGCGTGTGGACTCGATCGAGCTGTCGGGCCGCCTCGCGCGCGTGTATGGCTACGCGAGCCTCGTCGGCCCGGCGCTGTTCACCGGTGTGCTCGAGCAGGCCCGAGCGATGCTGGACATGGCGCAAGCGGCGTGCCGTGATCCCGAGCCGGGAGCGGTCGGCGAGGCGCTCGACACGATCGGTGCGGCGCTGAGCGCGGCGGACGTGCTGCTCGACGCCGAGGGCGGGGTGCGCGCCGCGATCGATCTCGTGTATCGCTCGATCGTCAGAGCGGCAACCGAGATACCTGACAGCGCCTGATCGGCCCAGCTCACACGGACGGCGGCCTGGCCCTGAACTCCCGGCAGGCCTGGCTTCGCGCCATCGCGGTGGCTGCCGCCGACGCGGAGGAGAGAGCTCTCATTCTGCTTGGAGCCACACCGCTGCCCACTCCCCACTCTCCCGGCGTTCGCGCTCGCTGAGGTTGAGGCGCTCGCCAAACGCACGCCGGACCTCCTCGACCTCAGCCCTCAGCAGCCCCCCGGCAATGAGGTGTCGCGGCGGCGAGGTCATCGTCCTCGCGAGCTCGAGAAGCAGCGGGCGAAGCAGGTTCGCGACGACCACAACCGAGCCGGGGGACCGTGTGCCGCAATTGAACTCAGCAGTACCAGGAGAGGTCGTGGACATCCAGGGCAGCGGCTGAGCGCGCAGGTCAAAGCGGTGAACCTCGATCCGTGCGCCGTTCTGGGCGGCGTTCTGCCGGGCGGCCTCGACGCTCTCGCGCTCATGGTCGAGGCCGAGAACCGGATCGAAGCCGAGCCGAGCGGCAGCGATCGCGAGCACACCCGAGCCGATGCCCACGTCGAGCAGCGCTCCCGTGCCCTCCCCATCCGCCGCAAGCCTGAGCAGCAGCTCGAGGCACATCCGGGTCGTCGCGTGGGCACCCGTGCCGAAGGCCTGGCCGGGGTCGATGATGATCTCCTCGACGCCCTCGCGCCGACGAGCGTGCGGCTCCTCCCAGGGAGGTCGCACGTACAGGGAAGGCACCGCGGGGCCGGCGCCCGATGGCGAGCGGGGCGCCTCGATCAGCACCGGGCGGTGGAACTGCTTCCACCGCTCATGCCAGTCGTCGGCTAGCTCAGTCGTGGAGACCTCGACAAGCGCATCGCCCGCCGCGGCGTGCAGGTCGGGGAGGGCCGGGAGCTCGCCCGGCGCCCCGTAAACGGCGAACTCCACGATCGTTGTGCCCAGCTGGCGCTCCTCGACGCCGGCCGGGGCGAGCTCCAACAGCTCGGCAAGCACGGACTCGGCCTGATCGCGCTGGACGCGAACGGCGAGGCGGATCACGCCGCGCGGCTGCCGAGCGCCCGACGCAGCTTCGCGAACATCGATTCGTCAGAGCGCAGGTTCTCCGCGGTGAGACTGTCGTTCAGCCGTTCCATCAGCTCGCGCTGCTCGCCGTCTAGGTTGTGCGGCACCACGACGTTGACGACGACCCGCAGGTCTCCGCGCCGGCCACGGCCGAGAGCCGGCATCCCCTCGCCGCGTACCGTCATCACCTCGCCGGGCTGCGTGCCCGGCGCCAGCTCGACGGAGGCTGTTCCGTCCAGGGTGGCCACCTCGAGCGTCCCGCCGAGGGCGGCAAGCGGAGCTGCGACATCCAGCGAGGTGATCAGATGGTCCCCTTCCCGGACGAACCTATCGTCTTCGATGACGTTCACGATGACGTACAGGTCGCCGGCTGGGGCCCCTGCCTCGCCGGCGTGCCCGCGTCCGCCCAGGCGAATCCTCTGCCCGTCGGCGATGCCCGCAGGCACGTCCACGTCGAGCTCGCGCCGCACCTGCAGACGACCGCGACCGCGGCACTCGCGGCAGGGCTGGGTGGCGACGCGTCCATCTCCATGACAGGCGTCGCAGGGCATGGTGCGCACCATCTGCCCAAACGGCGTGCGCGTCACCGCCTGCAGCTGTCCCGCGCCACCACATCGCTCGCATGTCTCGATCGGGGTGCCGGGCTCAGCGCCGTTGCCGTGACAGCGCTCGCAGCGGTCGACGGCCTGGAAGGCGATCTCCGTCTTGACGCCGTTCGCGGCTTCGACCAGCTCGATGTCGACTGCGACGCCGATGTCTTCGCCCTGTGCGGGCCCGGCACGGCCGGTGAACGCGCCGCCGCCGAAGAACGCGTTGAACAGGTCGCCGATCGATCCGAAGCTCTCGAAGTTCGGCGCGTAGCCGCCGGACCTGAGCCCTTCGTGGCCATAGCGGTCATACGTGGCGCGACGCTCCGCGTCGGACAGGATCTCGTAAGCCTCGGCGGCCGCCTTGAACTTCTCCTCAGCGTCGGGATCGTGTGCGTTGACGTCCGGATGCAGCTCCCGGGCGAGCTGGCGGAAGGCTTTCTTGATCTCCTGCTCGGAGGCGTCCCGGCCGACGCCGAGCACCTCGTAGGGGTCGCGCGGCATGCTCTTCTTGTCAGCTCTCGGCATAGGTGTCTTCAACGAACCGCGACAGCTCGTGCGCCGCCTCCCGCACCGTCGCGATGGCCCCGGCGTAGTCCATCCGCACCGGGCCGATCACCGATACGGTGCCGAGCTTGCGACGCGGCATCCCATAGCCCGTCGCGACCACGGCGAGCGACCGCATCGCGGGAAGCTCGTTCTCTTGCCCGATTCGGACGTACACGCCGGGCTCGCCGAGCGCGGCACGCAGGATCCGCAGCAGGGCGACCCTCCGCTCGAGCAGGCCAATCAGCTCGTTGAACTGCTCGGTGTCCTCGATCTGACCAGTAGAGAACAGCCGCGCTGTACCCTCGAAGTACAGCGAGTCCTCAGCGTCGGCGGCAAGGGTGCCGAAGGCTGGTGCGAAGCGCGCAAGGAAGTCGAGCTCGGTGACCGACAGGCCAGGCTCGACCAGGCGCTGGTGAATCATGCGTGCGCCAAGCCCCAGGCCGACCAGGCGCTCGTTGAGATACTCCCCGGCCCAGGCGAGCAGGCCCGGATCGACCGATCGCTCGAAGGTCGCGAGCATCTTCGAGACGCCGCCGGTCGAGGTGATGATGACGACGAGCACGACCTGTGGCTGCAGCGCGAGCACCTCGATGCGCCGAATCGTCGCCGTGTTGCGCGAGGGCGCCGAGACGACTGCCAGCAGGTTGGTCATCTGCGACAGGGTTTCCGTCGTCGCGCGCATCGCCTCATCGACCTCGCGGCGGATCAGCGAGAGCTCGAGCCGAGGTTCCGGCGAAGCAGGAGCCTGGTCGGCGCTGAGCATGCGGTCGACCAGGTAGCGGTGTCCAGCGTCGGTCGGCACGCGTCCCGCGGACACGTGCGGGTGAGCCAGCAGGCCGTGCTCCTCGAGCTGGGCGAGCTCGTTACGAACGGTCGAGGGCCCGCAATCGAGCTCCGCGTCGGCGGCGATCACCCGCGAGGCAACCGGCATCCCCGTCCGCAGGTAGTCGTCGACGACCTTGCACAGAATGCGCTCCTGGCGAGGGGTGAGCATGGGACTGATTGTAGGCGGCGTGCTGACGCCGGCAGACGGGGGTTAGAGCTCTAGCTCAGCCTCGGCGTTGCGGATGATCTGTGTGCCGCCCTGTTCGGCGACCGTGTCGATGAGCACCCGCCCGTCGGCCGCCTCGCGGACCGAGCCCGTAACGAGCACCTCCTGCTCGGGCACTCCCATGCCGCGGAACTGGACCGACAGGCGTCTCAGATGCTCTGGTCCTCCGGCCGCCTCGGTCTGTGCACGTGCGACCTGCGCCATCGTCCACAGGCCGTGAAGAATCCGCCCGGGCAGCCCGACCGACTGCGCGAACTCCTCATCGATGTGGATCGGGTTGAAGTCGCCCGACGCGCCTGCGTACCGTGCGGTGAGGTACCTGTCGGGCATGACCCTCAGCTCGGGGATCGTCGCGCCCGCCTCTAGATCGGCCATCACTCACACTCCTCTGACGATGTTCGTCCACGTTCCGCGGCACACCTGCTCGCCGCGCTGATTCGTCGAGACCGACTCGAAGACGTAGTAGCCGCGACCGTCTCGTTCGGAGATGTCCTTGACGCTGGCTGTCGTCGTGATCTCGTCGCCCGCCACCACCAGCGGTCCCCACACGAACTCCTGGCCCCCGTGGACCATCATCGCGAAGTTGAGCTCGATCTCAGGATCGAAGATCGGCGGTCCCACCGATGGTGCGCTGTACACAACCGCGAACATCGGAGGAGCAACGACGTCCGCATGACCGGCCGCCCGTGCGGCGCCCACGTCGAGATGGACGGGATTGGTCTCGCCGACCGCCCTGGCGTACTCCTTGATCTTCTCTCGGCCCACCGCGTAAGGGACCGGCTCGTACGTCTTGCCGACTGCTTGCGTGTTGACTGGCATCGGGCGGCTCCTCGCGGGCGGATCGGTCGTCTGACTGTGTGCGCCTGTCGGCGCGGCGCGCCAGTTTACGCAGACCGCCGATCGCCCTGCAGCCAGCCCGCCCGCGTGCCGCTCCCCAACGGATTAAATAGAACAGCCGACGTCGGGCCACGGCGCGAGCGGGGACGCGGCTTTGAGCGTCCCCGCTGCCGGTGGAGGTGTCGACCCGCCGGCATTCGCCGTGCCGTGGCTAGAAGACCGAGTCCTCGCCATCGTCGCCAGCGCCGACGCCCACCAGGTCACCCTCGTCTGCGGTGCGCTCGCCTGGGCTGTCAAGGAACTGAACGGTGTCGGCCACGATGCTGACCGCTTGACGCTTCTGCTGATCAGTGGTTTCCCACTCGCGCCAGTCCAGTCGTCCGTCGATCGCGACGCGACTGCCCTTGTGCATGTAGGTGCCTACGTTCTCGCCGGGGGCGCCGTAGACGCTCACGTCGAAATAGTTGGGGCGCTCGGTGTACTCGCCGTCGGAGTCGCGGCGGCTCGAGTTGCAAGCGATCCTCAGGCTGCACACGCTCGTCCCGGACGGTAACGCGCGGAGCTCGGGGGCGCGAGTCAAACGGCCGACGAGTACTACACGGTTGATGTTGAACTGGGGCATTGCTGGGTCTCCCTTTGATTCGTGGTTGACCCCCCACTGCAGAAGCTACGCATCGCTTGGGATGGTTCTCGCGCGCGAGTCTGGCGACCGCTCCTCGGTGGCGAGGCAGTCGAAGGGGACCACCACAATCCGCTCGCTCGCACCGGCCCTGGCGATTGCGCGGACGAGCGCGCGCTCCACGTCAGCTGGGGCGAGATACAGCACCCCCGATATCCGAGGAGACCTCGCCCACGCGCGGCATATCTCCTCAAGGCGCCGCGGCGCCTTTATCGTCAGCTCCACCTCGACGGCGATCGGCAACTGGTAGAGCGATTCTTGCGGCCACAGCACGAGGTCCGGCCTGTGGAGCAGCGGACCACCATCGGGGCCTGTGCCCAGTCGTGCGCTGGCGAGGGCGGCGCCGGCGAGCCGCTCCTCCCGGCGCAGCTCGCGCTCGCCCACGACGTGGTGTCCCGGATAGCGACCCTCCAGCGCTCCCGCGGCATGCGCGCAGGCGATCGCATGCGGCGCATTTGCGACGCTGATCCGGCACGGGTCGATCCCGCGCAGGCCGGACGCCCGCATGCCGGCTTGCGTGACCGTGTACAGCGCCGGCTTTCCGGCCAAGGGACGTTGGCTGGTGAGCTGGCGGTCGCGCTCCGCGGCCACAAGCCTCGCACGGGCCGAGGCGACGGTTCCCCCCTCCCGCGCGGCGAGCGCCTCCGCTGTCACAGCTCCTATGCGGGCAGTCCATCCCAGGATCTCCACGCGCTCGTCAGACTGCTTGTTGCGTGACTGGACCATTGGTCCTCCTATCTCTCGTCGTTTCAATGGGTTCTTCAGTGGGGCGCCGGGCGGAGGATCCGTCCGATACGCGCTCCGCCGTCGCGGCCGAGAACGATCACGGCGGCTCGCCCTGGGCTGAGGCTCCGGACCTCGTCGGCATCGAGGATCGGCTCGCGGGTGCGGGTCTGCGTCGTTCTGCCGTCGCTGTGCCGCGCGACCCTCCAGGCGCCCCTGGTCCCGGCCAGGCTCGCGATCAGCTCCGCGGATGCCGGCACGACCTGGCGATGTCCGATGAGTACCGAGAGGTTGCCCATCACCTGCTCGAGGAGCCGCTCCCTGCCGGGGGGACGCAGGTCGGAGACCTCCTGGGTGCCGAGCAGCAGAGATAGCCCCGCGGAGCGCGCACGGCCGAACAGCCGCACGACGTTCTCGGCGGCGACTGCCGAGAACTCGTCGATCACGACGAGGGTCGGCACCGGTCGCCCCTGCAGGCTCGCGGCAGTCGTCTGCAGGTCCTGCACGATCGCCGCTCCGAGGATCTGCGAGAGCAGCGGGCGGCTGTCGGCCTGGAGATTGAAATAGACGACCGCCCGCGCCTGCGTCGTCGCAAGCAGATCGAACTCCTCTGCATCATGAGTCCGCGGATCGAGCCAGCGGCCCACATCGGACTCGGTGAGGATCGCCAATCTGTCGCGGACGCCAGCGAGGTCGCTCCGCTGCCGCGCCGTTAGCGAATCGAGGTAGTCGTACGTCCCGCGTGAACGTGATTCGGGAAGGCTCCTCGCGAGCGTCTCCAACCGGTCAGGATCGAGGTGCTCGACGATCGCGCGAAGGCTGATCTCAACACCCTCGTCGCGAAGCGCGCGAACCACGTGACCGAGGTAGCGCTGAGCCTGGCGCTGGTAGTGAGGCTCCGTGAAGCGCTCACCGGCGAGCACCTTGTCGGCGATCTCGGTCTCACCTCCGTGGGCGTACGGGTTGTAGATCGACGGGCCGCCCGGGGTCCACTCGAGGAACCTCCGGCCGGCGGCGTGGGCAGCGATGCGCAGGTGCTCGCGCATCTCCACGTCGCCCTTCGGGTCGACCACCACGGCGCCCAGCCCTTGTTCGATGGCGCGTACCGCCAGCAACGTCTGCGTGACCGTCTTGCCCGAGCCCGTGGCGCCGACGACGAGCGTGTGCTTGCCTGCGCCCTCGCCCGCGAAGGGGACCGAGATGGCATGGCCCCGCTCGTCTGTGCCGACGATCAGGTCATCTCCCCTCCGCCAGCTGTTTCCGCCAGCCGCCTCGCGACGGCGCAGCTCCACGTTCGCGAGAGCCGACCGAAGCACCGAGAACGGCCCACCTCGACGAGCCGCGGCACGAGCGAGGTCGGCGCCGGCTGCGAGGTCTTCCCGGTGCCAGCGTCGACCGACTTTGCTTGCCGACACGCTCGCGACGAGCAGCGTGGATGTCCAGCCGCCGAGGCTCGAGCCGATCAGGAGCAGCGGCACCATGGACGTCGCGGCCCAGCCCCAGTGCAGCTGCCTGCTGCGCAGAAGGCGGGCCGTTGAGATGCCGATCAGCAGGCCGAGCACGCAGTGGACGGTGCTGGCGAGCAACCAGTGGGCGAGTTCTTCCGCCGGCGCGGCCGGACTCGCGGACGCTTCGGGGAATGGGTTCGATGAGGGCATGGGTGCCGCTCCTTTCGTGCACCGGCCGTGCGGCCGGCTGTCGAGGCCGGCCGAAGCCGGCCAGTGGCTAACGAGCTCTGGCCGACGCGGAGGTCGGCCGTAGCGGTGTTACGTGTGTGCCGGGCTCGAGCCGTTGAGCCCGGTCCAGGTTGGGGTGCGCCGCGAGCGAGCCGGCGGGCTGCCAGAGACGCGCGGCTCAGGTCAGGCGGTAGCCAACTCCACGAACGTTGACCACCCAGCGACCCTCACCGTGAAGGCTCAGCTTGCGACGGAGCCTGCTGGCGTGGCTGTCCAGTGTCCGGGTGGAGTCGCCGCAGGCGTAACCCCAGATGGCGAGCAGCAGCTCGCTCTTGGCGAATACTCGGCGGGGATCACGAGCGAGATGACAGAGCAGCTCGAACTCGAGCCGGCGCAGTGTCACCGGCCACCCGTGGAGGCTGACGGAACGAGCTCGCGAGTCGATCGTGAGCTCCCCTATCTCGAGCCGCCGGCGCGCGAGCGGATGCACCTCGGAGCGCCGCAGAACCGCGCGGAGGCGTGCGCGGAGCTCCAGGTAGCTCGCCGGGCGGGCGAGAAAATCATCAGCACCGGTCTCAAAGGCACGGAGCACGTCCAGTTCGTGTGCCAGATCACCGACGACGATCGCCGGTACTGTCGAGTCCCACATCATGCAGCGGCTGCGCGGTTGTCGTATCTCCGTAAGCAGCCGCAGCGCGCCGTGTGGACCATCCACCTGGCCGAGCACAGCGAGCCTCGGTGCCGCGGCCGCGGCCAGCACACGAGCGTGCTCGGCCGTCAATGCGAGCTTGCTGAGATAGCCGTCCGCGGCCAGCTGCGCGACTATCCCGCGCCCCATCTCTCCATCTGACTCGACCACGAGGATCGGCCGCTGTGCGAGTCGGTCCTCGCCGGCGCACGGTCCCAGCTCGACACCGCCGGACGGGCATGCACCAGGATCCGGGCACGGGAGGGACGACGGCGGCGTGGCGAGCTCGAGCGTTGCTCGCGTCATGGCACTTCCACCTCGCGTGGACTGAGGCCGAGCCCGCGACGAGCGATGAGCGCAAGTACGTCGGTGTGAACCCAAGGCGTCGGGATGCCCTGACCCGCCTCGGGCAGCAGCCCCAGTCGGCGAGCCAGCCAGCTGGTCTCGCCACTCTCGTTTCCTCGGCGGTCCCGCTTGACCCGGCCGCACCTGAGCGCGATCTCGCTCATGCTCAGCTGCTGGCGATCGGTGCTCGCGAGGACCGCTTCTCGGAGACACCGGTTGAGGACGATGGGGCTGTTCTGAACCCGAGTGAGCTCGGCTCGCAGGACGGTTGTCGAGACCTCCGGGTCGCAGTCGTGCAGCGCTAGCGCCCGGATGGAAAGGCCTCGCACAGGCTCATAGCTCTCCAGGGCAGCGACGGCCTCGCGCACACTGACGATGGCGTTGCATGCCGGTGCCGGCGTGCCGTGCCGCTGCCAGCGCAGCTCCGGGATGGACATGCCGGTCTGCACGCGGTCAAGGCGGTAGCGATACCCGCGTTGATCAGACGGTTCCCGGTCAGCCAGCAGAGTGGCCGCAGAGAGCTGCACCTGTTCCTCTTCAGCGAGCGGAACGGTACGCGCGTCGCGCGGCGTCAGCGCCCGGCAGACAACGCGCCTGTCGCGTACATCGTCGATGTAACGAAGCGAGACGATGGCAGCGTTGTCAACGGGCTCGTCCGCCGCGAGGTGCGCCACCAGCCGGCGATCGCCTTTCGTTGTGGCGTCTCTGTCCACGACCAGAACGCTCCCGCCCGCTCCCGGACATGCATGGAGCTCGCGAGGATCACCGCGCCAGTCGACGTAGCGTCCGAGGAGACGGCCCTCGTGGCCGGCCGCACGGCGCCGAGCGGCGGCTTGATGGGGCCCGCTCGAGCCGGCGCCTCGCCGCTTGGCCGCTCGGCCGGCTTGCGAATGCTTTGAGAGGGATGGCGTCATGGGTGTCTCCTGGCCGCTGGGTTCGTGGCACCGCCGAGCAGCGATGCGGGACTTGTGACGGCGTGCTTGTAGGAGCGCGAACGCCTTGCGTCAAGCGGCGTCGGGCGACATCGATTGACGTTCCACAGAGCTCCGAGAACCCCTTAAGGGGGTCTCGGAAAAACGTCAGGTGAAGGAAGCTGCCAGCGAAAGTTGGCGCGGAAACGCTCGTCACCCAGCCGCCGGCGGGGGAGCGGCGAAGATCACTGGCGGACTGCTGAGACGCTCATCGCTGATGAGCTGTCGACTGCGCGGCGTAGGCCGCTGGCACGGGGAGGGCTCAGATGGGGACCGTGAGACTAGCGGCCAGGCCGCCGGTCGACCCGTGCCGGGCCGCCGACGTGGTCGAGCAGCGCAGTCACCCGCTGCCAAGCACGGCGGTTTTGGCTCTGCAAAGCGGAACTTTTACCCCGCGCCGTGCATTCGCCCCGGCCGCCGGATGGGAGGCGACTGCGGGAAGTGGCCGCGGCGCGCCGGGGCAACTGCGCCAATCACCTGCCGGACCTCCTATTCGAGGGGGCCAAATGCATGGGCGCAAGCGCGCCGAGATGCGGGTTGACGCCACCGTCGCACGGAAGGAGAATGGTCCGGTGAACCTGCAGACCTCAGTCGGCGTGCAGTTCGTGCGTGCGCTCGCTGAGAAGGACGCCGAGCAGCTGCTCGATCTGCTGCATCCGCAGGTCGAGTTTCGCGCACTCACGCCGCGCCGCAACTGGGAGGCGGATGACCGGGAGGCGGTCCTCGCGGTGCTCCTCGGTAAATGGTTCGAGGCCGACGACGACATCGACAGCGTGGAGCGGCTCGAGAGCGACTCGTTCGCCGATCGCGAGCGGGTCGGCTACCGGTTCCGTGTCAGCAATCCCGAAGGCTGCTTTCTCGTCGAGCAGCAGGCCTATATCTCCGAGCGTGACGGACGAATCGCGTGGATGCGGGTGGTCTGCTCCGGATTCCGCCCCACCGACCCGGCGGTCATCCCGGCCGAGTAGCCAAGCGCGAACGCTCAGTGCCGGCCGGAGTGGAGCCTGCGGCGCTCCTCGATCAGCTCGGCGAGTCCCTTGCCGTCGCGGGCGGCGATCCATTCGAGCGCCGCCCTCGCCTCGTCCTCGCTTGCCGGTCGTGCGTGCACCAGTTCCTCGGCGAGCTCAACCAAATGGCCGTGCATGTCCCGTGACCTCTCTCCCTCTAAGAGTCCTGGTGCCGCGCCCGAAGGGGCCAACTGGGCTGTGCGCGGAGACCAGGCTCCTTTTCCCTCTAGGCGGTCCCTCACCTCCCCTCCAGCCCTCCCTGCCGCTGGCGACCCTAGGTCACGCGGAGACTTATGTCAATACCGCCGCGCCGCGGCGCGGCGACCCGCGCCTGAGGTTCCGCGTCGCGCCGCGGGGACGTAGAGCAGTGACGTCGCAACTGTCAGCCCAGCGGCGGCCACGAGCGGGAGTACGAGACTCGTCTTCAAGAGGAGCGCTCCGGCCAGCGCCCCGACGAGCATTGCGAGCACTGCTGCGGTCCTTCGCGTCGAGCCCTTGCCCGTTCCACCAAACAGTGGTGAGTCCGCTGCGAGCCCGGTCAACGTCATCGTGAGCACGGTCGTGGTGAGGTCCGGCACGGCAATCCGTCGCACAGTCGCATTGCGGATGCCCATAGCGAGGGCAAGCAGGGCGATCATCATGTCGCCCGCGAACGCAGTCGGTTCCACGTCGGCCGCCGCCGCGACGACCGCAGCGATCGCGAGAAGTGACACCTCGATGGCCAGCGCGCAGGCTATGTGTCGGGGGTGATCATCTGCGAGCTTCGCCGCGAGTGTGCCGCCGGCGCCCGCCCCTACCAGGAACGCCGCCAGTGAGATGAGCGGCGCGACGACGGGCAGACCGCCGCTCCCGGCGATGCCGAAACCGAGGAGAACGATGTTCCCCGTCATGTTTGCCGTGAACACGTGGCCAAGACCGAGATAGCTGACGGCATCGACCAGGCCCGTCGTGAACGTCAGCACCAGCAGCGTCCGGGTGAGCGGGTGCCGGATGCTGCGGCCGGCCCGCATGCCGAGCGGCTCGAAATCGGGCCTGTTCAGAGCGCCAGCGGACATGTTGTGCTCCTCTCAACAGCGGTCAGTGGTCCGGCTCATCAGGCGAGCCCGGTCCTACCAAACTAAACGGTCCACCCTGTTTGCCGGCTGGCCCACACCGACATATGCGCAGCGGCTAGATGCTGCCCTCGGCTAGGAACGAAGCCGCTCCGTGTCGCGTAGTGACCGTAGCCACGCGGCGGCGTGCGCCTCGAGGTGACGTCGACGCAGCCCAGTTCGCGCGCGGCTGGGGCGAGATGGCTTGCTCGGCTGCTTTCGGGCAGCGGGGAAGTCGAGAACGGGCTGTCGATTCGGGTTCGTGCGTTGTTGCATGGTGTCTCCAGGGGCGAGTGAGGGGGGTTGATGGTTGGCGGGGCGATTCGCCTCGGTGTGGGTCGTGGCGACGAGCTCTGTGGCAAGGTGACGGCGGAGTCGTCGGTAGCCGAGCAGGCCGCCGATGCTCGGTATCCAGAAGGCGATCGCGTGGTAGACGAGCACGCCCGCCGTTGCCTCGGTGAGGGGAGCGCCGTAGAGCACGAGCGTGCCGGCGAGGCCTCCCTCGAGCACGCCCACCGCGCCGGGGACGGGAATCAGGTTGGCGAGGTAACCGATGATGTATCCGAGGATCAGGACGGCCAGCGGCGCGGTGTAGCCAACTGCTCGGAGCGTCGCCCAGAGGACGGCTATGTCGAATGCGAGGTACCCGATCGCGCCGGCCAGCCGCCAGCTCGGCCGGCGCACTGCACGTTCGGCCGCAGCGATGCCTGCGACGAGCTGCCCGGCCCACGAGGAGTCAGCGAATCGCAGCGGCCGACGCCCCGTCAGCACCCGGGTGGCGAGCACCATCCCGATGGCTGCCGATCCGGCGAGAATGGGAAGCCCGGTGCGGAGCAGGTCGTGGCGGCCGGCGGACAGGCCCGCTGCGAGGAGCACCCCTCCTCCGGTCAGGGCCGCCAGGTTCACTGCGCTCGTGAGGAAGAACAGGCCGCTCGAGTTGCGGATGATCGTCCGGGTGGGCATCCCGGCGAGGTGCAGAAGCCACCCCCCGACGGCGAGCGATCCGACGCCGCCGCCGGGCAGCAGCGCGCCAGAGCCCATCTCGGTCCACGCGAGATCCCTCGCGGGGCGTGCCGGGATCCCCCTGAAGAACTGGCGGAAGACGACCACGAAGCTCGTGCAGGACGCCAGCTCCAGCACGACCGCCAGCGCCAGCCACCCCCCGCTGACATGGCTGATCTCGTTGGCTACCACGTTCAGTCCCGGCACCTCCAGAAGCAGCGACACCAGCGCGGCGACCAGGACCGCGATCGTCAGCAGCCGCGCGCGCACGGAGCCGCGCTCGAAACGCCAGAGCCGGGCGTGTCCGTTCTTGGGCGGCGCTGAGCCCAGATCTGGCGGCGCGCCCACCACGCTGGCCGGACCCGGCGTTTCACTCGCTTCATGGGGCTGTGCGCGTGCCGCAGCGGCCACAGTCTCAGTCGATCCAGTCGGACTCGTCGCCGACAACCATGACCGTTCGACTTCGCGTCGGTGGGGAGCTCGACATGGCACGATCGCCCTTCCTCGATTCGTCATGGGTCGATGGACGACAGCATCCTAGCAACCATTGGCGGGTAGCAATCATCCGTAGGTGCTATCTTTTTCTTATGCCAGCGACAATTGTCGAGGAGACGTGCAGCGGTGCCGAGCAGGAGCTGACGCAACCCGCCGGTTTCCTGCTCGCGCAGCTTGGGCGGGCGATGACTCGTCGCTACCGCTGCGCGCTGTCGCCGATCGGGCTGAAGCCACGCGAGACCCATGCATTGCTGAGGCTGCGCGACGGTGGCGCGATGAGCCAGCAGGCTCTCGGCGTGGCGCTGGACATCGACGCGAGCAATCTAGTAGCGCTGCTGAACGATCTCGAATCAGAGAGCTTGATCAGCCGTCGGCGAGACCCCGCGGACAGGCGCCGTCACGTCGTGGAGGTCTCCAAGCGAGGCACGAAGCTCCTGAGCGAAGTGGAGCACGCAGCTGCCGAGGTCGAGGACGACTTCTTCGACGCGCTCGATGACGACGAGCGCGTCGCGTTGCAAGGTCTGCTCTCGCGCGTTGCGCGCAGCGCCGATGTGCCCTCACCGGCCGAGATGGCCGGTGAGGACAGCGCGTGCTGAAGACGGCGCTGGCAGAGAACTCGACGGCTCCGCCTCGTCTCGTGCGCTGAGGAGCTCGACCCTGCGACCTGGCCGGCGCGGATCCCTACGATTCGACCCGTTGCAGCGCCTCGACGGGGGGATGCGACTCGCGCCGGGACGCGGCGCCGTCTTCGGACGCTGTGGCCTTCTCGACGGCTGGCCCGTCGGCTCTGGCCTGGAGCAGCAGAGCGGCGATGCTCGCCGCGAGGACAGCGAACCCGGTCCCGACCAGGAATGCCGTGTGATAGCCGGCGCTGAGCGCGGCAATGCGACCGTGACCGGATGCGAGCAGGTGGCTCGTCCGGGACGCTGCGATGCTCGCGAGAATCGCCAGCCCGAGAGCGCCTCCCATCATGAAGGAGGTGTTGACGATGCCGGAGGCGAGACCGGAATCACTCTGCTCCACGTCACCCATCGCAGCCAGCAGCACCGGGTTGAATGCGATGCCGGCGCCGAAGCCCAGAAGGATCATGCTGGGCAGCACGTCGGTGAGGAAATGGCCACCGACCGGCGCTCGGGCGAACAGCCCCAGCCCTGCCGCGGCGAGCAGCAGCCCGGTTACGAGGGGACGCTTGAGCCCGAAGCGCATCACGAGCTTTGCCGAGCCGCCGAGCGATAGGGCGCCCATGATGAGGTTTGCCGGAAGGAACGCGAGGCCAACCTGCAGCGGGCTGTACCCGAGCACCAGCTGTAGGTACAGCGCCGACAGGAAGAACCAGGCGAACATCGCTCCGGCCCACAGCACCCCCACCGCGTTGGCCGTGGCCAGGTTGCGCAGCCGGAACAGGCCGAGCGGCACGAGTGGCGAGCGAACACGCGACTCAAAGGCGAGGAATCCTGCGAGCAACAACCCGGCAGCGGCGAGCAGCCCGAGGGTTTGCGCCGACGTCCAGCCCGCCTGGTTGCCGTTCACGATCGCGTAGACGGCAAGCATCAAGGAGGCAGTGATCGTGACCGCCCCGGCGACGTCGAGGCGAGGCCTCGAGTCGGCGCGCTGGCCGGCCGGCAGCACTCGCATCGCCAGCACGGACACGCCAATTCCGATCGGGACGTTGACGAGGAAGATCCAGTGCCAGTTGAGCACGTCGGTCAGGACGCCGCCAAGCAGGACCCCGAGGCTACCGCCGCCCGCTGCAACGAAACCGAACACCCCCATCGCCTTCGCACGCTCGCCGGGCTCGTCGAACAGCGACACCATCAGCGACAGCGAGACCGCCGAGACCACCGCCCCGCCGAACCCCTGGACGACTCTGGCGGCGACCAGCATGCCCTGACTGGTTGCGGAGCCGCACAGCAGCGACGCGAGGGTGAACAGCACGATCCCTCCCAGGAACAGCCGCCGGTGGCCGAACAGGTCTCCGAGGCGTCCGCCCAGGAGCAGGAAGCCGCCAAACGTGAGCAGGTAGCTGTTCACCACCCATGCCAGGGACGATTCGGAGAACCCAAGGTCCTTCTTGATCGACGGTAGCGCCACGTTCACGATCGTGCTGTCCAGCACGATCATCAGTGACCCGAGGCAGAGCACGATCAGGGCAAACCAACGTGCGCGACTGTCCGACTTTCCTGAGGTCACATGTCCCTTTCATGTTGTGCTGCGATTGGCGTCTCACGGGTAGACCGGCCCGTGCATCGCATCTCATCGGTTGACAGCTCGGCCACTTCCAGTCCACCGGCGGGAACCAGTCGTAGCGCGGGCTAGGACGCTGCGGCGAGGCCCACCAGGTTGCCCTCTGGATCGGTGAAGTGGCCGACGACGAGCCCGGATGGCGCCTGAGCAGGCCCCATCGTGCGGATGCCGCCGAGGCTCTCGGCGCGCTGCAGCGCGACCTCCACGTCTGGAACGCCGACGTAGAAGGTCACGCGAGGATCGTACCCGGAGCCTCCCCCAACGCCGCCCGGGATGCCGATCCCGCCGCCGCCATCCGGCTGCGCCACGAATCCATAGTTAGCCGGCTCAGAGACCGCTTCTGAGACAGGAGTGCTCGTGTCGAAGTCCCAGCCGAACAGCTCGGCGTAGTAGCCGCGGAGCCGCTCCGGGTCCGCGCCGATGATCTCGAAATGCACGACCGGTTGCGCCATCTCGCTCCTCTCTCGCCGCTGCTCCAGGGTCTCTCAAGCGCCGGGGCCCGACCATCGGTGCCGCCGGCGCCTGACGCTAGCACCGACAACTAAGCGTCCCCCACTAAATCGACCAGGCGCTCGGCCAGTTCGCCCGGACGCGACAGCATAGGCACCGAGGGTCCGCTCCGGCGCCGGGAATCAGTACGAACGTGGTCATCGGCAATCCTGGCGGCGTGGTCGAGCGCTCCCGCACGAGGTCAGTGTCGGGGCAGAGCCGCTCAGCGCACGGTGATCCGCAGCACTCTAGAGCCCATGCTTGACCGTCCGCTGTCACCCGCCCACTGCGCGACGAACACCGACGAGGTCTTCACGCGCCAGGTGGTGGTGAAGCTGCCGCCGTTCGCGCCGGCCACGGCGACCTGATGTTGCCATGAGCCACCGTCGAGGTTACGGCGGGACACGACGATCGGCTCCCCGCCGTGGGCGCCGCCGAGGATTCCGTCGATCCTCACCTTGCCGAGCGAACGGCGAAGAGCCTTCTTCGTCAGCCTCGTTGTCTTCGTCGAGATCTTCAACGTCGAGGCAGCGCCGGCATCGCCGCCGGAGGTGGTGAAGAACAACAGGTGAACTACGGGTTTGTCAGCGACCGCTTCGTGGCCGTCGACGAGCGCGAACGCATTCGACGCCCCTTCGGCGACCAGGCCCCCGGGAACAACGTCGCCGGCGGCGATCAGCTGAGGATGCCATGAGGAGCCGCCGTCTGAAGTGCGCAGCACATAGGCGTGGTTCGCGTCCTGCCCGAAGGAGCCGATCGTCATGTACCCGTGCAGCGGATCTGAGAATGCGAGACCTGTGCCATCACTCGTGCCGCTGGATAGGAGCTCCACCCAGGTGCGTCCGCGGTTGCTCGTCTTCCACGTGCGGCCCTGCGTATCGAGCAGCACGCCGCTTGACGCGCTGACGAAGGAGACGCTACGAACGGTGATCTTGCTCTTGCCCTTCTTGCTGGTCAGCGGGAGGCGCAGCGCTGACCACCTCGCGCCGCCGCTTGTGGAAAGGATCAGGGTATGCGGGCCGAAGGCGAACGTCGCCGTCCCGGCCACGTCGACATCCGACAGCCGAGCTTTCGCGACCGCGCTTCCGCTCACCGGGTTGAAGCGACCACCGGCTAGCGACCGATAGACGCCCACAGGGCCGACGAGGAGGACCGAGTTCCCGCTCACCGCGGCCACCGCCTTGGCGGGCGTCGTTGTGCCCGGGTCAAGCGTCCTCCAGCTTGCTCCTCCGTTTGACGTCAGCTGTAGGCCGCCGGTTGCATCCAGGGCGTACCCGACCATGGAGGAGGCAAAAGAGACATCGGCGAGGTCTGCGGAGGTCTGGGTTGCGAGCGTGCTCCAACTCGCCCCGCCGTTAGTCGAGAGAGCAAGCAGACCGTTCGTCCCCGGCGCATACACCAGGCCGGCCGGGCCGCCCCGCAGCCGGGAGTAGCGTCCGCCAATGTCACTGCTCCCTGAGGTGAAGTTCACGCCGCCGTCGTTGGACAGGACGATCGTGCCCCCCTGACCGACACCGACAACCCGGGTGGGCGTTGGGTATGCGGCGCCGAGGATCGTGCGGCTGGACGGGGTGGTGACCGACGCGGTCGCGCCGCCGTCAGCGGTGCGCACGAGGTGGTCGCCAGCGGCCACCGTCATCACACAGGTGGTCGCGCTCGCGCAGTCGATCGAGTTGAACGCGTTGCCATGGCCGATTGGCTGGACGGTCCATGTGCCGCCCCCGTCCGCGCTGCTGATCAGCGTGCTCGGCCCGATCGCGTACGCGTGCTGTGGGTCGACGAAGTGGACCGCCGTGACGTTCGCCGACGGAACGGCGACCGGTGCCCATGACACGCCGCCATCGGTCGTCTTGTACTCCCCGCTCTGCCCCCCGCCGGCAGGCCCCGCGAAAACGATGCCGACGAGAGAGCTGGCGAAATGGATGTCAATTCCGGCGTTCCCACCGCCGCCGCTCGAGGCCGTCGTTCCCGGGATCCCGGTCATGCGTGAGAAGGTGTTGCCGCCGTCATGGGTAGCAAGCACCGAGCCACTTCGCAGCAGGAGGAAGCCGACCTGCGGGGAGACGAAGCTGAACGACTTCACCTGATCTGTGCAGTTCGACTCGGCGATGGTGAAGATCCGTGTGAAGGTCACACCACCGTCACTTGAGATGCGCAGAGCGCAACCGTTGGCACTGCCGATCACCACGGTGTTGGCGTCGACGATCTGCAGGCCGGTGAGTTCACTGGCGGTGCCGGTCGCGAGCCCGCTCCAGCTGGCGCCGCCGTCGACCGTCTTCAACGTCGTGCCGTTGTCGCCGACTGCATATCCGACGGCCCCCGCGAAGGAGATCGTGCGAAGCGTGTTGCCCTGCGGTGAGGGGTTGCCCCATGCCCAGCCCGACTGGCTGACCGTGACGGAGCCGCTCGCGACCGATTGGCCGGCGAGCGCCGCACTGACTGCTGTCGCGGCCATGGCGAGCCGCCCCCAACTTGCAATGTTCATCGCCCGTCTCCTCGGTTGGACTCAGCCCGCTGCTGTTGGGAGGGTTAACCCGACCCGCCGCGTTAAGTCGCGATTACATCATGAGGACCGGTCGACACGGCCGTGTCGAGTGACCTCGACGGGCGTCGCCTCAACCGCGACCGCCCGGCCACGGTGCGCTCACGGCTGAGCCGGGAGCTCAGTTGTTTCGGTTGGCCGACGGGTGTCCCGCTGTTCTGGAGCGCATATCCGGTGTAGGTACGGACCGTCGCTCTGGACTCCGCTCACGCGCCGCACCGGCCCGACGCTAGAGGAGCGGCTCCCCGCTCCTCGCCACCGATGAAGTGCTGTGTGGGTCGATGAGGATCTTCGCGTGCACCTCGGGACTGCTGAGCGCTGCGAACGCGCCCTCAACGCCGTCGAGCCCCACGGTG
>JAOPZV010000165.1 GCA_025963935.1 Solirubrobacterales bacterium
TGGCGCCGAAAGCTGAAGCCACGCACTCAGAAGGAGATCATGCCTCTTGTGTCGGTAGAAATCAGCGACACATAGGATCTCCTCGCCGGGCTCCGCGGACGGAGAGAAGGCGTCATGATTCACACCCCACGGCAGTACCGCGCAGGGACGCCGCGCTGAGGCCGACACGAGTCCCGCCATTACACCTGAGGGGGCGGCGAGATACTCCGCGGCCCGCGCAGTGCGTCGAATGGCCCATCTGCGAACCAGGTTCGCGGGCGTTGTGCGTTCGTACACTACGGGATTGCTCACGAGGCACATCACGCGAGGATCAAGCCCTCGCGGGAGCATTCCCGCCATGCTGATTACTACGTCGCACCGATGATGCCGCGTGAGTGCCGGAAGGCGAGACCCCTCCCATGCAATGCGACGGATCAGCTCTAGGCGACGCGCGGCCGGCAAGACGATGCATTTCACTGCGTGCTCGCCCGATAGTCCCCGCTGAACGATCGATCCACGGCGCGTAAGCACTGCGACTGACGCGACCTCTTGCCTCCGATCTAGGTGACGGGCCACCTGGATGGCGGCGTAGGCGGTACCGCCGTACCGTGCCGCTAGGGCGTCAATGAGGATCCTGCTTGCCATTACTACTTCATCGGGACGCGACTCGTAAGCGCCGCGCGAAGGAGAACCGCATACTCGCGAACGCGATGGTCACGGCGCCGATTCAGGACCGACAGGACGGCGTAAACAGGTAAGCGCATCAGCGCGTGCACAATCAGGTTGAGGCGAGCCAACAGCTCTGCCGAGGCGCCCCGTCGTCCGAACCAGGTGAGCTCGAAGTCGACTCTGCGTCGCTGGGCGAATCCGGCGGGGTGGCTGTGATCGACGCTTGCTCGTCCGATATGAACGGCTGTGGCTGCGGGCTCGATCCACACCTCGTATCCAGCATCACGGGTTGCAAGCGCCCATTCAACGTCCTCTCCATACATGAACGAGGATGTAGGCATCGGCCCGATCTCGACGCGGGCCGCGCAGACGGCGGCAGATACCCAGTCGACTCGCCGAGGGGCACGATAGAGCCGGCTGTTCGCCAGGTAGCCGATGCCCAGCTGGGAGAGGCCCGGCACGCGATGCAGAAAGAGCGCCACCCACAGTGTGCCAAGCAGCGAGGGGAAAGTGCCGGCGGACGGCTGCGGGCGCCCAGACGGATAGCGAAGCTTGGCTCCCACGATCCCCGCGCAGGGCCGCGCCTCGAGCGCGTAGACCAGCCGGTCGATGCAGTCAGCGTCCGGAAACGCGTCACTGTTTACCAGCGCTAGATAGCGACCCCGCGCTTTACCGCGCGCACGGTTGACCGCCTGTGCGAACCCTACGTTCTCCGTCAGTGCAATGACATCGACGGGCCATTTACCTGCGGTGATTACATCGGGCGTGCTATCCGTGGACGCGTTGTCGACGACGATTACCTCCGCGTCACAGCCACCCACCGCGCCGAAGATAGCGCTGAGGCAGTCACCGATGAGGTCGCGGTTGTTGTGGGTCACCACCACGACCGAGACGGATGGGGGGCTATCAGGCTTGACGTCTGTCTGCGACACGCGGTAGACGGTAGCCGCAATGCCTGTAGTCTTGGGCGATTGCGGTGTCAAGTGACCAGAACCCCAGCTAGCGTCGCCGCACCGTGGTCCGAATAGGCGTCGTGATGGTCACGTTTCGCGGAGGTGCGGCCGTCTCGCGCTCGCTCGACGCCTTGACATTGGCAAGAGCTGAGGTTGATGGCGGCACCGAGCTCGCCGCCGTCATCGTGGACAACGCGTCACGCGACGGGACTGCCCAACGGGCCCGTGACCATGCATCCTGGGCAGAGTTGGTCGAGCTGCCCCGCAACACGGGATTTGCTGCTGCGTGCAACACCGGAATCAGGCAGGTGCGTGACCGCGACCTGATCGTCCTTCTCAACCCCGACGTCGAGGTGCCACCCGACTTCCTCACGCGTCTCGGCACACTTGACTGGCCCGCGGACGTGGCTGCCCGCGGCCCCGCGATCATCGACCCGAACGGGGTGCTCGAGCAGTCCGCGCGCGGCTTCCCACGTGCCCGAACGGGGGTTCTGGGACGTACGTCGCTGCTCGCCAGGGTGTGGCCCGAGAGTCGCCTGCTGCGAGATGACCTGCTCGCGGACCCTGACTCCGGCTCTCGCAAGGTCGACTGGGTCTCAGGAGCGTGCTTGATCGTCCCGGCGGAGATGTTCCGCTCGGTCGGCCCGCTGGATGAGGGTTATTTCATGTATTGGGAGGACGCGGACTGGTGCCACCGCGCACACGCACTCGGCTATTCGGTTATCTACGACCCGGCATTGCGGGTCATCCACCACCAGGGCTCGAGCAGCCGCGATAGGTGGGCGGCTACGACGATCGCCTTCCACCGCAGCGCGTTGCGCTACTGGCGCGTGAACGTTGTCAAGTCGCCGGCCTCGACCGCTGCCGCGGCCGTCGCCCTGAGCATTCGTTGCGTGCTCAAGCTGAGCTCGCTCGCGGCTCAGCGGGCGATCAGGACACTCCTGGCGAGGCGCACGGAGCCATGAGCTCGGTGGCCGCTGTCATTCCGAGCTGGAACACTGCCTCATATCTCGAGCGCTGCCTCACCGCGCTCGCAGACCAGGCAGGGGTCAGCGTCGAAACAATCGTCGTGGACAATGGTTCCGGCGATGCTTCGGTCGAGCTGCTGAACCGCATGGGCGTGCAGCACGTCGCGCTTCACTCGAACGTCGGATTCGCGAAAGCAGTCAACCTCGGCGTTGCGAGGACCAGCGCACCATACGTGCTTGTCCTGAACGCGGACTGCTTTCTCGCCCGCGATTGCCTCACACTCCTAGTGACTGAGCTCGCCTCGGACGAGCACCTTGGCGGCGTCCAGCCGTGCATCTTGCAGGAGGAGGGGAC
>JAOPZV010000226.1 GCA_025963935.1 Solirubrobacterales bacterium
GCCGCGGCGATCGCGGCGCTCGTCGCGTCGCCGTCGACAATCGCGCGCTGTGGCCGCTCGAACTTGGCGACCGAGAAGCCGTCGACGAGGCACAGCACCTCGCCCGAGACGTCGCGCGTCACCGCGCGCATCGCGTCGCGCAGTGCCGCGAGGTTCGTCTTGTGCAGCCCGCGCGCATCGATCCCGCGGACGCACCGCGAGACGACCACCACGCGTGCGGCGCTGCGCAGCACGAGCGGGTAGAGCTGCTCGCGCGCCTCGGCGGTGTGCTGCTTTGAGTCGTTCAGCGCGCTCAGCGAGCGCAGCTCGCGGGTGGTGATCGCGTCGTAGTCGAACAGCACCCCGGCGGCGACCAGCGGCCCGGCCAGGCAGCCGCGCCCCGCCTCGTCGGCGCCGGCGATCAGCCGCACGCCGAGGCGACGGTCGAAGGCGAACAGGCGCCGGCCGCTGCCGGACCGTCGAGCACGGCGCCGCGCGCGGGCCGATGACCCGGAGCCCCCCTTCGCTTCCCCCGCGGGGGAAGCCGAGGCGCCGGGCGCCGCGGCGACGGCGCTAGAGGATGCCGATCCGATCGAGAGGCCAGTAGGTGGCGATTGCCCCTCCGATGATCCATCCGGTGGGGACGGGACCCCAGAACCTGCTGTCGTCGGATTCCCCACGGTTGTCCCCCATCATGAACCAGTGACCGGGCGGAACCTTGATCGGCGTCGGGAAGTTGCACTCGGGCGCCGACCCGCACGGCCGGATGTAGCTGTCGCTCTCGCGTTTGCCGTTGCGGATCACGTGACCTTCGACGATCGAAATGACGTCGCCCGGTCCACCGACGATGCGCTTGATGAAGTTAACCCCCGAGCGTGTCGGCTCGGGCTGCGCGCAGGCGGCGCCTCCCAGCTTGATCACGTGCGGGTTCGGCCCGCACACCTCCTGCCCGGCGTCCTTCGGGGGATGGAACACCGCGATCTCGCCCACGTGCGGTTCGCTGAAGTCCATGCCGATGCGGTTGACGAGCACACGCTGCCCGACGGCCAGCGTGGGCAGCATCGAGCCGCTTGGGATGCGATACGGCTTGACCACCCAGGCCTGGATTCCCAGGGCGAGGCCCAGGGCCACTGCGATGATCACGACGAGCTCGATGATCGAGCTCCTGGTCGATTTCGAGCGCCGCCTGCCGGTCTTTGCGCTGGCGCCCTTGGCACTGGCGACCTCGGCGCTGTTGGCGCTCTTGGCGCTGCGGCTCCTGGCGCTGATGTTCACGCCGGCTCGTCGCCGGCATCGCCTTGCTTGGCGTCGCCGGCAGCGGAGGAGGAACTGGCCTCGCCCTCGGGCGAGCTCGGGGCCTCGGCCTCGGCCGTGGCCTGGGCGTCAGGCTCGGCCTCGGCGACGGGCGTGGCCTCGGGCGTCGCCTCGGCGGCGTCCTGCTCGGAGGGCTCGCCGTCGCCGGCGTGCACGTCCTGGCCGTTGCCCGTGGCCTGTCCCGCGCCATCCCCGCTCTGAGCCTCGGGGTTGGCCTCGGCGACCGCCTCCTCCGCGGTCATGCCATCTGCGTCGGTCGCCCCGACGGGCTCGTGCAGCAAGCCCGGCTCGACCGCCTGCTCCGGACCGGTGTAGCGGCGCTCGCGCACACGGGCGCGCTTGCCGACCCGATCCCGAAGGTAGTAGAGCTTCGCGCGGCGCACGTCGCCTCGCGCGGCGAGCTCGATCCGCTCGATCTTCGGGGAGTGCAGGGGGAACATCCGCTCGACCCCAACACCGAAGGACTGCTTGCGTACGGTGAACGTCTCGCGCGCACCGTGGCCCTGGCGCTTGATGACGACGCCCTCGAACACCTGTACTCGTCTGCGGGCGCCCTCTATCACCTGAAAGTGGACCTTCACGCGGTCGCCCGGCGCGAAGTCGGGGACGCGGCGCAGCTGACCGCGCTCGATGGTTTCGATGACGCTGCTCATGACAGAGAAGGACGCGCCTTGTGACCGGGAGAGGCGCCGAGAGGTCTCTCGGCCGGCGCGACCCAGCCATGGTAGCGAACCGCCGCTCCCGGCCGTCTCACCAGGCGGAGCGATTTCAGCGCTGGGCGCTCTGCTCCTGGTCGGTTCCGCGTTCCCTGCTGCGCTCGCGACGCCACTCGGCGATGCGCTCGTGATGCCCCGAGAGCAGGACCTCGGGCACGCGCCAGCCGCGGTAGTCGGCCGGCCGCGTGTAATGCGGGTACTCCGGCCGGCCCTCCAGCGCGGCGCTGAAGGACTCCTCGGCTGCAGAGCGATCGTCGCCGAGCGCGCCGGGCAGCTTGCGCGAAACCGCGTCGCAGAGCACCATCGCGGCGAGCTCCCCGCCGCTCAGGACGTAGCGACCGATCGACACCACGTCGCTCGCGAAATGCTCGAGGATGCGCTCGTCGAAGCCCTCGTAGCGCCCGCAGAGCAGCGTCAGCGCCGGCTCGGCGGCCAGCTCGTCGACCAGCTGATCGTCGAGCAAGCGCCCGCCTGGCGCCAGCGCGATGACCCGCCGCTCCATGCGCAGGTCGACCGGATCGACACCGTAGTGACCGCGCAGCGCGCTGTCGAGCACGTCGACCCGCAGGACCATCCCGGCGCCGCCGCCGAACGGCGTGTCATCGACCTGGCGGCCGCTGAGAGGCGTGTGATCGCGGTAGTTCACGCACTCGATGCTCGAGCCGGCGCCGAGCACGTTGCTCACGTGGCGCTGCTCGAGGAACCACTCGAACCACTCCGGGAAGAGGGTGAAGATGTCGACGTTCACGGGCGCCCCGGGGCGGGTCTCCGATTCGGCGCCGGGGAGGCGCCCGCCAGCCCGAGGAAGTCGAGGTCCACCTCGATGCTCCGCGCCGCCGGGTCCACGCGGCGGATTGCGTCCTTGACCATCGGCACGAGCAGCGGCTCCCCGCCCTGCGCGGGGCGCACCTCGAGCGCCTCGCACGACGGCAGCTCGAGCATCCGGATGACCGTCCCGAGATGCTCACTGCCGTCGTGGACGGCGCAGCCCTCGAGCTCGTGAGCCCACCACTCGCCGTCGGCGAGCGCGGGAGCCTGCTTGGCGTCCATCTCCAGCTCGCTGCCGCGGACGGCTTCGGCGGCCACGCGGTCCTCGATCCCCTCCACGCGCACGATCGGCCGCGCCTCGGTGCCCGCGCGGCGCACGATCGCCGTGGCGCGCCCGGCGACGGTCACGCTCGCGCCGACCGTCAAGAGGCGCGGCCGCGCGCCGGTCACGTAGAAGCTGCCGTCC
>JAOPZV010000238.1 GCA_025963935.1 Solirubrobacterales bacterium
GCTCTTCCGATCTGGGCCGAACAGCGGTGGGCCCGACGGCGGAGCGAAAGCGAGACGTCCTGCGCGGCGCCCGCCGAACCCGCCGAAGGGGCCGCCCTGGCTAGCCGCCGAGGCGGGCCCGCCTGCCGGGAAGGTGCCGCTCGTGGCGTGCCCGAGGGTGTCGAGGGCCCATGCCGCCGGAGCGATCATCAGAGCGGCGAGGACGGCGCAGAGAGCCACCGCATGCTCCCGTCGGCCCCTGAAGACGAGCAGGGCGAGCAGCGAAAGTGCGCCCACCCCGATCAGCACCGGATCGAGCCACGTCAGCTGTCCCGGATAGCGGCTGCGGATCACCAGCTCGCAGGTGACGCCCCCGATGATCGCCAGCGGTCCCGCGATCCGGACGTTGAGCCGGCCGCCGATCAGCTGTGCCGCGCCCGCGCCGGTCAGGGCCGCGGCGAACGGCGCGAGCAGCGAAACGTAGTAGGGGTGGAAGATGCCGCTCGCCGCGCTGAACACGACGGCAGTCACGAGGAACGCACCGCCGACGGCGATCAGCCAGCCGGTGCGCGCATCAGCGCGTCTCAGCCGGCTCGCCACGAGCATGCAGAGGCCGGTCACCACCGCAAATCCGAGCAGCCAGCCGGCCTGGCCGCCGAGTGCGCCGTTGAGCAGGCGCAGCGGGCCGGGAGTGCTGCCGAACATCGCGCCGCCGCCACCGCCCGGACCGCCCGCCTGTCCGTCCACGCGGCCCAGGCCGTTGTAGCCGAAGATCAGCGAGAGAACGCTGTTGTCGCTCGTACCCGACACCCACGGACGGTTCGCCGCGGGGGTGAGTTCGACGAGCGCCGGCCACGCGCCGCCGACCAGCAGCATCGCGGCGCCGCCCGCCAGCAGCTGGCGCAGCGCGTGCAGCCTGCCGCGTCCGGCCGGCGTCACCCACAACCATGCCGCGGCGATGCCCGGCACGACAAGCAGCGCGACGCCCATCTTCGTCTCGAAGCCGAGCCCCACGCAAACCCCGGCCAGCACGAGCCAACGGGTGCGGCCGTTCTCCAGGGCGCGCACCGCACACCACAGCGCGGCAACGCAGCACAGGACGAGCAGCGCGTCGGGGTTGTTGTGCCGCGAGATCGCCACGGTCATCGGCGTGATGGCCAGCGCCAGGCCGGCGACGAAGCCGCCGACGCGCCCGAAGCGGCGTCGGACGAGGTCGTAGAGGAGCGCGACGCTGGCCACGCCCATCAGTGCCTGGGGCACGAGCACGCTCAGCTGGTGGTAGCCGAAGACCCTCGCCGACAGCGCCTGCACCCACAGCGCGAGCGGCGGCTTGTCGACGGTCATCACGCCGCTGGGGTCGGCCGATGCGTACAGGAAGTTGTGCCAGCTCGAGGCCATCGAGCGAACCGCGGCGCTGTAGTAGTCGTTCGCCCAGCCGTTGCGGGAGAGCGCCCACAGGTTCAACGCGGCCGCGAGCACCACGAGCGCGAGCAGCTCCGGGCGGGGCGCCCGCCGCGTGAGCGATCCGAGATTCGTGCGCACTCTCCATGCAGAGCCGGCGCCCGTGGCGACCGGCCTCACAGACGACGGGGAGGACGCGGCCGGAGTTGTCTCCCATGAGGCGCTCACGAGCGCAGCATCGCCGGGCGGCATATGAGCCCCGTGTGAAAAAGCTCATGGTTGCGTGAGCGACGTCAGTCGATCAGGCGTTTGCCGAGCTGCCAGATGGCGATCCGCCACATGGCGATCGCGAACACCAGCAGCACCGCCGCGTGGCCGAGGTCGGCGGTGCCGAGGACGCCGAGTGAGGCGTCGCGCACCAGCTGCACGCAGTGGTAGAGAGGATTGACCTTCGCGATGTCACGAAAGCCGGCGGGCAGCGTCGATATCGGGAAGAAGGTGCCCGCGACGAGGAACATCGGCGTGAGCACCGCACTGGTGACGTAGTTGAAGTTGTCGATCGTCCTTGCCACCGCGGCGATCACCACGCCGAAGGCTGCGAAGCCGAAGCCGGTGAGGAACCCGATGAACGGCACGAGCAGCATGCCCGGGTCGGGTTCGAGGCCGAAGGCGATGCCGACGATCAGCGGCGCGAGGCCGTAGACGCCCGCGCGCAGCGAGATCCACAGGACCTCTGCCGTGATCAGCTCCTCGACGTCGACGGGTGCCGCGAGCATCGCGTCGTAGGTTCGCTGGAACTGCCAGCGAATGAACGTGTTGAACATGCCGGGGAATGCCGAGGAGAAGAGCACGGCCGTGGCGACCGTCCCGGTCGCGATGTACTCGATCGTCTTGACGTGGTCGATCTGTTTGAGCAGCGTCCCGAACCCGAGGCCGAAAGCCAGGAGGTAGATGGTCGGCTGCACAACCGAGGAGAACGTGGTGGCCTTCCAGTAGCGCTTGAAGATCACCACGTCGCGGCTCATCACGCCCGCGAGCGCAGCCGGTTCGAGGCGCCCCACTCGACGCGCGCCGCCGACCGGCACGGCTGCCTGCGCGTCGGCACTCATTCGATCTCCTCCCCCGTCAAGGCGACGAATGCATCCTCGAGGTTGGCCGGGCGGCGCACGCCCTGTGGCGCGTCGCCGTCCAGGGTCTCCGCGCGCATGATCGCCAGCGCCGGGCCGCTGCGGCGACTCTGCCAGCCGTTGCGCGCGACGATCTCGCTCGCCTCCGCCAGTTGCGCGGGCGGGCCGTAGACCTCGAGCACCTGCTCTCCCGCATGTGCGAGAACGAGATCGGCGGGTGTGCCCTGGGCGACGATCTTCCCCTGTGACATGACGGCCACCACATCCGCCAGCCGCTCGGCCTCCTCTATGTAGTGGGTCGACATCAGCACCGTCACGCCGCTCGCGCGCAGTCCGTCGATCAGCGACCACAGCTCCTGGCGCACCTGCGGATCGAGGCCGACCGTCGGCTCGTCGAGCAGAACCAGGCGCGGCTGGTGGATCAGCCCACGGCCGACCAGCAGCCGCCGGCGCATACCGCCCGAGAGCTCTCTGACGATCGTGTCGGCGCGCCCCAGCAGGTTGGCCAGCGTGAGCGCGCGCTCAACCGCGAGCGTCCGTTCGGCGCGGGGAACGCGGTAGAGGCGCGCGAACACCATCAGGATCTGGCGGCAGGTGAGCTCCACGTCGAGGTTGTCGAGCTGCGGCACCACTCCCATCTCCAAGCGCGACTGCTTGGATTCGCGGGGGAGCGCGTAGCCGAGCACCGTGATCGCGCCCTCGTCCGCGAGCGCCTGTGCCGTGAGCATCCGCATCGTGGTCGACTTCCCCGCGCCGTTCGGGCCGAGCAGCCCGAAGCACACGCCCGGCGGCACCTCGAGGTCGAGCCCATTGACGGCCACGATCGGGCCGTAACGCTTGACAACCCCCCGCAGCGAGATCGCCGGCTGGGCGCCGCCCGCCGACGCTGGGTATCGGTCCTCCGCCTCCATCTCCCGACACTCTAGGCGGCCGCGGACCGCCAGGACCCCACCGCCCTGGGGCTGGCGCTGTGCCGCCGAACGCGAGCTCGTCTGTGCGGATGTCGATCGCCGGGCGCTCGAATCTCAGACGCTGGTCCATACCCGCGCCTGCCGCGCTCCTGCAGGATGACTGCGCTGACCTCATCACATCCAGGCCGAGCGAACCGACACGAGCTGAGCCATGCCAAGCAGAGCTCCCCAGATCGTCGCCCTCGGAGGTGGCGGCTTCTCCATGGAGAAGGACGGCTCGCTGCTGGACGACTACGTGCTCTCGCTGACCGGTGCCCGGCGCCCGCGTGTGTGCTTCCTGCCGACCGCCTCCGGCGACGCCGACCACTATGTCGTGCGCTTCTACCGGCGCTTCTCCGGCGACTGTGAGGCAAGCCACGTGTCGCTGTTCCGCCGCGACCAGGGCACCGGGGGCGTCGAGGACAACCTGGGCAAGCATCTACTGGCCCAGGACCTCGTTTATGTCGGAGGCGGCAACGTCGTGAGCATGCTCGGCGCCTGGCGAGCACACGGGCTCGACGCGATCCTGCGAAAAGCGTGGCGCAGGGGCGTCGTGCTGTGCGGGCCATCGGCTGGATCGCTGTGCTGGTTCGAGCAGGCGCTGAGCGCCTTTCACGGCGCACCGCGACCGGTGCGCGGCCTTGGGCTGCTGCCGTACTCGAACTGCGTCCACTACGACGCCGAGCCGGCCCGTCGCGCGGAGTATCACCGCTTCGTGGGCGACGGCATGCGGCCGGGGTTCGCCGTCGAGGACGGCGTCGCCCTGCGCTTCGGCGGCACGCACCTGGAGGACGTCGTCAGCTCGCGTCCGGACGGGAGTGCCTATCTGGTCGAGGTCGACCCAGATGGACGGGTCTCGGAGACCCGCCTCAAAGCGTCCTTTCTCGGGGCGGCGGGGCCGTCTCGCACGCCAGGGGGCTCCGGCGGCGGAGTGCCCGCGGCGGCACGCAAGCGCTCCGCGCGGGAACGCGTCCCCGCGTGAGCTTCGGAGAGCTCGTCCCGCTCGAGGAGCGCATCATCTTCGCGATGGGCGGAGGTGGCTTCACGATGGAGCCCGCCAACCCGCTGCTCGACGACTTCGTCCTGTCGCTTGCCGCCACAACGGTGCCGCGCATCCTGTTCCTGCCGACCGCCTCCGGCGACACCACCGCCCAGATCAACGCCTTCCGAAACCGCTTCGGTGCCAGGGCATGCAACGCGCAGCAGCTGTCGCTGTTTCATCTTCGCGACCTGCGCCGCCCGCTCGCCGAGGTCGTGCTCGAGCAGGACATCATCTACGTGGGCGGCGGGTCGATGCGCAACCTGCTCGCCCTCTGGCACGCCCACGGACTCGACCGGCTGCTCCTCGAGGCATGGCGCGAGGGCACCGTGCTGGCCGGGCTGAGCGCCGGTGCGATGTGCTGGTTTCAAGCAGGCATCAGCCGCTCCAGCGGACCGCCCCAACCGATCGACGGACTCGGGCTGCTCGAGGGGTCGCTCAGCGTTCACGCAGACGGCGAGCCTGAGCGGCTGCCGGTCTGGCTCGCAGCCGTGCGCGACGGTGCGATCCCCGGCGGCTGGGCACTCGACGACGGCGTCGGCCTGCTGTTCGGAGGCGTGTCGCTCGAGCGGGTCGTCAGCTCGCGACCGGGCGCGGGTGCGCAGCGCGTTGACGCGATCGCCGGCGAGCTCGTCCGCCATCGCCTCGAGCCCGAGCTGCTCGGCAGCCGGGCATGGGACTCGCTCGGCGGGTTCGACGAGGCAGTCCAGGAGCTTCGTCATGTGCACCGCATGCGGGGACGCGTCCCCGGGAGGGGAGGTTGAACGACTTAGTTCACATGCCGATTACCTCGGCTTGAGCTACAGGCGCAAGCATCTGTGGCCGAAGCCCAACTACGCCGAGTGCCCCACGGGCGCACTCCCGAGGAACAACCCATGCAACCAGATCAACTGACAATCAAGAAGACGGCGACGGGCTACTGGACCGTGCAGCGCGGGCCCGTGCACCTCACCGGCTCGATGACGCGCAAGGGAGCGGAAGCCGAGCGCGACCTGCTCAAGCGGCTGAGCCGTCGCACGGTCAGGCGTGCCGCCGTGCGCGTCGCAGCCAACTCCTAGGAGCTTCTTGCGGAGAGCTCGTGGCGGGCGGCTGCCCGCTGACCGCGGCCGTCAGTCTCCGAGCAGGTCCCGGTGCGCGAACGTGAGCTTCACCGCCGGGCGACAGGCCACCGGGTCATAGCCCTGGGACGCCAGGCTCGCGATGAGCTCGCGAGCTTCGCCCACCGAGCCCGTGTGGTGAAGCTGGACCGCGAAGACCTTCACGCCGAGAGCGGGAAGGTCGAGTGTTGGCAGCAGGCCGTACTCGCTGCCCTCCACGTCGACCTTCAGCAGATCGATCCGCTCGTCTCCCAGCTCTGCCATCAGCGATTGCAGCGTGCGCCCGGGCAGCTCGATGAAGCTGTGCGAGTCATACAGGTGAGCCGCGGACACCGACTGGCTGTTCGGGTCGTGCGTGACCTGCATGCGAATGGGGCCGTCCGCGGTCGCGATCGCGGCGTGGTGGGCGCTGAAGCGGGGCTCGCCGACGCCATCCTCGATCGCCCTCGTGACGTAGTCGGCGACGGCGTCGAAGGACCGCACCGTCACGCCATAACGCTTGATCAGATCGAGATCCACGGTCACGTCGCCACCGGCCCCGACCATGTAACAGATCCACGACGGCTGGATCAGATTGCCCGGCAGCGTCCAGCCGCCATAGGAGCTGCCGATGTCGACCAGTCCCGGGGCCTCGCGCATCCGGACCCTGGGAACCTGACGCTCGAACCAGCGACGTTTCACGGCGCTGCGCACCTTCGCCGGCCCAACGTTCACGACTTGACCGTCCACAAGCACGGGTACGCATCGTCATTTTTCCCTCGGCGCTTAAGCCGAGTGAGAACTTCAGCCATCGGTTGACTCCCTTCGCACGGTGTGAAGGCGCCTCGCGCGGACGGCGCCGAGCAGCGACTACTCGCGGCGGCGCGGAGCGCCGCATGGGGTCAACTCACAGTCGGAGGACCGCCTGTCGCAGGGGACCCGCTCGGGCCGGCGCTGAGCATGTACGGGGATGCGGCCTGCCGCGGCTCAGGACGATCGGTGCGAGCCGGGTGCCCGGGGTGCGGCTCGCCTCGCTCTTCGGTCGCAATCCGACGGCCGCCAGCACCGCGATCGACAGGGCCGCCACGCACATCGTCGCGTCCCCGTGGAGCTCGTGGTGCTCCGGGAGCGCCTCGTGCACGTTCAGGGCAGCGACGCCCAGGACGAGCGTCACGCCAGCCAGCGCAGCCGCCCGGCGGTGGCGTCCGAGAAAAAGGTCGATGCGCCTCATCGAGGGCATGTTCCGGCGATATTACTCGTGCGTGGGGTCGGGCTTCTTCTCGCCGGGCCACGCGCCGGTCAGCGTGTAGAAGGCCACGCGCATGCTCCGGTCAACCACCCCGCGAACGGTTCGGAAGACGGCCCCTTCAAGGGACAGGGCCAGCACGACCTTGCTCCATGGCGCGTCGCGATGCTCCGGCTGCGCCGGCTCCTCCTTGTCGATCAGCGACCACACCGCAGCGAAGACGCGCTTGCCGAGAAGGCCCGCGAGCAGGCCACCGAGCGCGCTGAACGGCGCGAACAGGATCCTCGTCATGTCCGCTTCGGCCGAACGCCCTCGGCCTTCGGCTCATCGCGCGGCTCGACGAACGGCTCCTCGTCGGCGGGATGGCCCGCCTCGATGCGGCGCCCGCGCTCCAGCGCGGCGTTCAGCTCGACTCCCAGCAGCACCGCGATGTTGGAGATCCACAGCCATATGAGGAACACCACGACCGCGGCGAGGGCACCGTAGGTCTTGTTGTAGGAGGAGAAGTTCGCGACGTACAGCGCCAAGAGACCCGAGGCGATCACCCACAGGACCACAGCGCAGATCGCCCCCGGGCTGAGCCAGCGAAAACCCGGCTGCTTGACGTTCGGCGAAGCCCAGTAGAGGATCGCGAGCATCAGGCTCACGAGCACGAGAAGCACGGGCCACTTGGCGATGTCCCATGCGGTCACTGCGCTCGAGCCGACCCCCACCAGACTGCCGACCTGCCGCGCAAGGCCACCGGTCAGCACCACAGCGACAGAGCTCACGGCGAGCAGCACCACGATCACGGACGTGACACCGAGGCGGACGGGGATCGTCTTCCAGATCGGGCGTCCCTCCTCCACGTCGTAGATGCGGTTGGACGCACGCATGAACGCCGCGACGTAACCGGAGGCCGACCAGAGCGCCACAGCCAGGCCGGCAACGAGCGCCACTCCGGCCGTTCCCCGCCCTCTCTGGACGTTTTCGATCGCGCTGGTGAAGATCGTCTTGGCGGGCCCGGGCGTGACCTTGCCGAGGTTTTCGATCAGCGGCTGCGTCGCCGAGTGTCCCACGAGGCCCAGAATGGACACCAGCGCGATCAGCGCGGGGAATATCGCGAGCACCCCGTAATAGGTGAGAGCCGCCGCCATGTCGGTCAGATCGTCGGCGCGGAACTCGGACACGGTCCGCCGCAGCACGCCGCCCCACGCGTGCCGGGGCAGCCGCGACGGTCCGCTCGGGGCCCGTCCGCCTCCGGTGCGCAGATCGTGTTCGCTGCGATCGCCGTTCAGCGCTCTCATTCTCTCCCTTTCACCCGTTCTCGGTTTGCGGGCCCGTGCTGGATGGGGTACTCCACGCGTCGCGGTGGTGTGCTCTGTGTTCCCCTAGAGAGGCTCCTCGAAACGGCGACGGCGCCACCACGTGCTCTACGCTTCACACCCTGATGCCCGACAGCGTCGACCTGAACGGCGTGAAGCGACTGCTTCAGAATGGGGCGCAGCTCGTCGAGGTGCTGCCGCCCGCGGAGTTCGCCGAAGAGCACCTGCCTGGGGCGGTGAACATCCCCCTGAAGAGCCTCGACGTGAGCAGCGCCGCACAGCTCGATCGCCGGCGGCCGGTGATCGTGTATTGCTACGACGCCCTCTGAGACCTCAGCCCGCGAGCCGCGTGGCGGCTCGAGACGCTCGGGTTCAGGCACGTGGCCGACTACGTGAACGGCAAGACGGACTGGTTCGCGCACGGACTTCCCCGTGAAGGTGAGACCGAGAACGTCGCCTATGCGGGCGAGCTCGTCGACGAACACCCGCCAACGTGCCACCTGGAGAGCTCCGTCGCCGAGGTCGCGGACCTGCTGGAGCAGTCGGCCTACGGGTACTGCTTGATCGTCAACCAACAGCGCGTCGTGCTCGGTCGCCTGCGCCGGAGCGTGATCGCGGGCGCCGACCCGACGGCGTCGGTGGAGAGTGCGATGGAGTCTGGGCCAAGCACCGTCCGGCCGAACACGCCAGCTCGAGAGCTCGCCGAGCGCCTACGCGCCCAGGAGCTTCGCACGGCGGTCGTGACGACCCCCGGCGGCCGGCTGATCGGGGTCTTCTGGCGCGAGCGGCTGGAAGCGCCCGATGATCAGGCCGGCTCGAGCTCCTGACCCTTTGCGAGAACGCGCCGCCGGCCGACCGTGACCCGCGCCCGCGGATCGCAGCGCCCGCAACCGTTCCACCTACGGGCCGGGTTTCGCCGCGCGGATAATCACGATCGTGCGCGCGGTGTGCGTCAGCCCAGCCGGGTCGTGCGCGGCGATCGTCGCTCGGGCGCGCACCGCACGCGAGCGCGCCAGCAGGGCGCGCCCCGCTGCCAGCAGGTGAAGCTTGACGACCACCACGCGGCCGCCGGCGACGATGAACGAGCCGCTCGCGAGAGCCACGGTGGCCGGCTTTCGCGCCCGGGACTTGTGACCGGACCCGGCGGGGACGGTGGTGAGGGTCCGCAGCGTGAGCGTTCCCGCGCAGCTGCTCACCCCGACCGGGCAGTTCACCTTCGCCCTCACGATCCCCGCACGGCTGGCTGCGAGGGTCGTGCTCGTCAGCTCGGCGTCGGGGAGCATGGGCTTGAGTTCCTGGGGCGGCGGCATGCCCGGTTCGAGCGAGCCTCCGGTGCTCACGGGCGCCTGTTGCGCGAGGCCGGCCGTGGCGGGCGAGGGAATGGCCCCCACGCCGCTGAAGCGGACTTCGTGTGGGCCCGTCGTGTCGTTGCCGGTGATCTGCCAGGCGCCAGCAGCTGCGCCTGTTACGGCGGGCGTGAAGGCGACGGTCTCCGTGACGCTTTCACCGGGTTCGATCGTCGTCCCCTCGGGCAGCGAGGTCGTCGCAGAGAAGGCACCGCCGGTCGGCGGCTTGGACTTCATGATCGCGACGCTCGTGCCGCCGTTGTTGGTCACGGTGAAGGTCCTCGCCGCGCTCGTGCCGATGGCAACCTGTCCGTAGTCGGTGGTCTCGCTCGTGATCGTCAGAGCGCCGGGCGTCCCGGCGCTTCCGGTGAGCCCGACCACCTTGTCACCGCCGGTCGTCTGCAGCCCCACCTCGTCGGTGTACACGCCGATCGCAGTCGGTTCGAAGCTGACCGTGACCGTCACAGCGCCGCCCGGCGCGATGGTCGAGCCCACGGCGGGCAGGCCTTCAACGCTGAACGGCTCCGCGGGTGGGTTGACGGCGTTGATTTTCAGCGACGCGCTCCCCACGTTGCGGAACGTCGCGCTGCCCGACAGCTGGCCGCCGACGGTCGTGCCACCGAAGGTGACCACGGGGGGCGAGGATTCGAGCTGCGCGCCGGACGCCTGGCCGATGCCGGACAGCGAGAAGTTGACCGTCTTGCCGGTGCTCGTCGTCGCAGTCAGCGTCGCGCCGAGCGGGCCTGTGGAGGCCGGGGCGAACGTAACCGGCACTTCGACCGTTTCACCCGCGGCCAGCGTCGCCGGGAGCGCCGGCGAGATGGTCCCGAGCGTGAACTGCGAGGAGCTCGACGCAAGGGTCGACAGCGTGATGTTGGCGTTCGCGGTGAGGGTGACGATCTTCTCCGACGCGGTGCCGATCGTCGTCGCCGGCCACGAGGTCGCCGAGCCGCTCAGCACCGGCGTGACCGGTGAGCCGAAGCCGAGCACGTGGCCATCGCGCGTGCCGACGTAGATTCGCCCCGCCCCAACGCCGGGCATCGCGAACTTCGAGGAGGTGCCGACCGGCGCACTCCAGCGCAGGACCGGTCGTCCGCTCACCGGGACCGGGTCGTACGCGCGCAGCTGAGCACCCGACCCGCCGCCGTTCGGAGCCCACACCATCCACACGAGCGCGGACCCGGACTTCGTGGCGTCCGAGGTTATGACCGGCGCGCTCGTCGAGAACCCGAAGACGTCAGACGAGGTCGCCTGCAGTGAGAGCGTCGGAGAGCCGGTCCCCGAATGCCCGTACTGGTAGACGCGCAGGTTGCCCGCGGTCGCATTGCCCGTGGTGCCACCCGACGCCGTGGGGATGTAGACCCAGCCGCCTTCACCCGGCCACACGCCCGGCCGCGACCAGACTCCACCGTAGGGCCCGATCCGCTGGACGACCTTGTCCGAGCCCGATGGCCCCTGACCGATCCCGCCGAGGTTGTCGCGGTTGAGCAGATAGACGTAACCCGACTTGCCGACCGCGACCGCCAGATGCGGCGTGGCGGACGTCCCGAAGTATTCGTCCGGCAGGCCGGTGACGCCGCCGGAGGCGAAGTCGGCGTCCCACCCGTCCAGCGAGGCGGCATCGAACGGGGCGAAGAAGTCGGTCGCCTTCAGCGAGCCGTCGGACTGCACCTTCAGGCGCACCACCGACTCGCCGAGGTTCGACGGGGGTGTCGCCCCCGGTGTGGGCGAGGACGGCGCGCCCCCGTTGCCCGTGCTGAGCAGGATGGTGCCCGGGACGTCGGAGGTGAGCCCCGCGCCCGACTGCCAGATCCCGGCGCCGCTTCCGGACGCAACGGAGACCCAGCGCGCCCGGACCTGCCCCGCGGTCGCCACGCCGAAGACCCAGCCCTGCCAGGGCGCGACATCGCAGTGGGAGCCGAACGCCGCATAGACCACACCGTTCATCAGCAAGAGGCCGGGACGCTGCTGCTGGGTCGTCGCCTGGAACGTCTGCCCCGAGGCGTTCTGCGCGGTCCCACCCAGCTGGACGGGAAAGCCGCTTCGCTCGGCTCCACTGGCCAGGTCGACCGCGTCCATGTACCAGCGGGCTGCGCCCGAGCTCCCGGAGACGTAGGTCTTGTGCGTGAGGTAGGCCGTGTTCGACGCCGGGTCGATGACCGGGGTGGCGGTCACTCCGATCGAGGGCGTCAGGTCGCCGCAGCCGACATCGGCCGGATTCCAGGGCGTGCCGAGGTTGCGCGACCAGTTGACCGAGCCGTTCGCCGGGTCGAGGCTGTAGATGTTGTTCTTCTCGGTTGCGACGAACAGCGCGCCGGCTGCCAACAGCGGCTGCGCGTAGACCTGGCCGTCGACGGGCGCGGACCACATCTGGCCGAACGTGCCTCCGCTGAGGAGCTGCGGCGTGATCGACGGCTCGTCCGGATACCAGCCGGTCCGAAGGTCATCCCCCGAGTTCGTTAACCCCGCCGCCGGCGCCTGCGCTGCCAGCGCAAGGAACAGCAAGGTACATACAGCTGCTGCAGCGCGCATCCGGCGCATTGGAATCCCCCCCTCCTTGGCGGCAATTTTAGCTCGTGGCGACAGCTCCGCAACGTTGCAGGATACCTGTCAAACCGCCGTTCGGCGAACCGTCGGCTCAATGACCTATGAAGGCTGCGGCGTGCTCGTACAGCTTGTAGAGCTTGAAGCCGCGGGCGAAATGGTTGGAGCAGTAGCTCTGATCGAAGATGCACCAACGGAGGGGGAGGGATTCGAACCCTCGTCAGACCAATCAGGCCTGAAACGGTTTTCGAGACCGCCGCATTCAACCGCTCTGCCACCCCTCCAGGGCGACCGGCCCTAGGCTAGATGATCTCTGCGGGCGCTGGCCTCCGTCCGGGCAGGGCCGGGCGGTCGCGTCTTCGGTCCGTCCCGCGGCGGCCCGCCGGCCGCCCTCATGCGGACCATGCCCCTCAGGGAGCCGCGACGGCGACGCGACGTCCGAGGACGCGGCCCGAAGGCAGCGCCACGTACGTCTCTGAGACGTTGTTCCTGTGGTTGCTCTCGAGCAACAGGCCGTTGGGGTCGGCGATCTGCACATAGGCGAAACGGCCGTGGAGGTGAGTTACGTCGATCCATTGCTGGGGATACTCGTAGGGATAGACATCCGACCAGCCGACCGACGTGCCCAGCACATCCCGTCGGATATACGGGTCCCGGCTGCACGCCGGGTAGACCGGTGAGCTGGGGGATCGGCCCGACGGGCGGCTGCGCACGAGGTCGCGCAGGCAGTAGTCGACCTTGGGACCTGTCCGCACGAGCTGCAGCGCCTTGAAGCGGGCGTCGATTGACCACAGCTCGAAGGCGGCGGCATGCTGGAACTTCCAGTACTGCTCACCCCCGACGTTGCCATAGCCGTAGCGTTCGCCGGGAACGTACTTCAGGACAATCGTCGCTCGGCTTCGGAAGAGACGCGGACGGCCCGCTCGTCGGTACATCGTCTGGTAGACCGCCCAGCTGTGAGTCCCGGTTCGATGAGCGCGAACCTCGAGTGGGCCGCGACCGCGGTTGTTGATCGAGCTGCTGGCGCGCAGCAGGACGCGTCCGGGAGCGGTTGCGCGATCGATGTGAAGGCGCGAGGGCGCCGACATGACGAGGTCCGGACATCGCAGGCGCAACCGCGCCGTCGCACAGGGCCCCGGAGCGCTTCTCCCAGGCGGCGCCGCGGGGCTCGGCGGAGCCGGCGGCACGGCCGGTCCTGTGGTGCCGGCAGCGATCGCGCTCGGCTGCGCGGAGATCAGACTGGGCAGCTCCAGGAATGTCACGCCGATCGCCGCTGCGGCGGCGGCGCCCGCTGCGCGAGCCTTCGGTCCGGAGGGAAAGTGGGGCATCGTTCAGCGCGCGCCCGCCGGCGCCCCGTGCGCCGGAGACTCTGGCGGCTCGTTCATCGTGCGCAGCATTGACAGGCCGCCGGTCCGTAGAAACCGCCAGACGAGCACGGCGGCGATTGCGAGAAAGATGATGTTGAGGATAGTGGTGTAGTTCCAGTGGACGCTCGCCATTTCCACCTTGGCGTTGCGCTGCGTGCGGGTCAGTCCGAGACCTTGAAAGAGGAACTCGACGGTCAGGCCGGCCGCGGCCATCGTCGCGTAGAAGGTGGCGAGTAGGAACCCGGCCATGCGCCAGCCGTAGTACTTACGGTAGATGTCGAGGATCGGGAGGATGATCAGGTCGGCGAAGATGAACGAGAGCACGCCGCCGAAGCTGATGCCGCCGTTCCACAGCACGGCGGCGAGAGGGACGTTGCCGATCGAGCAGACGAAGCTGAGGATCGCGGCCAGCGGGGCGATGAGCGGGCCCCACAACTTCGCGAACGTATGGTGGCTCGAGAAGAACAGCGACTGCCAAAACGAGTTCGGCACCCAGGCGGTGAGCGCCCCGGCGACCAACAGCCCGCCGGTGACGTCGATCCATACCGACGCCCAATCCATCACGAAGTAGCTCGCGGTGGCGGTGAAGCCCGGAGGTGACCGCAGCCGCTGCCACAGCGAGCCTTCCGCCTTCACCGACATGTCCATCTCGGCGTGGCCCTCCATCCGCCCGCGGGCGCCGCGCTCGGCTTGCCGGCGCGCCTCCTCGACCAACCGCTGCGACAGGAACAGCCGGAACAGGACGGCCAGCAGCACGATCATCAGCGGGCCGCCCACGAACTCGCCGAGCGTGAACTGCCAGCCGAGGATCAGGGTCATGATGATCCCCAGCTCGACCACGAGATTCGTCGAGGCGAACTGGAACGCCATCGCCGCGGTGAAGTTGGCGCCCTTGCGAAACAGCGAACGGGCGAGCGCCACGGCGGCATAGGAGCAGGAGGACGAGGCGGCGCCCAGCAGCGTCGCCCGGACGATCGTGCGCGGTGAGTCGTCCGGGAGCAGCCGGCGCATCTCGCCCTTTGAGACGACAGCCTGCACGACCGCCGAAAGTCCGAAGCCGAGGATCAGGGCCCAGAGGATCTCCCAGAACATGCCGAAGGCGAACGACAGCGCGTCGCCAAGTTCGGTGGCAATATCCAAGGCGAGCGGCATGGCGGTCCAATACCCCGTCATCCAGGCGTCTCATCAAGCCTCAACTGCGCGGGTGAGCGATGCGAAATAGCCGAGCGGGGAACCGCTGCGGCGCTCCAAGCGGAGCCCAGCTGCCTCGGCTCTGCGGCGTAGCGCGGACGGCGAGACCCAGTGCGGATCCCCGAACAGCTCGCCGACGACGAGCCGGCCCTCGGGTCCCAGGACGCGACGCAACTCGCGCAGAGCGCTGTGCTCGTCGGGGATCTC
>JAOPZV010000098.1 GCA_025963935.1 Solirubrobacterales bacterium
GGCATCGGGACCGCGACGGCAGCGCTGTTCGAGCGCGAAGGCGCGCGCGTGGCCGGCGTCGACCTGATCGACCACAGCGTCGGCGAGCTGGCGCTGCAGGCCGATCTGACCGACGAGCCCAGCGTGGCTGAGCTCTACGCTCGGGTGGCCGAGGAACTCGGCGGGATCGACGTGTTGTTCAACAACGCCGGGATCTCCCCCACCGACGACGCTTCCGTGCTCGACACCACGCTGGAGGCCTGGGAGCGCGTGCAGGCGGCCAACCTGCGCAGCGTGTTCCTGTGCTGCAAGTACGGGATTCCCCACCTGCTGACGCGCGGCGGCTCGGTGATCAACACGGCCTCGTTCGTGGCGGTGATGGGCGCCGCCACCTCGCAGATCTCATACACCGCCTCCAAGGGCGGCGTGCTCGCGCTGTCGCGCGAGCTCGGCGTCGAGTTCGCCAGGCGCGGCGTTCGCGTCAACGCCCTGTGCCCCGGGCCGGTCGACACCCCGCTGCTACGCGAGCTGTTCTCGAAGGACCCCGAGAAGGCCGCACGCAGGATGGTGCACATTCCGATTGGCCGCTTCGCTCGCGCCGAGGAGATCGCCCAGGGCGCGCTGTTCCTGGCCAGCGAGGAGTCAAGCTACGTGACCGCCTCCACCTTCCTGCTCGACGGCGGCCTCACCGGCGCGTACACGACGCCGCTCGAGTAGCGCGCCGGCGCCCCCCGCCGGGATGCTCCCGCGGCGGCTCAGCGCGCGCCGTCGCCGCTCGGTACCTGTTCGCGCACGAGCCGGTCGTCGCCGTCGAACGCGAAGCCGGCCAGGCCGAAGCGCTCGGAGAGCAGCTGCGGCACCGCCTCGCGCGTCACGGGCGTCACGGTCGCACCGCCGGGCGTGCGTTCGCTCAGCGCCAGTCCCTCCCAATCGCTGAGCGAGGTCCGCTTGCCGTCGGCGTCCTGCGCGCTGATCATCAGACCCGTCACGAAGGGCGAGCGAGGATGCGTCGAAGTGAACCAGTTGGCGGTCTCCACGTCGACCAGCGGCACGGGCTCGGCGGGCAGACCGTAGAGGTCGCTCCAACCGGCGTCTTCCTTGATCTGCAACACGAGCTCAGGACCGTCCTGCACCACGCGAAAGCACCAGCCCGACTGCTCGTGCGGATCGCCGGGTCCGAAAGGCAGCGGTTCGAGAAGCGTCCCCATGCCGAAGCCGACATCCGCGTGCAGCGTCTCGCCGCCCGCGCTGACGCGCAGCACGAGATGGCTTCGCGGCCGGGGCACGCCGGGCGTCCCGCCGACGCGCACGCGCGCCAGGAGCAGCTCGACCTCGGCGCCGAGCGACTCGAGCGCGGACTTCAGCAGCAGGTTCTGCTCGAAGCAGTAGCCACCGCGACGTTCGGCAACGAGCTTGCGCTCGAGGTCCTCGGCCGCGAGCGACACCGGCACCCCGCGCCGGGGGTCGAGGTTCTCGAATGGGACGGACGTCGCGTGCGCGCGGTGGACGTTCGCCACGGTCGGCTCGCCGCTGAGCCCGATACGGGCCAGGTAGGCGTCGAGATCGATCACAATGAAGGAGTCTAGGAGCGCGGGTGGAGATCACCCTACGCATCCGGCCGCCTCTCTTCCTATCATGTACAGAACTGTCTGTAGGGGCCTGTTCACGACGTTGAGCGGGCTATCGACAGCCTCGCTCTTTTTGTCGCACCCGGAGCGGGGTGGCCAGCCCCCCATCGGCCCGTCGGTAGCCCGCTGAGCGCCGGTGGCAGGCCCCTATCAGGCTCGTCGTCCGTGAAAATGCCAGAAGACGGTGGTGGCGCGCAGCAGATCCTCGAGGTTGCCTGCCCGGTCCGCCTCGGACCCCTTGAGCAGCGCCTCGATGCGCGGCCGTGAGATGAATCGCCAGAGCTCTGAGTGCGAGGCGAAGAACAGCTCGCGGAGCAGATCCAGACGCCCCTCGAGCCATGCGTGCTGGAAGGGATACGGCGACTGCACCGCCGCCGCAGCGGCGCCGTTGGAGCTCTGCCTCGCCGGCATCAGACGCTCGCGAGCTGCTTGCGCGAGCGCGCGCGTTGCGAGCACGGGGGCAAGCCATGTCCGCTGGGGCTGGAGCGGCGTCTCGAAGCGATGGTCGCGGAGCATCGGCGAGAGCTCGCTCAGCAGCCGGTAGTGGGGCGCCTCGAGGAACCGCTCGCCGGAACGGAGCGAGAAGCAGTAGTTGATGTACGCCCGCGAGCAGAACGGCAGGAAGCCGTCGTCGGTGCCGGCCAGCCGCCGGCCGCTGGCGCCCCATCGACCGACGCGCTCGAAGGTGTAGAAGGCCTCCTGCAGCTCGTGTGGGCGCCAACCCTCGCCGAGCCGCTGCTCACGGAACTCGTCCAGGTAGCGGCCCAGCTCCCGGGTTGCCTCGTCGGTCATCAGACCGGCCTCGTTCCGCGCCTTCATCGCGAGCAGCTTGCGCTGCACGCGAACGGAGCCGCGCATGAACGGAACGTTGGCCGCGACCGCCGTGAGCTCGCCTGTGCCCGCGCGGCCGATCTCTCCCCCCACCCCGCCAAGCTTGACCCCTAGGGAAGGCCGCTCGACCGTCAGGTCGATGTAGTCGGGCAGCTGCAGGAGGCTCACCAGGCCGTCGTTCTGACGGATGAAGGACGCGGCCGCCTGGGTCCAATCGCACTCCCGGCTTGCCGGGTCGTGGCACACCACTTCGTGCTCGAGCGCGAGTCGCTCGGCGATCTCGCGCGCTATCACCACGTCTGGGTTGTCGTCGGTCCCGCCGGTGAAGTAGAGCGCGCGCTCGTCGGCCGCCTGCAGCAGCGCGAGCAGCACGCGGGTGTCGCGCCCAGCCGTCAGCGCGCATCCGACCCGCTCGATGCCGTGCACGGCGCCGGCCGTGAGGGTCGTCATCCTCTCGGCCAGCTCTCCGGCGCTCAGCGGCGCCTCCGCCCGCAGCGGAATCGACTGCGGCCCGAACCCGCGGCGAGTCTCGAGCCCGCGGCTTGTGAGCGTGTGTCGCGCGCCGCCGCAGAGGACGCGCACATCCCCGGTCAGCGTGCTCTCGCCGGCCGCCCAGCCGAGGCCGAGGAATGAGCTGACCCCCAGTGGATCGGGCGAGCGGAGCCCGAGAAGCGAGGCGATCAGCGTCGCGTTGTTGCTGATCAGCAGCCCGGCTCCCCGGTGCGCCACGAACACCTGCACGAGACCCAGCGAGTCCAGGAGGACCTCGGCGCGCTCCTCCTCCAGGTCAAGCTGGGCGGCGTTGAACTGGCCCTCCAGGCTGTCGTCGAGCGCATCCCAGTGCTTCGCGAGCGCCTCGGCGTCGCACCCTTGAAAGCGGCCCTCGCTCTCCACGGGCAGCCCGTCGAACCACGTCACCTTGGAGGTGGTGCGAGACACGTAGCGTCGCGGGCCACATCGCTCGGTCGCGTGGTGAATGCCGGCGGCGATGATCGTGGCGCTGCGCGAGGACGCTGTCCAAGCGGTCGCCGGGTCGAGCACGAACGCCTCGCCGGCGCTGATCAGCTCCGCCTTGAGTTGCTCTTCGGTCAGCGTCGGGATGTTCGACGCGATTGCATACAGATGCACCTTCCCCGCCCCCCAAGGCCCCGCCCCTCCCGAGGGCGATGATTCCGAATCACGGCAGGATCGCACACATTGGACTCCGCGCCAAGTCAGCCGCTCGCCGCCATCGGGGGAACGTCCGCACCGGGCGTGTCCGATCGTCACGATGGCGTGGTGCGCATACTCGGCCTGCCGCTCTCGACGCTCGCCGTCGTGGCGGTCACCCACAGGCACGCGCATGGCTCGGGCGTCGATTACCTGGGCCTGTATGCAGCGTCCGTCCTGAGCTGGGCGGCGTTCCCCGGTCCGGGCGAGGCGGCGCTGATCGCAGCAGGCATCTCGGCGGCGCATCACCATCTCGACCTCGCCTCGGTGCTGGCGGTGGCCTGGGCCGGAGCGATCACCGGCGGCACCGCGGCATGGATAGTCGGGCTGAAGGGCGGCCGCGGGCTGCTGACGGCGCCCGGCCCGCTCTACCGCATGCGCCTCTCCGTGATCGCCAGAGGCGACCATTTCTACGATCGCTTCGGAGCGCTTGCGGTGCTCTTCACGCCCTCGTGGCTGGCCGGGATTCATGACATGGGGGCAAAGCGCTTTTTCCCGGCCGTCGCCGGCTCGGGCCTGGTGTGGGCTGCCTCGGTCGGCGTCGGCGCCTACCTGGTGGGTCCGTCGATCACCGACATCGCGGCTGACGCCGGGCTGGCAGGTGCCCTGCTCGTCGCCGTCGCGTTCGTTGTGACCGTCGTGCTGCTGAGAAGACGCCGATCCCACCGGTGAGGACTCGGCGAGCGGAAGCGAGCTAGGCGGCGTCCTCGGACGGCGCTCGCGCTCCTCGCTTCTCGCTGGCCGGATGCTCGACGAGCGCGACGACGCGGCTGGCCATGAACCTGGCCGTGCGGACCGGCTCTCCCGTGCGCGTCACCTCCACGACGTCGACCACACCACGGCCCGTCGTGATCTCGACGCGGCGCCCCGCCCGCGTAGCCGTGATGTCGTACGTTCGAGATCCGTCGTCTGCCGCAACCACGACTTCCACACGGTCGCCCCTCATCGCGCGAGGGTACCGCGACCCGGCTCGGGACGCGCAGCGCAGACGATCAACGGCTGGCGGCTCGCTCGCGGCTCACAAGCTTGAAGAACGTCGAGTCTTCGCCCTCGGCCTTGCGCTCCTGATAGAGGAAGGCAAGCCCGTTGCGCTCGAAGATCTCGAACCATCTCTCCCAGGAGACGTGTTCGAGTTGCTCCTCGCCTGCTCCGCCGGGAAAGTCGATGCGCAGAACGCCGCTGCCGCTCTCGTCCTCGGTGTCCTTGACGATCGCCGGTTTGCCGCCGTGCTCCTCGACCCAGCGACGTATCTCCTCATGGTCGGTTGTGATCCTGCTCTCGCTGCTCATGCCTCGGCCACTAGGCCACGCCGCCGCCGACACCACCCGAGCATGCCTCCGGGAGCCGGCCGGCCCGCCTCCCGCCGGCCCTAGCCTCTGAGCCGCTTGCGCACGACCGAGTAGCCCGGCCGCGGTTTGCCGCTGTGATCCACCAAGCCGGCGTCGAAGCGCGCGCTCGCGCTGCCGCCGAACCAGTCGAAGATGTACAGGCGCGTGATCCGGTGGTTGGACCCGGCCAGCTTGAATAGATAGGTGAGCGCCTGCTTGGCGCGCTTCAGACCAGATCCGTGACGGTTCGGGAATTCGCTGCCGAACTTCACCACTCCCCCAGTCTCCGTCAGCCACACCTGCCCGTGCACGGCGGCCAGCACGGCTCTCGTCCCGGCGCTGCGGAAGCGATTCGTGTCGGAGTAGTTGTGCAACCCCCAGATCGACGGCAGCCGCCCGCGGGCGTAGCGCTGGAAGGTGTGGATGTACTTGACGGTCGAGGCGATGTTCGTGGAGTCGAGCACGTCGAGCCCCACGATCGTGCATTTCGGGCATGCCGCTTTGAGCGCGAGGTAGTAGCCAGCAGCCGCCTTGGCGCTCGGGCTGCGGAACGTGTCGGCGCCCAGCGACCCGCGCGCGCCGCGGTTCGCCTCGTTCCATGCCGTGTAGACCTTGATGCTCGGGTGGAGGGCTATGAAGCGCTTGATCTCGAGGCTGTACTTCGCTGGGCTCGGCAGCTGGTTGGGCCGGGACCGCGAGTGGTAGAAGGCGATCAGCGGCTGGACGCGTTCGGCCTCGGCGGCCGTGATCCAGGCGTTCACCACAGCCAGATCGCGTGGCCGATCGGCCACGTCATATGGCGCGACGTAGCGGGCGATCTTCGTGTGCAGCGCCTTGTAGTACGGCTGCGCGAACATCCGCGGGCTGTTGTCGCCGATCCCCACCTGAAGGCCCATGGACGCGGCCGGCACGGCGAGCAGGGCTATGAAGGCGGTCACTAGTATCGATGCGAACTTGCGCAAGGGCATTCCCTCTGGGGCAGCGGGTTGGCTCGGTCGGCGCGAGACGATAGCGCCCAGCGGGGACGCCCGAGCCGGGTGCAACGAGCCGTGCGCCGGTCTGTGGCCTCAGGGTGAGAGGCGGGTCAGGCGCCAGCCGGTGTCTGCGCGCTCATAGAGCAGCCGGTCGTGCAGGTGATCGGTGGCCTGCGTCCAGAACTCGACAGCGTCGGGAATCACACGGATCGCCCCCCAGTCGGGCGGGCACTCCGGCGGCGTCTCGAGCACGTCCATCAGGTGCGCATGCCGCGCGCGGAGCGGCTCGAGGTCCTCGAGCGGCTCACCCTGGCGCGAGACCAGCGTCTGCACCTGGCGGGACAGCTCGCGCTCGGCGAAGAGCTCCACGGCGAGCTCGCGCTCAGCGAGCAGCGCCCGCCCGGCGACGTGGACCTGGCGCCCGACGGTCGGCCACCAGAAGAGCAGCGCCACGTGGTCGTTGCCGTCGAGCTCCCGCGCTTTGCGTGTCCACAGAGCCGAGGTGAACACCAGCGCTTCATCCTCGACCCGCTTCAAGAGGACGGTTCGTGCCGACGGTTGACCGCCGTCGCCCACGGTCACGAAGGCCACCGATCGAGGCTCCGGGACACCGCTCTGCTCCGCCTCCCGCAGCCAGCGATCGAGTAGCGGGAGCGGTGCCTGGACGGTCACGTCAGCTGCCTCCTCTAGTAGACGAACGCGGACAGGGCACGTGCGATGTCCGCTGCGCGCAGTGGCCCGAACCGCAGCGTCCATGCCCCATCGAGCTCCTGGCGAAACGTGTGTGAGACGCCATGCTCTTCGAGTTCGGCGCGATGAACCTGCGCCCGTTCGTAGCCCGAGGAGCCGTGGAATGTGGCGTCGAGGCCGTATCGCCCGTCGTCAACCGGCCAGATCGTGAGTCGGTCCGGCACCGGACCTGCACGCGTGGGGAGAAAGGCATCCCCGGGATCCGCGGAGCTCATCGCGCGTGTGTGTGCTGCTTCGCCATGGCGGCGTCGCTAGCGGCTCACGCCGAGAGCGCCACGGCGGCCTCGGGCGTGAGGACGCGGAACGTGAAGCTCTCCAAGAGGTAGAGCTCGACGGCGTCGGAGTCGTGGCGCTCGTAGCCAATCGACAGGTCCTCGCCGACCTCGAGGACGAAGTCGCCGCCGCGCTGGCTGGCGACCACCGCGCCGCGCACTCCGGGCGCCCACACCAGCGGGCCGCCGACGATCTTGCGCAGGTGCTCGAGCAGCGGATAGCCGCCGTGCTCTGTTGTCTGCTGAACGCGGGTGTACGCCTCCGGCCCCAGCGCCAGACCGTACGGCCCGCCGATGCCGGCGCACAGCAGCAGCTCGACGGCGCGCGCCACATGGCGCGGGTAGCGCTCGCAGTCCTCGCCCAGCGTGATCGCCTCATGCGCGGAGCTCTCCGCGATGCCGCTGATGCCGGCGGCCTCCCAGCCATGGAAGACGGCCCGGTTCTCCGCGACGGCCATGCGGTGGGCCGCCTGGTCGAGGCCGGCCAGCTCGACATCCCGCGCGCCTCGATCCGCGTCGCGCAACTCCTCACGCGCAAGGGAGAACGGTGCGCGCAGCTCGACGAGCGCCAGCACCCGGCGCTGCGCGCCCTCCACGCCGTCGGCCGGCGCGTCTGCCAGCGCGCGGGTTCGCCCGAGATTCGTCGAGGAGTGCTCCCACCCGTGCGGGCCGGCGAAGTCGACGAGCTTGCGGGCGGCGAGCGCGGGCTTCAGACGCCCGCGCGCCTCGTCGTCGATGACCGCCCAGCCGGCCTCGGTGATCGGCGCGTGCTCGCGCAGGAGGTGGCTCACGAGCGTGCTCCCTGCAGGCTGCCTATGCCGAGCGATGTGCTTCCGGCCAGCGGCGCGCCCCGCGCGGCGGCCCCCTCGACGGCCTCCTCCTCGGCCTCCTCCCCGTGCTCGACGACGTCGCCCTCCTGGAACAGGATGCCCTGGGCGATCTCGCGCCACAAGGGGGTGCGTCGCAGCAGGAGCTCGAGATCCATGGAGAAGTGCTTGAACTCCTCGCCCTGGGCATCCCTCATGACCGCCAGCGCTTCGCGCTCGGGCTCGACTGCCAGCCGCTGCTCATACCAGCCGATGGCTTCCGCCTCCTCGGTCAGTGAGGCGCAGACGCGCGCGAAGGTGCGGGTCTCCTCTGGGAGCTCGCCGGGGGGCTCGTGGTACTGGTCGAAGCCCACCCGGTCATCCTGCCACAGCTGACCCGGATAACGCAATCGCTCAGCGTCATCGCGCCTCAGCGTGCGGACGGACGCGCCTGCCACGCCTCCGTGAGCGCGATGCGCTGGGCGATCGTCGGATGGTTGGCGTAGAGCACGTAGGACCACGCGGGCGGGTCGGGGTTGGCGAGGCTGGTGGTGGCGAGGCGCTCGAAGAGCCCGCGCGCGGTCGCCGGTTCGTGCGTCGCCTGCAGTGCAGACCAGTCGGCCTCGGTCTCCTCGTGGCGGGAGACGAGCGTCCACAGCGGCAGCGTCAGCAGTTGCAGGGCCACGAAAGCGAAGAGCGCCACGGGGACGGCCTCAGGGCGCGCGAGCCCACCGCGGCCGCGGGTCAGCAGCGCTACTAGCGCGGTGGCGGGAAGCAGGAAAAGGGCCAGCCAGCCCACGCGTCTGAGCAGGTGCCCGTGAGCGATGTGACCGAGCTCGTGGGCGGTCACCACCCCGATTTCGCGCCGGCCGAAGCGTCCGTCGAGCAGCGTGTCCCAGAGGATCACGCGCCGCGTGGGCCCGATCCCCACCGCCTCGGCGTTGGGAGCCGTGATCGAGCGCGAGACCCTCTGCACGAGGACCTGGGTGCCCGGCACGCCCTCTCGCGCGGCGAACGTGCGAGCGTCCGCGGCGAGGGCCGGATCGCGCAGCGGGTGGGTGCTCGGTATGAGGTAGATGCTGAGGAACGTGGACAGCAGGGCGAGCGCCGCGAACAGCGGTGCGGCGGCCAGCCACCACCACCTGCGCAGAGCCCTTGCGAGGCCCATCGCGACGGCCAGGGCGAGCGCGATGAACAGGAACCTGCTGCCGAGGCCGAAGAAGCTCTCGAGCAGTGACGCGCCGTATCCCTGGTGGGAGATGTGGTGCCGGCGCTCCCACCAAACGGCGGCGAGGCCGAATGGCACCTGGGCCAGCCACACAACGGCGAACCCGAGCATCCCCAGCAGCACGCCGGTGCCGATCCGTCCGGCCGCGGACTCCCGCATCAGCGTGTGCCCATGGCGGGCGTACACCGCGAGGACGACCAGGAGCGTCACGCTGGCGAGCAGCCTGTCCAGGTCCAGGAAACTCCCGAACGACGAGCTGCGGTGCAGGAACGATGTGGAGAAGAACTGGTGGACATCCACGTGCGGCAGCGCCAGGCCGGCCGGGACGCTCGATCGCCACAGCTCGTGAGCGGCGAGCGCCCACAAAGCGATGGCGGCGAGCAGGGCAAGCCCCGCGAGTGCTCGGCCGCCTCCTCGCACGCGCAACTCCGCCACCGAAGCGGCTCAGCCGGCGACCGGCAGGGCCTCGGGCGGCTGCTCCGGCCCGCCGCTCAGGCCGGGAATGCGGCACGGCCCCAGGTAGGGGTAGGCATCGGTCAACAGGTACACGTACCCATACACCTGGGTGGAGTAGCGGACCGACTGTACCCCCGTGTTGCGCAGGCTGCGCGGCATCTTGCCTGTCACGAGCGAGGCGAACCAGCCGAGCAGGGCGACGGGCCACAGGACGGACCCGTATGCGGCGCCGAGCAGCCATGCGGGCAGCACAAGCACCAGGCGAAAGCCGACCGTCCAGCGGTTCTGGCGCGCCGGCGCGGCAACGGCGACTTCCACCGGATAGGACCCGCTGCTCCCGGCGAACCCGGGGAAGGGGTTGGCGATCAGCGATACGAACGCGTATACGTGGGCCTGATAGCGGAGGTAGGCCGAGAGGAAGCGGTGAAGGCCCACCGGAGGACGCCCCTGCACCAGCGTCGCAGCCCAGTTGGCGATGGCGGCGAAGAACACGAGGACTCCCCACAGCATCAGCCATACGAAGTGCGGGAACGCCAGCAGGAGCCTGAAGAAGACGGTCAGGCGGCTGCGTCGCAGGTCATCTTCGGCCTCGAGGATGATCGGGTCGCTGCGCACCGGGAGCCCGCCCAGCACGACCTCCGGGTCACTGTCGGGATAGCGGCTCGTTAGCAGGAACAGGTAGGCCCACAGCTGAGCGCCGTAGCCGACCCCCCACGCCACGCTGTCCCGCAGGCCATGTGACATGCGCCTCCGGGCGACGCTCACGAACCACCCGAGAAACGCCGCCGCGTGAGCGATCCCGATGCCGAAGTTGAAGCTGGCTTCGTCGCCCGAGCGCCAGCGGTTGGACCCGAAGCTCGGCGCGCCGAGCAGCGCAGCCGCCAGCAGCAGCGCCGGGATCACGAGGATCAGCCGGAAGGCGACCGTCAGGCGGTTCTGAGGCTCGGGAGGCGGGATCTCGACGTCAACGGGGTATCCAGGCCCCCCGTCAAAGGGCGGGTACGGATCGGCGGCGAGGTACAGATACGCATATACGTGCGTGGCGTATTTGACGTAGCGGGCCAGGAACCGGTGCAGGGGCGCGGGCGAGCGGCCGGCGACGAGCGTGGCGATCCAGTTCGCGATTGCGGCGAGGAGGGCGACGACACCCCACGCGGCCAGCCACAGGTAGTGGGGGATGACCAGGATCAGCCGGAAGAACACCGTGAGGCGCTTGCGGCTGAGGTCGTCGCTGATCACGAGACGGACGGGGTGGTCGCTCACTGATCCTCCCGATCGTTAGGGACGGGCGACCGCCATGGTTCCGGCCGCGGTGCAGGACTAGTCCTATCCGATTGGACGGATGGCCATGTGCGCAACCGCACGACGCTCTTACCGAACTCTCAGCCAAATCCGGTTTTCCCCTGAGGCGTGCCGGACAGAGTTGCGCCCATGACATTCACAATGATCCTGATTCTCAACATAGTGTTCGACGTCGCAATCGTTGGCGGCCTCGCGTTTGTGATGACCCGGGCGGCGAAGCTCACTCCGCACGTCCCCGGCGTCCCGCGTGTGCGTGCGCGGCACGAGCGGGCCCGGCGCGCCCGCCGCGAGACCCGCGCGTCGGTGCTGCATCCCGCGACCGACTAGCTCCGGCTGCTCGCCCCGTCCGGCCGGCCGAGCGTGCAACCGGCGCGCTCGCGGCCGGGCGGCGTGGCGAGTGCCGGCCGGTGCCGGCCAGCTGTTCCGATTCCCGCTAGCTCGCGCTGTCGTTCAGGCCCAACGCCGTCGAGACAAGTTCCGCGTTTCCCGTCGCTGTGCGGCCGTCTGGAAGCTCGAGCACGTCCTCGAGACCAACCCGGACGTCATGTCCGACGGCCACGCCGGCAGCCACGATGTCCCATGTCCCCGGCCCGTAGCCGTGCCACAGCTGCGGTACGCCCAGCGGAATGAGCTCGGCGACCGCGCGCGCCTCCTGAACTCCACCCTCGACCTCCACGAGAGCTCGCAGGGCGCGATGGGCGAACGGGCCGCGTGCGAACTCCTCGGCCTCGCTCCTCGACGCCAGTCCGGCCTCGAAGCCGATGCCGGCGTGCAGCGCGGCGCGCACGATCCCCGCCCAGCCGAGCTCTCCCACGTTCACCGAGACGAACTCGGGAGGCGTTCGCCATCGGGAGATCGCCGCAGCGCGCGCGAACGGGTCGGGGTCGATCGTCTCGGCCGTCGAGAGGCCGATCGGCATCCGCGGAGCGCCGGCGCGGATTGCGGCGACGGCCACGTCGCACACGCGCGCATCGAGGCTCTGGGCGCCGCGGCTGTCGCGGGGGTGAACGTGCACCGCGAACGCGCCGGCGCTACGTGCCGCGGCGGCGTCGGCGGCGAGCTCGGCCGGTGTCTGCGGCACCGCGGGGTGCTCCTCGCGTGAGCGACCGCCGTTCAGGCACGCCATCACCGCCATCTCAACCTCACCATTCCCTGATCCTCCTCTCCCGCGCGCCGGCGAGCAGCCTCCTCAATCCCTCGCGCGCCCGGCGACCGAAATGAGCGCGTAGGCGCGACGGCTCTGACCACGTGTCCAAAGCGGGCGCTGAGATGCTGGCCAGGCGGCCGTTCTGGCCTCCGAGCGGCGTCGTCATGCTGCGACGATGGCCGGCGACCCAGAGATCATCGGAGGACCAACTCCCATCCCGGTGCTGCGCGCGCCAGGGGACATCTATCGCTGGAAGGTGCAGAACGGCAGCGCCGAACAGCACGTGTACGTTCAGATCGCCGACTCGCTGAGAGCGGATGCCTTCGAGGAGCCGCTCCGCTCGGGTATCGAATCCAAGGGCGAGTCGGTGCTCCGCAAGCTCCTTGCGAGCGGCAACGTTCCGACACGGATCAAGATCACTTCCGGCGGGATCACCGAGGTCGGCGTGGACCGGCGCTCACGGCCCTGCGCCTTCTAGGGGGCGGCGTCGTACACGCCGAGATCATGGCGCGGCGGCGCCCCCTAACGGAGCTTCGCCGCGGCGCGAGTCATGTGGTCCTCCTCTACGACTGTGACGAAATAGCGCAAACTGTCCACGCCTAACCCGCACGGGTGCCTCATGTGTGTGGGGGGTTGTACCAGTGCCTTCGGTGCCCGGATAGGCGGTGACTTCCGATATCTGGACGCGCCAAACGCCGGTGACTTCGCGCGGCGGCAACGGCATTCGAGATAGAACCGCCGTATAGCACCGGCTGAAATACGTATTGGACATCGGCGCGCTGAGCATCTAGCGTCGAAGGAGATGCACCTCTCACCATCTCCCTCTAGGCGCGTGAGCCGCGTCGCGCGACTGCCGTCCTTGGTGCGCGGCGCGGCATCACGTTCCTGGCGCGTCTTGCTTCGCCTCGGTACTCGGCCGGCGCCGAGAGGCTTTGGCGAGGCCTTGGCCACAGGTCTTCAACCCCACGCAGAGGCAGATGCCGGAATAGGCGCCGCCTATATTGCTCATGGTGAGACCAATAGCGAGTTGTCACATCCGGTCCTGGGGGAGCCGGCGCTCGTCCTTCACAGCACGCCGCCGCGGCGCGTAGTGCCCGCGGCATCCGCGCGCCCTGACGCAGCACACGGCGCCGCATCGCCGCGCTTGGACATTGAGCACCATCAGGGCGGTGGCATCCACAGGCTGGCGCTGATCGGTGAGCTCGACATCGACTCGATCGCGACGTTCGAGGTCGCCCTTCACAAATGCCAGATGCCGGGAACCACTGCGGTCGTCCTCGACCTGCGCGAGCTCGCGTTCGTTGACTCGTCGGGGCTCTGGACGATAACCGCGGCCAGGCACTGGTGCGAGCGGCTCGGGTACGGCTTCGCATTGACACGCGGTCAGGAGGCGGTCCAGCACATCTTTGAAGTCACCGGCCTGAGCGATGTCCTGCCGTTCGTCGATCACATTAGCTCCGCTTCGCATCCACGCCCGGCAGCGATTCTGTGATCGCACCGGCAGCGGTGCTCGTGCCCTAGCGAGCCGGCCACCCGCAGCAGTGCGCGCCAGGGTCACGCGCTTCACTTCCTTACTCTGTGCGATGCGACACGCTGGGCGACATTAACCAGTACTCCTGTGTATCGAGGAGTAGTGTGACCGGTACTGACGAGGCTCTGTGCAGCCGCTGAAATGTCCCGAGCACAGGGCGTCGATTGACAACCGTCGGGCGAGGGGCGTCGATTGAGAATTGTCTCATTTAGCGTGTCGGGCTAGGCGAAGAGTTCCGGGTACTGTAAGAGCCTTGAGAGCGCCGGGGGGCACGGAACGTGTTTAAAGCGAGTCAGCTGCGTTACTTCGTCGCCGTCGTCGAAGAGGGGCAGGTGACTCGGGCCGCAGCGAAGCTGCACATCGCACAGCCGGCGCTCTCCCAGGCGATTGCGAAACTTGAGGCTGACCTTGGCGTCGCGCTGCTCACTCGTCATTCGCGCGGCGTGACTCTCACGTCCGCCGGCGAGGTCTTCTTCGAGAAAGCACGGCTCGCTGTGTCCGCCGAGCGCGAGGCTTTCCAGACGGCCGAATCCTTGGCGCGGGGTGCAGAGGGTGTGCTCGTATTCGGAACCGTGGGCCTGCCGCCCTGGCTGGCACATCCCCCACTCGTCGAACGGTTCGACGAGCTGCATCCCACGGTTGAGATACGGCTGAAGGAAGTTCCGTTTCCGACCCTGCCAATCGCGTCGTGGCTCGCGGAGGTCGACGTGATGATCTCGACCGTGCTGTCGGTCGATCCGAACGTGTGGGTGGACCCGCTCGGATCCGAGTCCCCTGTCGTCCTGGCGGCGCGCAGCCACCCGCTTGGTCAGCGGGCCGAGCTCACTCCGGCCGACCTGGCCGATGAGACGTTTATCCGAAGCGATCCCCCGGTGGACCCGGTGTGGGCGGCAACCTGGAGCCTCGACGGCGATCGCGGAGGGGCCCCCCACAAGCAGACCGCACGCCTCCCTCCCACCGTCCAGGCCATGCTCGCCGCAGTGGCCTCTGGACGGGCAATCACGATCTCGCCCGCCGCACAGGCCGCTCCGATCGCCAACGCCATGCCGGGGGTGGTCGCGGTTCCACTGCGGGACGCGCGTCCTATCCCCCTGTTGCTCGTCGGCCGCAAGGACCGCTGCAACCAGTCCGTGCAAGCCCTCCGCGACGTCGCGAGGAGTCTCGTCGCGGAGCGATAGCCAGGCCGTGGTTGGTCATCACGACGCTCGCCGGCGTCATTGGAAGGTTCATTCACAGGCGTGGCGAGGAGCTCGGCGCGAAGGAGCATCCCGCTCTCGGTAATCGGATCTGGGGTAGCTGACAGCCTGACCGGGTAACGCTTGAGTGGTGCTTGAGATGTCATACCCGGCGGTAGCCAGCACTGTGGCCGTCGTGCGAAGGAGTGTGGCCGAGCTCGCGGAAGAGCAGGGCGCGAGCCGGCAGCGGCTCGATTCTGTGCGGCTTGCCGTGTCAGAGGCGGTGACGAACGCCGTGGAGCACGGCTACCCGGACAGCGAAGGACAGGTTCATGTGACGGCCATGGCGCTCCACGGGCAGCTGCTGGTCCTCGTGGCGGACGACGGACGGGGCATCGTCGAGCACCATCAGCGCCCCGGTCTCGGACTTGGACTGCCGTTGATCGCCGAGCACAGCGACCACTGGATGCTGGCAACGCCGCCCCACGGCGGTGTGCAGGTCGAGATGCGATTCGACTTGGAAGACGCCCCAGCGTCGCAACTCGTGGCCTGAGATCACTGCTCGGCCAACGCAGCGCGTGGGATCGTGCGCGGCGCGGCGGAACTGCGCTTCGTCTTCGCCTTCGTCTGCGTCCGGGGCGTTCGGCGCGCAGACGGATGCGGCTTGGCCGCAGGCGGCTCGGCGCCGGTCTCATCCTCGTTGTCGATCGCGGCCTGAATCATGGCGAGCCGGCGCACCAGCTGGGCACGCACATGCTCGAGCTCCTCAGCACCAAGCAGTGTCGGGCCGAGAGTCGGTGACGAGGCCGGCAAAGGAGCCAGACCTGGATGCTCTGCTTCGATTTCACCAAGCGCTCGCTCGAGTGACGCAATCTGGGTGCGCAGCAACCGCCGGCGCTCCGCGTCGGGGTTTGTGGTCTGAGACGGCTCAGAGGAGACGTAGAGCGCGGCGGCGACTTCACGCGGGTCGACTCCCATGTCACGCGCCTCGCGGACCGCGCTGGCGACGATCGCCGCCACGTCAGGAGGACATGGCGAGGAAGGTCCGACGAACGTGCCGCTGCCCTGCTGGCTGTCTATCAGGCCTTCGTTCTCCAGCCGCTGGTAGACGGCTTTGACCGTGTTGACGTTGACTCCGGCCGCGTCCGCCATCTCCCGTAGAGCGGGCAAGCGTTGCCCCGGCTTGAGCCTGCCGGCATGAATGCGCGTCCTCAACGCCCATGCGAGCTGCACCCCGATCGGCACCTCCGCGCCACGGTCGACGGCGAACTCGGACGGGTCCACGCCGCCTTGATTGCGCTGGGTTGTCATGGCAATACCCTAGCCGCTACGGAGGTCAGATAGCCAATGTACTACTGAACTAGTACAGTAGGCGGAATGGCGAGGAGCCGCGGCAGAGCACAGGCGGTCGGCGCAACTGGCAGCCGGGCAGCCGCGGAGCGGGCGGTGATGCCGGCCAGGCACTTCCTCGAGGAACTCGGGGACATGATGATCCTTACCGGCAGGACCATCGCCTCCGCCGTGCGACCCCCCTACCCCTACGGCGGGGAGCTCGTCTCCCAATTCCTCTTCACGCTGCGGCTCGTCTGGTTTCCACTGCTCGTCACCACGGTCGCCATCGACTACGGCGCACCGGGCCTGCAGGCGGCGAACTTCCTCACGCTGTTCGGGGCGCTCGACCGTCTCGGCGGGTTCTTCGTTCTCGCCGCGATCCGCGAAATCGGTCCGTTGATCACCTCGATCGTCATCGCCGGGGTGGCCGGTACATCCATCACCGCGGACCTCGGCGCACGCAAGGTACGCGAGGAGCTCGACGCACTCCAGGTGCTCGGCGTCGACCCCGTCAAGAACCTCGTCGTGCCGCGGTTCCTCGCGTTGATGCTCGCAACGGGGCTGTTCGACATCTACGCGCTGCTGTTCGGCATCTTCGGTGGCATCCTCGCGGAGCTCGTCAGCGGCGGATCGCTCGGGCCATTCTGGAACACGCTGTTCGCGAACTCCTCCACCACCGACCTGTGGGGATCCGTCCTGAAGACAACCATGTTCGGGGCGATCATCGCGATCGTCTGTTGCTACAAGGGCATGACCGCCTCGGGCGGCGCCGAGGGCGTGGGCCGTGCAGTCAATGAAGCGGTCGTGATCTCGTTCCTCGGGATCGGTGCGTTCAACTACGTCTTCACGCAGACGCTCCTTGCGACCCACCCGAACATCCTGGTTATCAAGTGAACGAGCTGCTGGGACTCCCCCGCGAATGGCTCGGCGCGACCGGAGAGATCGCAAAGTTCACCAGCAGCATCGTCCGCGACGTGTGGACGCTGCACGTGCTGCGGTTCTTCGGGGAGACGCTCCGCCAAGCGGGCATCCTGATCGTGTACTCCACGCTCGTCATCTGGGGCCTCGTCTTCATCACGGGGCTGGGCACATGCGGAATCGAGGCCGCCTACTTCAACCAGTCCGTCGGCGCCTCGGCCTACTCCGGTGTGTTCGCCGCATGGTGCAACCTGCGCGAGGCCGTCCCATACGCGTTCGGCTACATGATGGCCGCCAAGGTGGGCACCGGCATCGTTGCCGAGCTCGGCGCGATGCGCATCTCGGAGGAGATCGACGCGCTTGAGGTCATCGGCGTCGACTCGCTGACGTTCCTCTGCGCAACCCGGCTGCTGGCAGCCTGGATCGTGCTGCCGTTCATGTACATCGGCGCGATCGGCGTCGCTTACCTCGCCTCCTACATCGCGATCGTCAAGCAGATCGGGTTCGTCTCCTCCGGCGGCTACCTGCTGATCTTCTGGCAGTTTCAGAACCCGGCTGACTTCCTGTTCAGCGTCATCAAGGGCATGGCGATGGCCACGGTCATCGTGCTCGTCGCCTGCTATTACGGCTACAACGCCTCAGGCGGACCCGTCGGCGTGGGCAAGGCCACAGCCAAGTCCATGGTCCTCAACCTCGTGCTCGTGACGCTCATCGGCATGCTCGGCACGCAGGTGTTCTGGGGTGCCAAGCCGAGAGCGCCGATCGGGGGGTAGGTGTGCCGGGTAGCTTTTTCCGGACCCGCGCCGAGGCCCCCAGAGCCGTGGGCCTGTTGGAGTAGGCGATGTCCGAGGCCCAAGATCACCCTGGTACCGTCCGGGCATCGTGACGGTACACCTGCCGCTTCCCCCGCTGAATTTCCGCAGTGCGGTTGGGCCGACGGACCCGGCCGACTACGAGAACCCAACGGGCGCCAGGCTGTACCCCGACCTCGACGACGCCGTTTACGAGTCGGTGTTCGACTTCGGCTGTGGGTGCGGACGGGTCGCCCGTCAACTCATCCAACAGCAGCCGCCGCCGCAACGCTATCTCGGCGTCGACTTACACCCCGAGATGATCCGATGGTGCCAGGCGAACCTCACACCTGCCGCGTCCAGCTTCACCTTCGTGCACCACGACGTCTTCCACGAATCGTACAACCCGGGGGCTAACAAGCCGAGGTCGCGGACGCTGCCGACTTCCGACGAATGCGCCACCCTCGTGATCGCTCACTCGGTGTTCACACACATCGTGCAGGACGACGTCGAGTTCTACCTGCACGAGCTTGCCCGCATCCTGCGACCGGACGGCGTCGCACGGGCGACATTCTTCTTGTTCGACAAGCGGGCGTTTCCGATGATGGAGCCCCACCGCAACGCTCTGTACACAGACCCGTTCTTCCTCACCGACGCCGTGATCCTGGACCGCGAGTGGCTGCGACGCGCGTGCGACCGCGCCGGCCTGGCGATCGTGGCTGCCGTGCCGCCGGAGTTCCGCGGCTTCCAATGGGTGCTCACCCTCATGCGAGCGGACGCCGGCTTTGACCATCTGGAGTTGCCTGCCGACAGCGCGCCGTTCGGGAGCTACGGCGGACCGCGACGCGCGAGCGAAGACCAGGCGGCGCTCTTGGCGAACGAGTCGCGGGGCGTCGAGGAGCGACGTGCCGAGGATGCCGCTGCCCATGCCCGGGAGGCTGTTCGCCAGCGCGCCCGAGCCGACGACCTGACGGCGCAGCTGGAAGCCACCGGCCGGGAGCTCACGCACACCCGCGAACGCCTGGAGTACCTACAGAGCCTGATGCCGATACGCCTCGCTCGCGCGGCCAAGCGGCGATTCGCATCCTGGTCGCGCACCCGGCCTTGACGCTCAGCCCCGCTTCGATGTTGTCCGTGCCGACGTTGCCGTTCGCCCACGTTTCGATGACTTGGAGCGCAGGCGTAGCGGTGGTGTCCGGTGCCGTACATGATGCAACAGGTGGGGCTCGAAGTTCCTGCTAGGCCGTGGGCGCATCGTGTCGGGCGGTGCTCGCGGCTGCGAGTGTCAGGTCGTCCGTGGTCTTCGCGCCGTCCCCAGCCGAGCCCGGCCCTTCGGCCGCGGGCCCGGGTCCATACACGCCGCCCGGGAGGCGCACGGCGCGTCCCTCCTCCACCGCCTCCCGAAGCGCCGCGCGGAAGCGCCCGGGGCCCCAGTAGCGAGCTCCCACGATCCGCTCGAGCTCATCACGCTCGAGCGGCCCGTGCTCCCGCAGCGCACGGGCGATGATCTCGATCTCGCGGTCCAGGTCCTGGCTCGCGGTTGCGACGAGCCTGCTGGCGGTGCCCGAGGTCGCCATCATTCCCGGCGAGTAGAAGGCCCTGCCGGGGCCGGGCAGGTAACGGCGAACTCCCTCGCGCTCACGGCCGAGCTTGCGCTCGGTCCGCGCTCTGATGCGCGCTTCGCGCTCGGTCTCCGAGAGAATGACCTCCTCGGTGCGAAGCTGCTCCGCCCTCACGCGGTGCTGGGCGGCTTCCGCCCGCTCCTCCGCGGCGAGCGCGGCGAGTTCGTGGACGCGCGCCTCGCGCTCCAGCCGCGAGGCCTCGTCGGGATCCCGGCGGGCGCGGGCCTCGAACGCCCTCGCCCTGGCGGCATGCACGTCCGCCCAGCGGTCGGACATCTCCGCGCGGGCACGCGCCAGCTCCGCCTCGGCACCTTTCAGGCGTTCAGCTTCACCGCGAGCCTCCTCGGCGAGCGCCCGCTGCTCCCTCTCCTGGGCCCGCTCGGCTGCAGCCTCGGCGAGCGCCACGTGAGCGTCGGCGTCGGGCTCGTGCTCGACGGCCAGCGCGGCCGCGCGCTCCTCGTACGCTCGCGCTCGCTCTTCGGCCGCAGCGGCTCGCTCCAGGGCCGCGCGGCGGTCGGCCGCGGCCACAGCCTGAGCCGCGACGGCGCGCTCCTCGTGTGCAAGCGCCCTCTGGTCGAGGGACTGCGCATTCAATTCTGCGATCTGAGCGAGTGCTTCCTCGACCCGCAGGCGTGCCGCGGCGTCCGCATCGCCAGCGTCGGCCTGGCTGCGCAGCGCGTGCAACGCGGCACGGTGTTCGGCCGCGGCCGCCCGTTCCGCCTCCGCCTGCTCCCTCGCGCGGACCGCCTCGCGGCGCTCGCTGTAGACCTCGGGCGTGGGGCGGGCCGGCGGCGTCACCGGCACCGGCAGCAGCAGCTCGTCCTCCTCGGCGCTGAGCGGCTTTGCGATCGCCTCGAGCGACTGCTGCTCGGCATGCACGCCAAGGAACAGCTCCGCTATCCCCCCGAGGGCCATCGCACCGGCGCCGATGAAGAAACCCAGGGCGACCTCGTCGACGTTTCCGCTGTTGATGAACTGGCCGAATAGCTCGGGGCCGGTGATCCCGCCGACGGCGGTGCCCACGGCAAAGAACAAGGCGATCGCGAGCGCCCGGGTCTCCATCGGGAAGACCTCGCTGACGGTGAGATACGCCGAGCTCGCTCCCGCCGAGGCGAGGAAGAAGCTGGCAAGCACGAGCGCCATGAACGACCAGGTGGTGAGCGAGCCGCTCATCAAGAGCACCCCGAGCACCAC
>JAOPZV010000250.1 GCA_025963935.1 Solirubrobacterales bacterium
CAAGCCCTTAGCGTGGGGCGCAAACACCTACCGCCAGCTGGGAAACGGCAGCACCGCCGACAGCACCGTTCCCGGGCCGGTGATGGCGGTGGCGGGCGCGTGCCAGATAGCTGTCGGGGAATGGCACACCCTCGCTCTCGTCGGCGGCCGCTAGCCATCGAGTGACGTCCGGTCAATGCTGCGGGTCGCCGGACCGGTTCCTCGGATGGCTCAAGGCCCGGGCCGGATTGCACGCGCGACCGCGCGTCGTGCTGATCCGACTTCCTTGCCCTCGACGCCGCCACCATTAATACCGTGAGCACGGTGTGAGCTGGCAGCTCCCGCGTGTGCTCACACGGGGAAAATCAGTCACAAACCGAAGACCTGGTGCTCCGCGCCCGAAGGGCCGCGCGCCGGCTGTGCGCGGAGACCAGGCCCGGTTTCCCTCTCCAACGGCATCCCTCGCCATCCCTCAGGCCTCCATGCCGGCGGCCAGCATAGCGGGCTGCAAGGCGCTGTCAAGCAAACGCCAAGAGCCTCGACGTGGGGTTGGAGCTGAGCGGGGCCGTCGAGCTCGAGCACTCCGACAATCGCTCGCCAAGGACCTTCGATCCCTATAGTTGCCGGCCAAGCCCCGGTCGTTCTGGAGGGGGGCACTCAAGGAGGGGGATTCACCGTGAGACGTACGATTCGAGTCTTGACGGCCGGCGGCGTCGTGGCCGCATGTCTGGCCGTTGCCGGACCGGCTTCGGCATCATCCACGACCGTATGTAGCTCCGGCTGCGCGTACACGAGCATTCAGACGGCGATCAACACCGTGCCGGCCGGCACCACGATCATCGTCCGACCGGGGAGTTACTACGAAAATATCGTGGTCAACAAGACTGTCACGATACGCGGCTCGGGGAACGAAACGGTGATCTACCCGTCGGTGTCGATGCCCGTCTGCGGCGGTGGGTCGCTGTGCGGCGGCGCTGCCAGCAACATCATCCTCGTCCAGGCCGACGACGTGACGATCTCGAGCCTGCGGCTCAAGGGTGATAACCCGAACCTGACCAGCGGCGTTGTCGTCGGTGGCGAAGACCTCGACGCACGCAACGGGATAATCACCAACCACTCTCTCGGCACCTTCAACAACCTGACGGTCGCGAAAGTGAAGATCACCGGCGTGTACCTCCGCGGGATCTACGCTTCCTCGGGGGGGACGTTCAGCCTCAAAAACAACACGGTCGAAAACGTCCAGGCTGAAGAAGCCTCGATCGCCATATTCAACTACGGTGGCTCAGGCGTGATTGCCAACAACAAAGTGTTGAACGCGAACGACGCGATCTCGGCGAACCACTCGACGGGAACTCAGTTCCTCAACAATGTGGTCACCAAATCCGGGAGCGGCGTTCACACCGACAACAACGGCGACGCCGGCGGCGTCGCGGACCTGATCAAAAGCAACTCGGTCCGCGAATGCAAGACAGACGGCTACGGGATCTTCGTGTTCGTGCCTTATCTCTCGCCGACAGTCGAATCGAACAAAATCGCGGGCTGCTCCGTTGGCCTCTCCGCGTTCGGCGGTGCCGTCGCGGGCAACGGTCCGACGTTCGCGAGCAACATTGTCAACGGGACCGGCGCGAAAACGACAAACAACGCCGGGACCTACGGCGTGTACCTGACGACCGACCAGCTCGGCTTCGCCTTCGGTGAACTCACAGCGACGCTGACGGGTAACTCGCTCGTGCATTTCAACACGGGAATGTTCGTCACGCAGACGAGTCCCACGCCGGGGCAGTCAGCCGGCGGACAGGCGACCGTCACGGCGTCTCCCAACAACCAGTTCATCGCAGACGGGGTGGGAGCGAACGGCGACACGGGCACCACGGTGAGCGCCTCCAACAACTGGTGGGGTTGCTCTAAAGGCCCGAACCAGGGCGGGCCGTGCACCACCGCGGTCGGCACCGTGACGTTCGCGCCGTGGCTGACGGCGAGGCCCTAGCGAGAAGGCAGTGACGGCTCTGTAGCGCTGATCCAGCAGGAGGGCTCCGCCTCGGCGGGCCTCTCCTGCTGGAGGAGCCGGTCCACATCTCGTCGGCCGGCGCGTCGCTTGCAGCGCCGGTGGCTCCTGCGCTAGCGCGTGCTCCTCAGCTGCCCACGGAGCCGCGCGACGATCCGCTGCAGGCGCTCCACCTGATCGAGCCGTGCGTCGATCATCATCTGCTCGCTCGGTTCTGACTCGAGGCCCGCCCGGGCGAACGCATCACACCCGCATTCCAAGCATGGACCGGCAACCTCCATGCGAAGCCCGCGGTGTTCTTTGCGCGGATGTCCGCAGCCACACATCGTCGTCAGGGTGAGCGCGTCCTCACCTTTGGGTGATGCCTCGTGCGGGGTCACGGACTCGTTCCCTGACGGGGGGTCCTCGGCGGCGCCTCTACCTGCTCCACGCGCCATCCCCGCACAAGCTATCCGAGTGCGCGACCCGCGCGCTCGCCGAATGGCTTGATGCTTGCGCCTGCGGCCCTACACGCCGCGCGGAAGCTCCCACGAGGGGCGGGCGCCAGGTAGCGGTCGCAGTGCTCGAGCACGGCGGCAAGCTGAGGTCCCCGCCGGCGCCACCTTGCTCCACACGCGGCCTCGCAAACGTATACTCGCCCGACATATCGAGGAGAGGACCGGAAATGGCTGTAGGGATAAGGCTGAAGTTCAGCGGTGGGACGCAGGAGAACTACGACGCGGCCCACGGAATCATGGAGATCGACACCGATCCTCCAGGGGGCATGATCGTCCACTCTGCCGGCCCGGTGGACGGCGGCTGGGGCATAATCGACTTCTGGGAGTCGCGCGAGGCGTTCGACAGCTTCGTCCAGGAGCGGCTCATGCCGCGCCTGCAGAGCCTGGGAGACCGAGGCTTCCCGGCGCCCCCCGACGTCAAGGAGTTCCCGGTGCACAATCTGCAAAGGGTCTGACGGCTAACCACCGCGCCGAGGAGGGCCGTTGCACCAACCGGGTCGTGAAACGGCGCCGGCACGATCCGCGCGTTCTCTGGAAGCCATTCGGAAGGGAGTAGGCTGATGGAACGAGAGGTGGTGTCGAGCCGCGAGGTCATGGGCGCGGCGCTCCGCGGACTCGGCGGAAGGACTTCCCGTCTCTTCCTGACTTTCGCCGCGGGCCCACTCACAGGGGCGAGGCGAGAACCGAGCTC
>JAOPZV010000253.1 GCA_025963935.1 Solirubrobacterales bacterium
CCGACGACCACGAGCTCGGCATTCTCCTTGCCGGCCACCTTGAGCAGGGCATCGGCTGGATCACCGGTGAGAGTGTGCGACCGCGCCTCGACACCGTGCGATCGGGCGCTGAGAACGGCCTCCTCCACCACCGACTGCACCTGGGCGTCGGGTGGCACCGCCCACACCTTCGCGGCGCCCTCGGGGGCCCCTACGATGCGCGTCCCGCGCACGGGCTCGTACGCGGAGACGATGTGCAGCTCGCCGCCCAGCGCAGCGGCCAGGCGCGTTGCCTCTTCGACCGCCTGTTGCGCGGTGTCGGATCCATCCGTGCCAACCACAATCGACGAGTACATCGCTCTCCCCCCGTGCTGTTGAACATCACAAGCTTACGCCCTCCCGGCGCTCGCTCCAAGCCGCTCAGACGGCGGAGCGCCCGACCGGTCGCTCGGGCTGGCCATTCGTCCCGACGCCTACGCCCTCGGGCCATATCGTCCACACCGAGAGCCTTCCGGTACGCCCGCGGATGTCGACCTCTCCGACGAGCGAGAGCTCCTCGAGTGAGGTGCTCAGCCGCTCTCGGGTGGTCGCGGAGATGAACAGCATCGCCTCGCTGTCCTTCGTCATGCCCTCCAGTCGCGACGCGGTGTTGGTCGTATCGCCGATGGCTGTGTACTCGACGCGCTGCGTCGAGCCGACGTTCCCGGCCATCACCACGCCGCTGTTCAGGCCGACTCCCATTTCGAAGCTGTGCCCGAATCCCTCCTCGGCCAGCCACGCGTTGAAGCTGTCGAGTCGCGGACCGATCATCTCGCGCGCCGCCACCAGCGCCCGGTCGGCGTGGTCATCCTGTTCCAATGGCGCTCCGAACACCGCCATGATCCCGTCCCCCATGTATGAGATGAGCGTTCCTCCCGCATCGAGGATCGCCTCGGTCATCTCGTTGAGGTAGTAGTTGACGACCTCGATCACCCGTGCCGCCGGCTGTGACTCCGAGAAGGATGTGAATCCGCGCAGGTCGGAGAACAGGACGGTGCAGTCGCGTTCGACAGCGCCGAGGCGCAGGTTCTCATCGGCACACGCCAGGACATCGTCGACGACCCCCGCCGGTACGAAGCGCGAGAACATCAGCCTCACCCGCTCGCGCACGATCGCCTCGCCGACATACAGGACGATCAGCGTTCCCAGCACGCCGACGACCAGGGCGAACAGCGGGTAGACGAACGCGATGATCACCCCGCTGTTGAACTCGACCTGCGTGGCGACGGCGAAGACGACCGCCAGCGCGAGCGCGTCTAGCAGCGAGCGGCGTCGGCGCAGACGGGTGCTGCCGAGCGGCACGGCGAACCCGAGGAGCACGATCAGGCCCACGTTCACGGCACCCGGGACGTCCCTCAGCGGCACGCCGCGCAGCAGCGTGTTGGCGGCGTTCGCCATGATCTCCGGCCCCGGCATCTGGCCCGAGCCGCTCGTGGCGGTGACGTGTGAGTCCTGCAGGATCGGCGCCGAGGCGCCGACGATCACGATCTTGCCGCGGACGAAGTCCGGTGGGAAATGGCCGAGGAGCACGTCCGAGTATGGGATCGCCTTGACCGTTTCGGGCGGCCCGGCGAAGTCGATCGGCAGCGTGCCACCTTCGAAACGCGATGCCGGGATCACATGGCCGGTCGCCGTTTCGGCGATCGCCACGGCGAAGTTGCGCAGCTCGTTGTATGAATAGGCGAACCGGCGGATCGAGCCGTCGCTGTCGACGGTGAGCCTCACCTCGGCAGCGCGCGAGCCCAGTTCCTGCAGGAGCTTGCCGCCGCCGAGCACGTCGGTGCGCCCCCCCTTTTCAACTTCGGTGGCGGCGAGCACGGTTTTGCCTCGCGCTCTGCCGACCGCTTCGATCAGAGCGTTGTCGTCGGTGACGTTCGTTTCGTGCGTGAACTCCAGGTCCATCGCGATCGTCTTCGCCCCTGCGATGCGCAGGCGGTCGATCACGTTGGCGTGGTAGCGCCGTGGCAGGGGGAACTCCTAGTGCAGGTGCTGCCTGGTGAGCTGCTGGAGGGTCGCGTTGTCGATCTCCACCAGCACGACGTCGCGCGGCGCCCCCTGGCTGCCACGGATCGAGAAGCGGGCGTCGATCGTCTGCAGTTCACTGCGCTTCAGCGTGTGGGTCGCGTAGGCGAGCACTCCCAGCCCAGCCGCCAGCAGCGCCACACCAACCAGCGCGACTGTCTTGCGTCGCTGTCTGCCCATGCGTCTCACACCGGCACCACCGTCCGCCGCTCTGCGGGACTTGGAGGTGGCGCGGACATCAGCCGGTCACCAGGAACGCGGCGGCCGCGAGCGCGAGGACGTGCAGCGTCTGGTCGACGCCGAGACGGACCACGGTGGTGGGCGTTCCCGGGACGCGCTTGACGTGGTGAACCCACGCGCCGACAAGCCGTCCGTCGTCGATGACCATGTGTGGAAGTGCGACCAGCAGCGCGATTCCGAGGGCGGTCGCCGCCCCCGACTCCGCGGCCACCCAGATGAGCGCGGGAACGAAGGCG
>JAOPZV010000271.1 GCA_025963935.1 Solirubrobacterales bacterium
TGACCGCGGCGGGAGCGCCGGCCTCGGCGATGATCTCGCCCTCGCGCTCCGCGTGCTCGGGCTTGGCGTTGAGGACGTGGTGCTTGATCCCCTTGCTGGCGAGCGTTTGCGAGAGGAGCTCGGATACCTCGACCGAGATCGTGCCGACGAGCACCGGCTGGTCGTTCGCGTTGCGCTCCTGGATCTCGCGCGCGACCGCGTGCCACTTGCCGTCCTTGGTCTTGTAGACCTGATCGTTCTTGTCGCCGCGGACCATCGGGCGGTTCGTGGGGACCTGCACGACCGGGAGCTTGTAGATCTTCAGGAACTCGGTCGCCTCGGTCAGCGCCGTGCCCGTCATCCCGGCGAGCTTGTCGTACATCCGGAAGTAGTTCTGGAGCGTGATCGTCGCGAGGGTCTGGTTCTCCTCCTGGATCGGCACCCGCTCCTTGGCCTCGACCGCCTGGTGGAGGCCCTCCGACCAGCGCCGGCCGTCGAGGATCCGCCCGGTGAACTCGTCGATGATCTTCACCTCGCCGTCGATCACCGCATAGTCAACGTCGCGTTTGTAGAGAGACTCGGCGCGCAGCGACTGGATCAGGTGGTTGACGAGATGACCATTCTCGGCCCGGTAGAGGTGATCGATCCCGAGGAAGCGCTCGGCCTTGGCGACACCCTGCTCGGTGATCGACACGGTCTTGTGCTTCTCGTCGATCTCGAAGTCGAAGTCCGCGAGGTACTGCTTCTTCATGCGGGGGTCCATGCCTTCGGGCGTCTTGCCCACTTTCAGCTGCGGCGCGAGGCGCGCGAACTTGACGTACAGGTCGGCAGCCTGTTCGGGCGCCCCGGAGATGATCAGCGGCGTGCGAGCCTCGTCGATCAGGATGTTGTCGACCTCGTCCACGATGGCGTAGAAGTGGCCTCGCTGGACCTTTTCGGCGAGGTCCTTGGCCATGTTGTCGCGCAGGTAGTCGAAGCCGAACTCGGAGTTCGTGCCGTAGACGACGTCGCAGGCGTAGGCCACCTGCTTGTCCTCGTAGGACTGCATGTTCTGCAGGACGCCGACCGTCACCCCGAGCGCCTCGTAGATGGGCCCCATCCATTCGGCGTCGCGGCGGGCGAGGTAGTCGTTGACCGTTACGACGTGCACGCCCTTGCGCTCGGGCGCCCCGTCCTGCTGCTCGGGGTCCGCGCCGTTGGCCACCGGGCTGCGCACCGCGAGCGAGTTGAGGACGACCGCGAGCGTCGCCGTGAGCGTCTTGCCCTCGCCGGTCTTCATCTCGGCGATCTGGCCCTCGTGCATCGCCATGCCGCCGATCAGCTGGACGTCGAAGTGGCGCATGCCCATCGTCCGCTTGCCGGTCTCGCGCACGACCGCAAAGCACTCCGGCAGCAGGGCGTCGAGCGACTCGCCCTCGGCGGCCCGCTCGCGCAGCGCGTCCATCCGCTCGCGCAGCTCGGCATCTGTGTCGTGCTCGAGCTCTGCCTCGAAGGCCGAGATCAGCGCGACGCGCCGTTGATAGGTCTTGAACTTCTTCGCCTCGCCGACGTTCAGCGCGCGATCGAGCAGGGATGGCATCTGCCCAAGGATAGCTACCGGGGGGTGGCCCCCGCGCGCGTCACGCTGGGGCTCAGCCGGCGAACGAGAACGTCTTGGAGCCGCCGCCGGGGCAGTCCGCCAGCGTCAGCTTCAGCGGACCATCGGTCTTGACGTTCAGGTGCGCTGTGCAGTCGATCTTCGCCCGCTTCGCGTCGATGGTGGCGTGCGCGATGTTGCCGGCGGTCAGGTCGAGGGCGTCGTTGACCGCCTGCGCCGGCGCCGCCCCCCAGCTCTTCGCCTGGCTCGTGAAGGGGATCGCCGGGAGCTGGCCGCCGGTGAGCACTCCCGCGCCGTGCTGGGTTTCCGAGGCCGCCGGGTCCCCGACGCCGAACCCCTCGGAGCGCACGTCGACCGTGCCCAGCGGTGCGCTGCCGCTGCTTTCCCGCAGGCCGATGTTGTAGAGCCAGTAGGCGTGCCCGGCGGTCGTCCCGTCAGCGGGGAAGTCCATCGTCGGGTTGTAGGCGTAGGTCACGTGCGGCGGGTTGGGCTCGACGCCTTCGGTGCCGAGGAAGGCCGCAGCCGGCGAGTATTCGTCGTTGATCGCCAGCGTGAGATGGTCGCCGGCCTGGAATTGGTCGAATTCGTAGCGGTAGCCGAGCGAGTCGAACTTGGCGACCTGTTCGAGCACGCCGGCGATCGGCACGAGCTCGTCGGTCGTCTCGTTCCAGATCAGGAACGGCACGTTGCGCACGGACGGCAGCATGCGCTGGGTGAGCGACCGGTTGCCTCCCGGCTGCGGTTCGCCCGGAGGCAGCCAGATGCCGAGGCCCGGCGGCCCCACCGTGGGCTGCGCCCTGGCGAACAGGTCAGGGAACTGGCTGGTCAGCTTGTACGTGCCGTATCCCCCCATCGAATAGCCGGCGACGTCGGTGAAGGACGGGTTGAGTTGGTAGTGGGCGGCGACGTCGGCCCACACTTCGAAGGTGTCCGCTCCGGCGTGGTCGTAGTACCACCCGTCCGGCCCGCGCCCGGACGGCGTGATGACGATCGATCCTGGCCCGCGGGCGGCGAACTGGGACTGGTTTCGCGACCCGGCGAACTGGTTGTAGTTCGCCGACAGCGAGTGAAGCAGCAGCGTCAGGCCCCACCCGCCCGCCGGCGCGGAGCCGCCGGGCACGTAGACCGCGTAGGGCAGGAGCTGGCCGCGCATCGCGCCGATGCACGCCGTCGAGGAGCCGCAGCCGCCGGTCGCGTAGTCCGCGCCCTGGCCGGGCGAGAAATGGGAGGCGAGGATCCGGTCGATGGTGCCGGTCTGTGGCACGCCGGTGGCAGATCCGGGCATGTCGTCGTTGACCTTCGCCTTCAGCTTGGCGAAGTCGACTTCGGCGTGGAAGGCGCTGATGTCACCGCTCGCCAGCGCCCGCGCCTGCGCCGACTCGCGCCACCAGGCGGGGTCGGCTGTGGTCGCGGGCCCCGGGGTGCCGGGGACGGGCTCCTGGGCATTGAACCGGTAGGCCACGTCGAAGAAGGCGGGCGGAGCCGTGTTCACACCGGCGCCGCCGGGCTGCGTCGCAGAGCGCTCCGCCACAGGCAGCAGGTAGCTGTTGGCCGACGCGTTCCACAGGCCGACGCCGCCGGCCAGGCGGACCGCGGAGCTGCCGGGGTTCCACTGGCTGTGCGACACGAGCACGGTGATCTGGCGGCGCACGAGGTCGACGCTCACCGTCGGCGCCGGACCCGGCACTTCGGTGCCGGTGACCGCGTCGGTGAGCACCGCGGTTTCTCCGTGCACGGTCAGGAAGTACTGCGCGGGGGCGCTCACGTTCGCGCCGAACGGGAACGGGTGGCTGTGGCCTTCGCTGCCGCCGATCGCTACCGCGGTCGCTACGAGGTCCGGTTTCTCCAGCGTGTTGAGCGTGATGCGGATCGCGGTCGAGCTGACGAGCGGCTTGACGCGCAGCTCCACGAGGTTGGCGGCGTTTTCGTCGTATCCGGGCCCCGTCGGATAGTCGTAGGTGCCGTCGGGCGCCGAGAAGAGGTCTCCGCCGGAGGAGTCGCCACCGGGCGAGTGCATCGGGTTGGTCGGGTCGGTCAGCCCCTTGGCGCCGTGGTCGTCGTAGACGTACCCCTGGTAGACGAACTCACCCAGCCGGTAGGCGCTGGCCCCCGACACGAGGATCGACGGCGCATGCCAGGCGGAGCCCGGCGCGTTTTCGAGCTGGGGCGCGCGAGCGGGGCGTTCGTAGAGCACCGCCGGACCCGGCCGCGGCGCGGTCCCCACTTTGGCGGGCAGCGACGTCGAGACTGCCGCGCCGGCGGCGCCTGGAAGCAGCCAGCTGACCGCCAGCGCCCCCGTCACCCCGAGAAGAACACGTACCCTCACCCGCGATCGGCAATACCCGCATGGGGCGGGGTCCAAACATCGCCCCCCCTCGCGCGAGGCGCGGAGCGCTAGAGCGACGGCTGCGCAGCCCGGAGGCGGGCTGCCCGGGCCGCCTCGCGGGCGGCTGCGGCGTGCGCCTCGCGGCGGTGGCGAAGTTTGTCGCGGTGGCGCTTGACCTGCCGCGCGAGCTCGTCCACCACCAGGTTCAGCGAGTGCAGCATCTCCGGAGAGGCATCGTGTGCGCGCAGCGTGACGCCCTTCAGGTAGAGCGTCGCCTCGGCGACGTGACAGTCGGCGACCCGCGGGTTGGGCTCCTTGAAGATCTCGATCTCAAGCCGGGCGAGGTCCGAGACCTGCCGCGCGACCTTGGCCAGGCGACGCTCCGCGTGGGCGCGGATCTTGTCGGTGACCGGGACATTTCGACCCTTGATGTCGATCTGCATCGTAGGCTCCCTTCGGTGTCTTTGCGTGTCGGACATCGATGCTACGCCGGGGCACGGCGGATGTCCATGGGGTTCGACAAAATGGCCGGAGGATGCGCGCAAACATAATCTGGACGCTGAGCCCCGGCGTGCTGATCGGTGCGGCGCTGGCGGCGGGCATCTACCTCAGACGCTGGCGGCAGGTGCGGCGCGAGTCCGCACGCCCGGGCGCCGAGGCGCCGGTATGGCGCCTGGGCTGCTTCGCCGCGGCGGTGCTGGTTGCGCTTGCGGCGCTCGTGTCCCCCCTCGACTCGCTCGCCGACCAGCTGTTCTTCATGCACATGGTGCAGCACATGCTGCTGCTGGACGTGGTGCCGATCCTCGCCATCGTGGGCTTCACGAAGGTCGTCCTCAGGCCGGTCACGCGCCTGGTCCGCGGCATCGAGCATCGCGCGGGCGCGCTTGCGCATCCGGCGTTCGCCGTGCTGCTCTACGTCGGCGTGATCTGGGCGTGGCACGTGCCATCGGCGTATGACTTCGCCGTGCGTCACCCGTTCGCGCACGTGCTCGAGCACGCCAGCTTCCTGGTCGCCGGCTCGCTCTACTGGTGGCATCTGCTCTCCCCGATCCGTGGACGCCTTCGGCTGAACGGTATGGGCCCGGTGCTCTACATGGCCTCCACCAAGCTGTTCGTCGGCGCGCTCGGAATGGGGCTCGCTTTCGCGCCGGCCGCCCTCTACCCCTATTACGAGCACCTGGGCCGCGTGTGGGGCATCAGCGCCGGAGACGATCAGTCGCTCGCGGGCCTGATCATGGCGGTCGAGCAGTCACTCGTGATGGGCATTGCGCTCGTCGTGCTGTTCATGCGCGCGCTGAGCGAGTCAGAGCGCGAGCAGCAGCGTCGCGAGCGCTACGGCCTCGTGTGAGGCGCGCCGCCTAGTCCCGCCGGCGCAGGCTCTTAAGGATGCCGCCGTGGCCGGCGATCGCGCCGATCAGGATCGAGTCCGGGGCGATCACGGTGCCGGGGAACACGATGCTCGAGCGCAGTTGGGCATGGTCGCCCACGCTCACACCGTCGCCGAGCACGATCGGCCCCATCAGGCGCACGCCGTGCCCGATACGCACGTCGTGCCCGACCCACACGCGCCCGTCGATGTCGGTGTCCTCGGGGATCGGCGAGCCGCCGGCGACGGTCACCCCGGGCCGGACCTCCTCGCCCTCGATCTGCAGCTGCAGCTCGCCGCGCAGCGCATCGAAGGTGCCCTGGCGCAGCTCGCTGAGCGACCCGACATCGTTCCAGTACTCGTGCACCTCGTGGATGTAGAAGGGAACGTCGTTCTCGAGCAGCACGGGGAAGACGTCCTGGGCCCAGTCCACGAACGGCCGGTCGGGGAAGTAGTCGAAGATCCGCGGGTCGAAGACGTAGATTCCGCAGTTGCCGAGGTCGGAGAGCGCGTCATCCGGCTCGGGCTTCTCCTGAAAGCCGGTGATCCGTCCGTCGTCGTCGTGCAGGACGACGCCATACTCGCGCGTGTCCGCCACCTGCTTGACCGCGAGCGTCGCCACGCCGCCGGCCTGGCGGTGCCTTGCGGCGAGCGCTCCGAGGTCGATGTCGGTGAGCGCGTCGCCGGAGATCACCAGGAACGGCTCGTCCCCGAAGAACTCCGCGCAGGCGCGAACTCCGCCCGCGGTGCCGAGCAGCTCGGGCTCGAAGCGGTACTCGAGCCGCTCGCCGAAGTGCTCGCGGATCGTGTCGGGGAAGTAGTGGAGGTTCGCGATCACCTCCTCGAAGCCGTGCCTGTCGAGCAGGTCCACGATGTGCTCCATGACGGGCCTGTCGAGCACCGGCACCATCGGCTTGGTTATCTCATACGTCAGCGGGCGCAGGCGCGTGCCCAGGCCCGCCGCAAGGACCATCGCTCTCATCGGCTGTGGCCGGCGCCTAGTAGCGGTAGTGGTCGGACTTGTACGGCCCGTCCACCGGCACGCCGATGTACGCGGCCTGCTCGTCGGTGAGCCTCGTGAGCTTCACGCCGAGCGCGTCGAGGTGCAGGCGGGCGACCTTCTCGTCGAGGTGCTTGGGAAGGACGTAGACCTTCTTCTCGTACTCGTCGTTCTTGGTGAACAGCTCGATCTGGGCGATCGTCTGGTTGGAGAACGAGCTGCTCATCACAAAGCTCGGGTGTCCCGTGGCGTTGCCGAGGTTCAGCAGCCGCCCCTCGGAGAGCAGGATGATCGCGTGCCCGTCGGGGAACACCCACTTGTCGACCTGGGGCTTGATGTTGACCCGCTCGATGCCCGCAATGTGCGACAGGCCGGCGATGTCGATCTCGTTGTCGAAGTGCCCGATGTTGCCGACGATCGCCTGGTGCTTCATCCGCTCCATGTGCTCCGCTGTGATGATGTCGCGGTTGCCCGTCGTGGTGATGAATATGTCGCCGCTGTCGAGCACTTCCTCGAGCGTGCGGATCTCGTAGCCCTGCATCGCGGCCTGCAGCGCGCAGATCGGGTCGATCTCGGTGATCACCACGCGTGCGCCCTGCCCGCGCAGCGATTCGGCGCAGCCCTTTCCGACGTCGCCGAAGCCGCAGATGACCGCCATCTTGCCGCCGATCATCACGTCGGTGGCGCGGTTGATCCCGTCGATCAGCGAGTGGCGGCAGCCGTAGAGGTTGTCGAACTTGGACTTCGTGACCGAGTCGTTGACGTTGATGGCGGGGAACAGCAGCTCGCCGGTCTCGACCATCTGGTAGAGCCGGTGCACGCCGGTGGTCGTCTCCTCGGTGACGCCTTTGATGCCCTGGCCGATCTTCGTCCAGCGCTGCGGGTCCTCGGCGAGGGAGCGCTGCAGCA
>JAOPZV010000008.1 GCA_025963935.1 Solirubrobacterales bacterium
CCTCGTGCTGGTCATGCTGCTCGCCGCCCTGGCGCTCGGCGCCGGTGCCGGCAGCGCTTCGGCGATCGTCGTGCACCTGGCCAGCGGCAAGACCCTGAGCTATCAGCGCCTCGCCGGTGCCGCCGCCGTGAGGCCGTTTGACGAAGTCTTCTCCAACCTGGACTACAACGGCGGTCCGGTGATGGCGTCGAACACCAACTACGCCTTCTACTGGCAACCCGCAGGCGCTCCCGCGTACCCCTCCGATTACAGGACGGGCCTAAATCGCTACTTCACGGATCTCGCGCACGACAGCGGCGGCACCCAGAACGTCGACTCGATCTCCGCCCAGTACAACGACACTGCCGGAGAGTTCGCCAACTACGACTCCCATTTCGCCGGGGCGATCGTGGACACCAACCCGTATCCGGCAAACGGCTGCAAATACGCCGCGATCTGCCTGACCGATGCGCAGCTGCAGGCGGAGCTCACGAAATACGTCACGGCGCACGGACTGCCGACAGACCTGCAGCACGAGTACTACATGCTGAAGCCCCCCGGCGTCGAGGACTGCTTCGAAGCCACCGGCGGGGAATGCTCGGCGGGCTCCACGAGCCCGATCTACTGCGCCTATCACGGCAACATCCCGCTGGCCGGCGGCGGGGAGATCATCTACTCGAATGACCCGTACGTCAACGGGATCGAAGGCTGCGATGACGGCAATCACCCAAACGGCACGACCGCCGACGGGACGATCGAGGGGGGCCTCAGCCATGAGCACAACGAGTCGATCACCGACCCCGAACCGAACAACGCCTGGACCGACATCGGACGCGAAACCGGCGAGATCGGCGACAAATGCGCGACCTTCGAAGCACGCAGCGAATATGGAACCCCGCTGGGCAAGGCGCCCAACGGGGCGAGGTACAACCAGGTGATCAACGGCCACCTCTACTGGTACCAGCAGGAGTGGAGCAACCAGCACCACCGGTGCCTGCAGCGGCTCACCTTCCTGGGCCGCAAGCCGACCGCCACCTTCACGAGCGAACCGGGCGCGGGCAACGGCGTGAGCTTCGACGCCAGCGGCTCGACAGCCCCCGGCGGTGTGGCGAGGTACAACTGGCAGTTCAACGACGGACCCGGGCTGAGCACTCCCACCGAGACCACTGCGCCGACGGTCACCCATGTGTTCCGCTCGAGGGGGACCTACCTCGTCGCGCTGACCGTGTTCGCGCCCAGCGGGACGAGCATCGGAACAGCGCACATGGTGGTGGCCGGCAAGCCGCCACCCCCGTCGATCAAGACCGTCTCTCCGAAGAGCGGTCCGGCCGCCGGCGGCACGAAGGTGACGGTCACGGGCGCGGGGTTCGCCCGCGGGGCGACCGGCACGACGTTCACGTTCGGGACAGTGCCGGCGAGCGCTGTCAACTGCACCTCCACGACGTCCTGCACGCTCGTCGCTCCCGCCCACAGAGCGGGCACCGTGGACGTGAAAGCGACGGTTGAAAGCGTGACCAGCAGGCGCAGCCCGGCGTTCGATCAGTTCACCTACCGCTGAGGCATCCGCCACTCGACGCCGCGCGCATCACGGCGCTCGGAAAGATGTGCGAGAGTCGCAGGCTCCAACGTCGAGGAGAGGATGGTCGTGATGGCTGACGGCGTCTACCGAGTCACCGAAGTGATCGGCGTGAGCAGTGAGTCCTGGGAGGCAGCAGCGCGCAGCGCGGTCGAGACCGCGGCGAAAACGGTGCGCGACCTGCGGATCGCGGAGGTGATCAGGCAGGACGTGTCGATCGAGAACGGCGCGATCAGCACCTACCGCGTGCGGCTGGCGATCTCGTTCAAGTACGAGTCCAACGACTGAGGATCCGATCGGAAAGCGGCCCCGGCCCGACGCGTGACTGTCAAATCGCAGGGCGCGGGCCGGCCGGGGGCGCTCTCCATCGACCGGGTGTTGCGCGGCCGCCGTGCCGCGTCGATTAGCGAACGCGTAGCCGTCGAGTGCGTCATGCTTGCCCGGCGATGACCGCACGCGAGATCCGCTCATGGCTCATGGACATGGACGGCGTGCTCGTGAGCGAGGACCAGGCGATCCCGGGAGCCGACCGCTTCATCGCGCGCCTGCGCGAGCGCGGCACGCCGTTCCTCGTGCTCACCAACAACTCGATCTACACGCGGCGCGACCTCGCCGCGCGGCTCGCAGCAAGCGGTCTCGAGGTCCCGGAGGAGGCGATCTGGACGTCCGCGCTGGCAACCGCGCGCTTCCTCGAAGACCAGCGCCCCGAAGGCTCGGCGTTCGTGATCGGCGAGGCCGGTCTGACGACCGCGCTGCACGGCGCCGGCTACACGCTCACCGATCGCTCGCCGGAGTACGTGGTGCTCGGCGAGACGCGCACCTACTCCTTCGAGCGCATCACCCGGGCGATCCGCCTGATCGCCAACGGCGCGCGCTTCCTCGCGACGAATCCTGACGCCACCGGTCCAACTCCCGATGGGCCGCTCCCGGCGACGGGCTCGGTCGCCGCGCTGATCAGCCGCGCGACGGGCGTCGATCCCTACTTCATCGGAAAGCCCAACCCGCTGATGATGCGCTCGGCGCTCAACGCGATAGACGCGCATTCGGAGACCGCCGCGATGGTCGGCGATCGCATGGACACCGACGTCGTCTCGGGCCTCGAGGCCGGCATGGAGACGATCCTCGTCCTGACAGGCGTGACCACGCGCGAGGAGGCCGAGCGCTACCCCTATCGCGCCTCGCGCATCGTCGACTCGGTCGCAGATCTGCTTCCCGCGCTCGATTAGCAGACGCTTGCCCCGGCACCTGTCGAGCGGCGCGAGGGCTCGCCGGCCGGTCGCCGCGGCGATGTAGTGCCACCATGCTCACATGACCGAGGACCGCGGCGTGGCAGGGGTCGTACCGAGCGAGGTCGAGATGCCCGAGGAGCTCAGCAGGCACCGGCTGCGCTCGCGCCTCGTGTTCGCCGTTGGGCTGATCCTCGTGGTCGTCGCCGCCGTAACGCTCGTCCCGGGCCTCGCCGGGTTGCGCTCGCGCCTGGCTGACGCCACACCCGAGTGGCTGCTCGTCGGCGTCGCCCTGAAGCTGCTGTCCGGGCTTGGATACGTGGCGGTCTTCCGGATGGTCTTCTGCCGGCGCATGAGCTGGGGCGTGAGCTACCAGATCGGCATGTCCGAGCTCGGCGCCAACGCGCTGTTTCCCACAGGCGGGGCCGGCGGCCTCGCGCTCGGCGCGTGGGCGCTGCGGCGCGGTGGGATGCAAGGCAGCGAGATCGCGCGCCGAACGGTGGCGTTCTTCCTGCTGACCAGCGTTCCGAACGTCCTCGGCGTGATCATCATCGGGCTTGGGCTCGCCACCGGCCTGTTCGGCGGCGTACACAACCCGCTGCTGACGGTGCTCCCCGCCGGCGTGGCGGCGATGGCGATCGTCGGAGCGCTGTTCGCGGGACGCGTCGCCGAGCGGGCGCGGGCGAGGCTCGAGCGAGAAGGGCGCCACGAGCTCTCGCGCCGAACCAAAGCTCTGTGGGCGGGGCTGAGGGCCGTGGCCGACGGCGTCGAAGAGGCGGTCGCACTGCTACGCGAGGGCAACGTCGTGCTGCTACTCGGCCTGGCCGCCTACCTGGCGTTCGACGTGATGATCCTGTGGGCGGCCTTCCATGCCATCGGCACGGCGCCGCCGCTGGCCAACATGTGGATGGGCTACCTGATCGGCGAGCTAGGCGGCCTGATCCCGGTGCCCGGTGGCATCGGCGGCGTCGACGCCGGGCTGCTCGGCACGCTGGCTCTGTACAACGTCCCGCTGACAGCGGCCGCGGGGGCTGTGCTCCTCTACCGGGCGATCGCGCTGTGGGTGCCGGCTGTCGTCGGCGCCGGCGCCTTCCTCGTGCTGCGCCGAACACTGCGCGACGAGGCCGACAAGATCGCCGTGTGTGTCCCGGAGAGCGAGATGGAGGTGATCGGCCTGGGCCGGGTCGTGATCCGTGCGGAGTCCAGGTGAAGCCGGCTCCGCAGGGCAGCGCGGCGCCACGCCACGGTCGGCGAGGCCATCGATCGAGCGAGATGCGCGGCTAGCCGACGCGCGATAGGAAGGCGGGCTGGACGACCCGCCCGCGGCTGGGGTCTCCGCCGAGCAGGCTCTCCGCGACCTCCGCGGGGCTCGGCTTGCCGACGAGGAAGCCCTGGGCCATCTCGCACCCCATTTCCTGCAGGGCGGTCATCTGCGTCTGCGCCTCGATCCCCTCGGCGACGACCGCGAGGGACAGCGCCTGGCCGACGCCGAGGATCGCCTGGAGCAGCTCCCGGCTTTTGCCGCCGTCGCTGAGCGCCATAACGAAGCTCTTGTCGACCTTCAGGATGTCCACGGGCAGACGCTGCAGGTGTGACAGCGACGCGTAGCCGGTGCCGAAGTCGTCGATCGCGATCTGAACGCCCAGCTGGCGCATCTCCCCGAGCACCTCGATCACGCGCTCGGTCTGGTTGGCGAGCGAGCCCTCGGTGATCTCGAGCACGAGGCGCGAGGGCGCGATGCCGGCCTTCTCGAGCACCCTCTTGACGTCGGCGATGAGGCTCGGCGCGGTGAGTTGAACGGTCGAGACGTTGACCGAGATCGACAGCGAGCCAGCGCTCGCGTGGCGCCGGCCCCACGCGGCGAGCTGGCCCACGGCCTCCTCGAGCACCCAGCGGCCGACCGGCACGATCAACCCGCTCTCCTCGGCGAGCGGGATGAACCGCTCCGGGGCGAGCAGGCCGCGCGTCGGATGGCTCCAGCGGACGAGGGCCTCGAAGCCCTTCAGCCGACCGTCGTGCATCTCGAAGATCGGCTGGTAGAAGAGAACGAGCTCGGAGCGATCCAGCGCGTCGCGGAGGTCGACCTGCAGGCGGAAGCGCTCGTGTGCGCGCTCGTGCATCGACGGCGCGAAGACGCGCACGGAGTCCTTGCCGCCGGTCTTCGCCACATACATCGCAGTGTCGGCATCGCGCAGCAGGTCCGGGGCGTCCGTTCCCGAGGCAGAGCCGATCGCGACGCCCACGCTGGCGGTCACCGCGTAGTCCCACCCGGGCAGGCTGAAGCGCGGGCGCAGCACGTCGCATACGCGTGCCGCCAGCGCTTTCGTCTCCTCCAGCCCGCTCACGTCGTCGATCAGGACCACGAACTCATCGCCACCGAGGCGCGCCACAGTGTCCTCCGAGCGAACGAGGGACTCCAGGCGGCGTGCCACCTCACAGAGGACGACGTCGCCCACCTGGTGGCCGAGGCTGTCGTTGACGCCCTTGAACCCATCCAGGTCGATCAGCAGCACCGCGACCGTCGCGCCCGAGCGCACCGACCGGGCAAGGGCCTGCTCGGCTCTGTCGGTGAGCAGCGCCCGGTTGGCAAGGCCCGTCAGCGGATCGTGGAAGGCCTCGTGCCGGAGCTGATGCTCGAGCGCTACCTGGTCGGTTGCATCGCGGGTATTGATGACCAGCCCCCGCACGCTGGGATCGCTGATGAGGTTGGTGATTGCCGATTCCGCGTGCCGCACCCGCCCCGTCGCGTCGGTCAGTTCCCACTCGGCCCGTGAGACGTGGTCGGGCTCGGTCATCGTGCGCTTGAGCGCCTGGATGAGGGCGCTGGACCCGCCGGACACGGCGTCGAGCTTGCTCCCGGTCAGCTCAGCCGGCTCGTGGCCGAAGATGGCCGCCATCGAGTCGCTCACGTAGCGGATCGTGTGGTCCGGATCGACGACCGTGATGACGTCCGATGAGTGCTGGACCAGGGCGCGGTAGTAGCGCTCGGTGCTGCGCAGCTGCGACGTGCGCTGGTCCACTCTGCGCTCGAGGTCCGTCGTCAGGGCGTCGTTCTCGTAGACGACGATCAGCTGCAGCAGGAGAGCGAGGACAACCAGTGCCGCGCTGATCGACAGCAGCACGCTCGTCGGGCCCAGGCTCCGACCGGCCCACCAGCTCACGAGCGCCGTGGCGATACCCGCTGCCGCCGGCAGCGTGGGCAGGCCCGGGACGACGTGAACTGCGGCGAGGCGCGGCGTCCATTTGCGCGCTCCATCGCGCTGGGCAGCTGCGAGCGTGATGAGGAAGAAGCCGGCTACCCAGCCGATGTCGATCGGGCTGACCCGCTCGAGCCTCGGCTTCAGTGCGGTGAGGTACCAGAAGGCCGAGTCGGAGGTCGCCACGCAGATGATCCCGAGGGCGAGCAGGCCGACCCCGGCCGGCAGATGGCCCTTTCGCCGCACCGCGACGAACAGCAGGCCCGAAAGTGCGACGGCGTCCAGCACTGGGTAGGCGAGGTTGACGATCTGCGCCGACGTCGAGGTTCCGCTGCTGGCGAAGACAGACGCGATCACGGCGCACCAGCTGATCAGGAAGCACCCGACCGCGATCAGCATTCCCTCCGCCGCTGCCCTCAGATGGGAAAGGCGACCCGCCGGCGTGCTGATCATGCTCATCAGGGCACCGACCACGAGGACCGAGGAGGTCAGCAGCGCGCCGTCGATGATCGACGGGCGCTTGGGCGTTATTCCGAGGCCCACTTCCAGGATCGTCCACACGAGGTGCCCCACGGCCCACGCGCCGAGACCGAAGGCGAGCAGGCGCCAGGCGCGCCAGACCTGCGGCGTGGATCCGTCGGCCGGGGCGCTCTCGCGCCGGTCCCTGCGGGCCCGCGACGCGCACGCCATGCCCGCGATCGCCGCGACGACGGTTTCGCTGAGATCCTCGAAAGCCGTCCAGCCGGCAACGTTGCCGGCGTGCAGCGTGACCAGCACGGCGAAGGCCGCAGTCGCGCCGAGGCTGAGCGTCCACAGCAGCGGAAGCTGGGCGAACCTGAAGGTCGCGCGGTCGGGAATCAGCTTGGCGGCACGGCGTCGCATAGGCATCCGCTGAGGGCCCCAGGGCTCCTCCATCTGGCCATCGGCCGTTTGGCCTATGTCCTTGAGCTTCCGCCCCGGCTTCTCGGCTGCGTGCCGAGAACATCCGCTTACGACGAAGCCCGGCCGCCACAGCGCTCGTTGGACCGGCCTCGTCAAGCGCGAGCGCGCGTGGCTCGCCGGTGCTCATCGGCAGGCGTTACGGAGCTGGGGCGTCGGGTAGACCCATGGAACCCACGCGCCCGGCATCGGTGGTGCCGCGCGACAGGCGAATCCCCCCTCTTGGAGGTGGCGACGGTGGGTGAGACACAGGATGCGACGCAGGTGACGCGCTTCCGAGATCGTGCCGAGGCGGGGCGCCGGCTGGCCGAGCGGCTTCGCCATTACGGGGGACGCGACGACGTCATCGTCCTCGGCCTTCCCCGTGGTGGCGTGCCGGTCGCCCACGAGGTGGCGCGAGAGCTCGACGTCCCACTCGACGTCTACGTCGTGCGCAAGCTCGGCCTCCCGGGGCACGAGGAGCTGGCCTTCGGTGCGATCGCCACGGGCGGGGTGCGCGTCCTGAACAGGGAGCTGATCGAACGGCTTGAGCTTCCGGCATCGTGGATCGAGGCGATCGACGCCAAGGAGCGCCGCGAGCTCGAGCGCCGCGAGCGGGTCTACAGGGGAGAGCGCCCGCCTCCCGATCTCGCCGGACGCACGGTGATCCTCGTCGACGACGGGCTCGCCACCGGCTCGACGATGCTCGCCGCCGTGGAGGCGGTCCGCCAGGACGACCCGGCGCGCGTCGTGGTCGCCGTTCCGGTCGCCGCTCCGGAGGTGTGCGAGGCGCTGGGGTCCGCCGCCGACGAGGTCGTGTGCGTGGCGACCCCGCAGCCGATGCGCGCCGTGGGGCTGTGGTATGAGGACTTCTCGCAGACGAGCGACGAGGAGGTGGGCGAGCTGCTCGCGCGGGCGCGCCGCCCGCCGCCGTCAGGCGGCCTCGATGCCGACGGCGCCGTCCAACCGCTGACCGGCACGCGCCACGACTTCGACTCGCTGCTCGAGAGGGCGCAGGACGCGCGTCACGTGCTGCTCGGCGAGGCCTCGCACGGCACGCACGAGTTCTATCGCGAACGCGCGGAGATAACCAAGCGGCTGATCACCGAGGGTGGGTGCACGGCGGTGGCGGTCGAGGCGGACTGGCCGGACGCCTTCCGCGTGAACCGCTTCGTGCGCGGGGTGGGCGAGGACGGGACGGCGGAGGAGGCGCTGCGCGGTTTCCGGCGGTTCCCCGTGTGGATGTGGCGCAACACGGTCGTCGTCGAGTTCATCGACTGGCTGCGCCGGTTCAACGACGGCCAGGCTGACGAGGCGCGCAAGGTGGGCTTCTACGGCCTGGACCTGTACAGCCTGCACGCGTCGATGGAGGCTGTCGTGGAGTACCTCGATCGGATGGACCCGGCGGCGGCCCACAGGGCGCGGGAACGCTACGGCTGCTTCGACCAGTTCGGGCGCGATCCGCAGGTCTACGCCTACGAGACGGGCATCGCCGGTGCCGAGCCATGCGAGGAGGCCGCCGTGCAGCAGCTCGTCGAGCTGCTGGCGTTGTCCTCCCAGCAGGGGGACGAGGAGCGCCCGCTGGACGGCGATGAGCGGTTTCACGCCGAGCAGAACGCGCGGCTGGTGGTCAACGCCGAGCGCTATTACCGCGCGATGTTCCGCGGCGGCGTGGAGAGCTGGAACCTGCGAGACCGGCACATGGCGGAGACGCTCGAGGAGCTATCGAGCCATCTGGAGCGCATCGCCGGCCGCGTGAAGGTTGCGGTCTGGGAGCACAACTCCCACCTCGGCGACAACCGCGCCACCGAGCTTGGGCAGGCTGGGCAGCTGAACGTCGGCCAGCTCGTGCGCGAGCAGCATGGGCCCCGGGCGCTCCTCGTCGGCTTCACCACCTACACCGGAACCGTCACGGCCGCCTCTGACTGGGGCGGACCGGCCGAGCGCAAGCAGGTCCTGCGCGCCCTCCCCGGCAGCTGGGAGGAGCTCTTCCACGAACGGGGGACGGCTGCCTTCCTGCTGAACCCGGTGCGGATTCCCGGCCGGCGGCTCGAGCGCGCCATCGGCGTCGTCTACCAGCCGCAGACAGAGCGCGTGTCGCACTACTTCCACACCCGTCTGGCCGATCAGTTCGATGTGGTCGTTCACTTCGACGAGACGACGGCGCTCGAGCCGCTCGAGCGCACCAGCCAGTGGGACGAGGGCGAGCTGCCGGAGACGTTCCCCACGGGCGTCTAGGCCGAGCGGCCGAGTATTCGGGCGCCCGCCCGGCGTGGGTCCGGGACGGCGGCCATGTTGTGCAACCCTAGTGACGAGGCATGGCAACCTGCACGCATCTCGATCACGTGCTGATCACCGAGCTGCCCGACGCGGTCGATGGCTGCGAGGACTGCCTGCTGACCGGCGATCCGTGGCTGCACCTGCGCATCTGCCTGGAGTGCGGGCACGTGGGGTGCTGCGATGACTCGCCCAACAGGCACGCGACCGCGCACGGTGGGTCGAGCGGTCATCCGATCATCCGCTCGCTCGAGCCCGGCGAGACGTGGTCCTGGTGCTTCGAGGATCAGGTCGCGATGGTGATCTCCGACGTGCACGGCGAGACGCGCATACCGCCTTCGCCGCTCGGCGGCTGACCCCAGAAGGCGGTCCCGCCGGGCGAAGGGTGCACAAGTGCAACCATCGCCCCGGCGAGTAGTCCGCTCTTGCTTCTCCGGTCAGATGACCGTGCCGCGGCGGCCGCCGCCGAGGAACACAACCAGCGCCAGCAGTGCGAGCAGGAACAGCAGCGGGTTAATTGCTATCCCGCCGGCGAGGGCGAGAATAAGTAGGACCACTGCAAGTGCTACGAGCATTGAGAGCCTCCTTTCCGCTGCTAGGAATACCCAGGCGTTCACCCCTTCAAACGCCAGCAGTTGCCGTGCGGGATTTGTTGCGGGCTTGGAAGTGCGAACCCCGGGTAGAGACACTTCGGGCGGCATGACCATCCGGCCGCGTCTCGCAACGTGAGCGGTGGTCGCACCGGCAGCACGCTGGTGGGAGAATGGAATCAAGAGAACGGACTCGAGCGTCCCTGCGGATGCGGGGCATGCCGCCCTATTTTTAGGTAAGAGGCTCGCTCGCGTTGGGGACCGCCGGGCATGCCCCGACTTAGTAGCCTGCGTTGCATGTCTGACGCTGGCACGATCGCATCGCTGGCGACCGCCGGAGGGACGATGATCCTCGCAATCGCCACGTTCTCCTCGACGCGTTCGGCCAATCGCGCGGCGCGCGTGTCCGAACAGTCGCTCAAGGTCGGGCTGCGCCCTGTTCTCTTCAATGCCCGCACACAGGACCTGCCGCAGAAGGTCGGATACCTCGACGACCACTGGCTCGTGCTGCGTGACGGCCTGGCGGCGGCGCAGGAGTTCGAGGGAAAGCTCTACCTAGCGATTCCGCTGCGCAACGTGGCCTCTGGCCTCGCCGTGCTGCATGGCTGGCATCTGCGCAGCGAGCGACCCACTCCGGAGACGCCGCCGCCGCCACTGGGGGAGTTTCGGCGTCTCGGACGCGACCTCTACGTGCCGGCGGGTGACATCAGCTTCTGGCAGGCCGCTGTGCGCGACCGCGAGGATCCCCTCTACCCCCGTGTGAGCGAGGCGATCGCGACCAGGACGCCGCTGTTCATCGAGATCCTCTACGGCGACCACGAGGGCGGACAGCGAACGATCACCCTGTTCCACCTCAACCCGCGCCCGGCCGCGGACGAGGACCCGTGGCTGTGGCGCTGCTCGACGTCGCGCCACTGGAACCTCGACCGCGACGACCCGCGCTAGCGACCTCTCATGCCGGGCGATAGGGGCCCGGCTTGGGCCGCGGCCTGCCGCCGGGGAAAGCGAGGCGCAGGATCGTGCGGTGGACGGTCCCCAGCTGCCTGTGCAGGGGGCCGGTGTTGTAGGGCAGCCCGTAGCGGCGACAGATGTCGCGGACGCGCGGGGCGATCTCCGTGTAGCGGCTCGAGGGCATATCGGGGAACAGGTGATGCTCGATCTGGAAGCTGAGGTTGCCGGCCAGCAGGTGAAACAGCGGGCCGCCGTCGATGTTCGCCGAACCGAGCAGCTGGCGAACGTACCATCCGCCACGGGTCTCCTTGGAGGCCTCCTCCTCGCTGAAGGTGTAGGTCTGGTCCGGGAAGTGCCCGCAGAAGATGATCGAGTGGGCCCACACGTTCCGCACTATGTTCGCGGTGAAGTTCGCCGTCAGCGTCGACTTGAAACCCCTTCGGGAGAGAAGCGGGAAGGCGATGTAGTCCTTGATGATCTGGCGGCGCGCCTTGACGCCGATCGCCTTCAGCTCCTTCACCACCTGCCGCTTTGACTTCTCTCCGGAGCGGATCGCGTCTCCGTTGAGGTCGTGCACCGCCACCCCCCACTCGAAGAAGCCCATCAGGAGCAGGTTGTACAGAGGCTGAAACAGGTAGATCGGATGCCACCGCTGGTGCGGGTCGATGCGCATGATCTCATAGCCGAGGTCCCTGTCCTTGCCGCGGATATTGGTGAAAGTGTGGTGCTCGTAGTTGTGAGAGTGACGCCATGCCTCCGCAGGGGAGGCGGTGTCCCAGTCCCAGCTCTGCGAGTTGATGTCGGGATCGTTCATCCAATCCCACTGCCCGTGCATGACGTTGTGGCCGATCTCCATGTTCTCGAGGATCTTCGCGAGCGACAGAGAGGCGGTCCCGGCGAGCCACAGCGGCTTGTAGCGCGAGCCGAGCAGCATGGCCCGCGCGGCCAGCACGAGGTGGCGATGCAGCTTGATCGTGCTGCGGATGTAGCGCGAGTCGCGGTCGCCGAGGTCGGCGAAGACCTCGTCGTGTACGGCGTCGAGCTCGCGGCCGAGCTCCTCGATCTGCTCGGGGGTGAGCAGCGCGAGGGGGCTCGACTGCTCCTCGAAGCTGGGTGCGGTGGTTGGGCGTTCAGCCTGTGTTGCTGACATGGCGGCTCCGTTCGGTTGAAAGTTCAGAGGTCGATCTCGACCGCGCCCTCGGGCGCGTTGATGCAGGTGCGAAGCAATTCCCCGGGCTGGCCATGGACGCGGCCGGTGCGCAGGTCGCGCACGCGGCCTGAGCGCAGCCGCCCGACGCAGCTGTGGCAGATGCCCATGCGACATCCGTACGGCAGCTCGATGCCGGACTCCTCGCCGGCCGCGAGGATCGGCTGACCGCCGTCGCTGCGGGCCTGGACGCCGCTCGAGCAGAAGGTGATCTCACCGCCTTCGCCGCGTTCTCCGTCGCCGACCTGAGCGTCGGGCTGGAAGTGCTCCATGTGCAGGCGCGCGGAGGAGCCGTCGAGCTTCCAGCGCTCGGACATCGCCTCGAGCAGACCCGCCGGCCCGCACAGGAACGTCTCGCGCTCGCGCCAGTCAGCGCACAGCTCGTCGAGCTGCTCCGGGCCCACGCGCCGCTGCCGGCTGGTGATGCGCTGGTGCAGGCGGTAGGTCGGGTGGCGGGTGGCGAGCGCTCGTAGCTCCTCGGCGAAGATCACCCCGTCGGCAGTCCGTGCGCAGTGCACGTGGACGACGTCCTGAAGGCCACCGCTGCCGGCAAGGCTGCGGAGCATGCTCATGATCGGTGTGATCCCGCTGCCGGCGCTGATGAAAAGCAGCTTCTGTGGCGGCCGGTCGGGCAGCACGAAGGTCCCTTCTACGCCGCCCAGACGCACGATCGTCCCCGGCCGCACCCGCCTGAACAGGAAGGGCGAGACCTTGCCCGCCTCTACGACCTTCGGCGTGATCGCGATGCAGCCGTCCGGGCGCTCCGGGTCGGAGGTCAGCGAGTAGGCGCGCCAGTGATGGACGCCGTCGACCTCTATGCCGAGGCGCAGGTACTGCCCCGGGCGATGCCCAGGCCATTCCCACCCAGGCTTGATCACGATGCTGACCGCTTCGGGGGTCTCGCGCTCCACACGTTCGATCCGGCCGCGCATCTCGCGCGTCGACCACAGGGGGTTGATCAGCTCGAGGTAGTCGTCCGGCAGCAGGGGCGAGGTGAACGACCGGATCAGTTCGAGCGCTCGGCGACGGCCGGCCGGGACGCGCGGGACAGCTCCGCGTTCAGGCACGGTGGCACCGTCGCTCGGCGTATGCGGCTGCTGGAGAGGGGTCAGCGATCATGACGCCACCTTATGCTACCTCAAATGAGGTTGCATGAAACATGGTAACCTCAAAAGCAGGATGGGAGCCACAAGCGGGGACCGGATAGACCGTCGCGGGGGACGGCGCGAGAGCGCTCCAGACGGGCATGACCTGACAATCGAGCAGCTCGCCGCCCAGACCGGCATGACGGTCCGCAACATCCGCAACCACCACACCCGCGGGCTGCTGCCCCCGCCGGAGGTTCGCGCGCGCGTTGGCTACTACGACTCCGAGCACGTCGCGCGGCTGCGTTTGATCCTCGACCTGCAGGCCGACGGCTTCAACCTCGCCTCGATCGAGCGCCTGCTGGGAGGGTCCAACGGCCTGGCACAGCGCCTGCTGGGGCTCCGCCAAGCCGTCACCACCCCATACGAGCCCGAGGCCGCCGAGCTGATCACCGCCCAGGAACTGCTCGACAGGTTCGGCGAGGTCGAGTCGAAGGACGCGGAGCGGATCCGCAAGCTGCGGCTGCTCGTGCCGCTCGGCGACGGGCGCTTCGAAGTGCCCAGCCCGGCGCTGTTGCGGGCGGCCGAGCAGGTCATTGCGCTCGGCATACCGCTGTCGGCCGCGCTGACGATCGTCGAGCGGGTGCGGCGCGACTGCGACTCGATCTCGCGGGCCTTCACAAAGCTGTTCCTGAGGGAGCTGTGGGAGCCGTTCGAGCGCGCCGGCCAGCCCGATGACCGCTGGGACGAGCTGATCGAGGCGGTCAACTCGCTGAGGCCGCTGGCCTCCGAGGCGCTGCTCGCGCTCTTCAAGCAGAGCATGACGACCGAGCTCGAGGACGCCTTCGGCAAGGTGCTCGAGCACCAGTCAAAGCGCGGCAGGTAGCGCCGCCGCGCCGCAGTCAGTTCGCGACGAACGTCAGGAAGTCGCGGCTGTACGGTTCGAGCAGCTGACCTGCGATGCCGACCTGCCCCGGCATGACCTGAACGGCAGCCGGGCCGCTGCGGCTGTGCACGTACAGGTAGCCGGCGACCCACGCGGGGTTGATGTCGAGCTCGATCGCGCGCACGGCGCCGGCGCGGATCAAGCCCGCCGCCAGCCCGGCCGGATCGAGTTCCGCGCCCGCGCCCCACACGAGCTGACCGTCTTCGGTGATCCCGAGGCCCGCCCGAGCGACGACCGACCGCGAGCCGATCGTTTCGCCCCAACAGGTGATGACGCAGCCCGCCACGCTCGGCGCCGCGACGCCGCGATCGACCAGCAGCCGCTGGTTCTGCAGGACCGAGTAGACCGCCTTGCCCCGGGCCGGCACCCCGGCCCGCCACGCTCCGATGTCCGACGTGCCGTCGGTGTAGGTGACGATCGACGCGAGGCCCGGCCGGATCGGGGCTGCGACGTGTCCACCGGCCATGAAGCCGACGTCGCGATAGGTCAGCTTGAAGCCGCCATTGACCGCCGCGACCACGAGATGTATCTCGCGCCGGGAGATCTGATCTCCGTACCTCCAGCCGGTCGTGCCGCCGTCACTGGAGCCGGCGTGCAGGTTGAGGTGCACGAGACGCTGATCGAAGCGCATCAGGGCCACGCCGCCGCGCTGCGCGAGCCAGGCCGCAGGCTGGCCGTGGACGCGAGCGACCGCCGACCAGCGCGTCGCCGGATGCGCCGGGACCCTCACCACGAGATGCGGAGGCGGAGGCGGAGGTGGAGGTGGCGGCGGCTTGACGGTCGTCGTCGTGGTCGCGTGCGCCCCCGTCGTGACCGTGGTGACGCCCCCCGGCGTCCCGGAAGAGGAGCAACCGGCCGCGATCAGGAGCGCGCTCCCGACGCACAGGGGGGCAGCAATCCGCCGCAGCGGGGCAGCGATTCGCCTCTGAGCGCACGCGCGAACGGCACGTGCGCGGCCCGCGGATCGACCCTGCGCCTCGCCCTTCAGGGGGTCTCGCCGCATGATCCCGATGCTAGCCGCAGCCGCGCCGCGGGGTATCCGGTGGAGAGGCTCTCGCTGGGGTCTGCGGGCAGGCCTCGAACGCAGGGGCGTTGGGTAGGGTTGGCTCGCCCTCCCACGCGCGCCCCACTACGTGCCGCTCCCAGTCCCAGGCCCCTCGGCCCTCACCCCTCGGGTCGCCGCCCAGCGCAGGCCCGGAGCGCCGCGCGCTCGCCGGCGCCTGCTCGCGACCGGTGCACTCGG
>JAOPZV010000015.1 GCA_025963935.1 Solirubrobacterales bacterium
TTCGAGGCGAAGGACAACATCATCATGATCGCGGCCACCAACCGGCCCGACATCCTCGACCCGGCGCTGCTGCGCCCCGGCCGCTTCGACCGCCAGATCGCCGTGGACCGCCCCGACCGCAAGGGCCGCGCGAAGATCCTCGAGGTCCACACGCGCGGCAAGCCGCTCGCGAAGATCATCGACATCGACGCGCTCGCCGGCCAGACCCCCGGCTTCACCGGCGCCGACCTCTCGAACCTGATCAACGAGGCCGCGCTGCTCTCCGCGCGCACGGGCAAGCGCGAGATCGGCCAGGAAGAGCTCGAGGAGGGGATCATGCGCGTGATCGCCGGCCCCGAGAAGAAGACGCGCGTGATGAGCGAGAAAGAGCGGCTGATCACAGCCTTCCACGAGATGGGCCACGCGCTCGTCGGCCACTTCCTCGAGCACTCCGACCCCGTCCACAAGATCTCGGTCATCTCACGAGGTCAGGCGCTTGGATACACGATCTCGATGCCCCAGGAGGACCGCTTCCTGACGACGCGCGCCGAGCTCGAGGACGCCATGGCGATGACGCTCGGCGGCCGCGCCGCCGAGGAGATCGTCTTCAGCGAGATCACCACCGGCGCCTCCAACGACATCGAGAAGGTGACCGCCACGGCCAAGCAGATGGTGATGCGCTTCGGGATGAGCGACAAGCTCGGCCCGCGCGTCTTCGGTCACGACCACGGCCAGCCGTTCCTGGGCCGCGAGTTCTCCACCGAGCCCGACTACTCGGATGAGATCGCCCGCGAGATCGACGACGAGGTGCGGCGGATCATCGAAGCCGCGCACCAGCGCGCGACGGCCATCCTCACCGAACACCAGCACGACCTCACGAAGATCTCCGAGATCCTCGTCAAGCGCGAGACGATCGAGAAGGAGGAGTTCCTCGCACTGCTCGCCGGCAAGAGCGAAGAGGAGGTCTTCGGCGTCGAGGAGCCGGCCAAGCCGGAGCTACCCGCGCCGCCCACGCAGGCCGACCGCGCCGAACGCGAAGCACCCCGCACGATCCCGCGGCCGGGGCTCGCAGGCGGGACCGCCGAGCTGCGGGGCACCGACCCCGAGCGCCCGAAGCTCAGCTGAGCAGCCGGCGGGCGCCGCCGACGCCGTCTCACTCCTTCTCGGCACAGGCTCTCGCTCGCCGAGGGTCCAGAGCCGTCGCCGAGGCCGGTGCGAGCCGGTGACGTTTACGTTTGCGCCGTAGCCGGGAATAGGGAGTCCATGAGGTGGGGGTTCACGGGGATGCTCGCCGCGGCGTTTGCCGCGGTGGCGAGCGCTGCGGGTCCCGTCACGCCGGCGGCTGCGTTCAGGGCGGGTGCCGCGAAGGTGGACGTGACCCCTCCGTCCTACACGACATCCTCCGACGCGGCGTTCGTCCCAGCGTGCGGAACGACCCCGGAGCAGGTCGCTCAGCTATGGCCGGGCCCGCGGCCCTTCGCGTTCGAGAAGCCGTACGTGGATGCGCACGGCCTCGGCCGTTACGCGCCCGGCGATCCGTACTGCGACGCTGACCGCACCGGGCGCTATGAGGCGCCGTACATCGCCGGCGGAAGCGGGCAGAATCACTGGCCCACCTCAGTCGAATCCGGCAACGGCCCAGCCGCCAGTGCGATTGTGCTCGCGGCGGGCAGGAACCGGGTTGCGCTCGTCTCGGTTGACTCCATCGGGCTGTTCGACGTGACGATGAACCGCATCCGCGCCGAAGTCCTGCGTCTCGACCCCACCCTGACGCAGGTGTTCATCTCGAGCACCCATGACGAGTCTGCTCCCGACCCGATCGGCCTGTGGGGGCCGGACACCGGCGAACTCCCGGAACACCCGGAAACCCCCACCGCGACGAGCTCCGGCGTGGATGAGTACTACATGGAGTTCCTCGTGGGGCGCGTCGCGCACGCAGTCGTCGCGGCCGATGCGGCGCTGCGGTCCGCGACACTCGACGTCGCCGTCGGCTCCATGCCCTCCAACACACAGAGCTGCTGGTCCTCGTATCCCTTCATCGACGACCAGTCGATCCCGGTCCTGCAAGCGCGCGACGGACACGGTCAGGTGATCTTCACGCTCGCGAACGTCGCAACGCACGCGGAGACGCTCGCGTTCTCGGGAGTGAAGTCGAACGCCGAGACGCTGTCCGCCGATTGGCCGGGCGCGATGCGCGCCGCCTTCGAAACCCGCTGGCCGGGGAGTGTCGGGGTCGAGGTCGCCGGGATGGTGGGCAGCGTGGAGACGCCCACGCTTTACCAGCCCGAAACGACCCAGGTGCCGCGCGTGCCAGGGTCGCTGCACGGCGTGAGCGGCAACCCCGACGGGTGCCGGAGCGTCTACCCGGAGCCGGCCACGGGCACGCCTGTCTCTGAGGCCCACGCGTTCATCTCGGCGTACGGCGCGAGCATCGCGAACGCGGCAAGAACGGCGCTCGAAGGCGGTCACACGCTTGCCCCCGCCGCGCTCAGCAGCCAGCAGCAGTCGTTGTGCATCCCGCTCGAAAACAACTTCTTCCTCGCGGCCTACGCCGCGGGACTCTTTCCCGACCGCCCCAGGTACTCGGACTCCGCGTGCACGATCCGGACGAGCTCCGGCGGCACCGCGACCGGCTCCTCGCCGCGGGCGTCGCCCAGCGCGCCCTCCGAACCACAGACGAGCTACCTGAAGTCGGCCGTCGGCGTAATCACGGTCGGCCCCATCCAGCTGGCCTACTCGCCTGGCGAGGTGTTCCCGTACACCGAGATCAGGGGACCGATCGGCGAGGCCCAGATGCCATTTCCGACCGACTGCTATGAACCGGCCAGCCAGAACTTCTACTGCGGCACCGCACTTCCGATGACGCCGTTCATCTCGGCCGAAATGACGAAGCCATACCGCTTCCTCGTGGGACTCGGCGAAGACATGATCGGATACCTGATGCCGCCGGGCGGCTTCGTGGGTGGCGAAGGAACCGTCGCCGCCCAGCCGTGGGCGTCCTATGAGGAGACGAACAAGAACGGCGGTCACGACCGCTTCGGCTACGGGCACTCCGACGACACCGAGAGCGTCGGTCCCTATGCGGGCCTGTCGGTCACGACGGCCCTCCAGCAGATGCTGCAAGCGGACGGCCATGGCTCGCGCGTGTTTCCCGGACTCTTCATCGATGCCGCCGGCCACCTCTCGAACAGCCCGTTCGCAAGCGAAGGATTCAGCGGGGCCACCGGTGTCGAGGTCCTTCCCGCGGGCGCAAAAGCGCCACGGAAGATACTCATCGGCAGCCAGGCGAGCCAATGGGCGACATTCGACGCGCTGCCCGATCCAGGCACTGCTGGTACGTCGTTGCCCTACTCCGTACGCACGCGGGGCGTCATTCTCAGCACGGGTCAGCCCCAGCTCATCGATGTGTTCGCTGGAGAGCGGGCGCTGGCGCACTGAGCCGCCCGGCCCCCGCCCGGGCGCCGTCGGCAGCACGTCCATCCCCGGCGCACACGACGAGCGCCGTCCCGCTCGAGGGCCGCTGAATGCCGACTTGGAGATGGATAGGTTTGACCTGTGAGCGCCTGCCCACGTTTCATGGGGATCGTCAACGTGACCCCGGACTCCTTCTCCGACGGCGGTCGTTTCCTCGATGCCGGGTCCGCCATCGCCCATGCGCGAGCGCTTGTTGCCGAAGGCGCCCAGATCGTCGACGTAGGCGGCGAGTCCACGCGCCCGGGCGCGGAACCGGTTGCGTTGGAGGAGGAGCTGCGCCGCGTCCTGCCGGTCGTCGAGGCGCTGGCCGGCGGAGGGCTCGACGCCCAGATATCGGTCGATACCTACAAGGCCCCCGTGGCGCGGGCGGCGCTCGACGCCGGCGCGAGCCTCGTCAACGACGTGAGCGCCTTCCGCGCCGACCCCGAGATGGCGAGCGTCGTCGCGCAGAGCGGCGCGGACTGCTGCCTGATGCACATGCTCGGCGAGCCACGCACGATGCAGCGGGAGGGCGGCCCCAGATACGGCGACGTCGTGGACGACGTCCGGGCGTTTCTCGAGGAGCGCCTGGAGTTCGCCGTGCGCGAGGGCGTCGCGCGGGAGCGAATCATCCTCGACCCCGGGATCGGGTTCGGCAAGACGGTCGAGCACAACCTGGAGCTGCTGCGCCGACTGTCCGAGCTGTTGACGCTGGGCGCTCCGATCATGGTCGGCACCTCGCGTAAGGGGTTCATCGGCCACATCATCGCCGCGTCCTCGGGCCGCGAGCAGCCGGCGGGCGTCGCCGAGCGGCTCGCGGGGACGCTGGCCTCGAACGTGCTCGCATACGAGCGGGGAGCCACTGTGTTCCGGGTCCACGACGTCGCGCCGGTGCGTGAGGCGCTCGCCGTGGCGGCTGCTACGTTGGGCGGGAAATGGACAGCGAGGAGCACGGGGACGACTCCGGGGAGCTAGACGACGACGACGACGCCCCCGACCTGGACGACGACCGCGAAGAGACCGCCGAGTCGGTCACGATCGAGATCACCGGCCTGTCGCTCTACACGCATCACGGGGTCACCGCGGCCGAGCGCGAGGTGGGCCAGCGTCTCGTCCTCGACCTGCGGCTCGACATCGGCGAGACGGACGCGACGATCACCGATTCGATCGACGACACCATCGACTACGCCGAGGTCTGCCAGCTCGTCGCGCTGATCGCCCAGCAGCGCTCGCACAAGACGCTCGAGCGTCTCTGCAGCACCGTTGCCGACAGGCTGCTCGCCGACTACGAGCTCGAGGGCGTGTGGGTCAAGGCGACGAAGCCCGAGCCGCCGATCGCGCTGGCCGTGGACGAGGTGTCGGTCGAGGTCTGGCGCGAAGCCGACGGCTGAGTGGCCTCCTCACAGCCACACCGCGGGCTGCTGGGGCTGGGCTCGAACGTCGGCGATCGGCGTGCCGCGCTGCAGGCCGCCGTCGATTCCCTTCCCGCTGTCGGCGTTCGGGTGCTCGCGTCCTCCTCGACGTACGACACCGACCCCGTGGGAGAGCTGCTCGAGCAGCCGAGCTTCCTCAACGCATGCCTGCTCGTCGAGTGCTCGCTCCAGGCGCTCGAGCTGCTCGACGCGGTAAAGGGGCTCGAGCGCGAGCTCGGTCGTGCAGAGGGCGCCGTCCGCCACGGACCGCGCGTGATCGACATCGACATCCTGATGCTCGGAGAGCTGGAGCGGCACGACGAGCGAATGTCGCTCCCTCACGAGCAGCTGCTCGCTCGCCGCTTCGTCCTGATCCCGGCCCTCGAGCTCGACTTCGAGCTGCGCGCTCCCGATGGGACGGCGCTCGCCGATGCGCTGGCGAAGCTCCCGCCCGAGGAGGGGGTACGGTGGGCCGGCCCGCCGCTCGCGGTGGGCGACTAGGAGGGTGTGGCGAACGACTGTCGAACTCTGCGCTACTCCGCCGGCCCCACGGCTTTGAGGGCTTCGCTGCGGTCGGCGTACTCCCGGGCATGCAGGATCCTTCCGCCGCGCAGCGTGTAGACCACGGCATAGCGAAGCTGCGTCTCGACGCCGCTGAGCTTCGCGCGAGCGGAAACGAGCTGAACAGCGATCACCCTGGCGTCGTCGACGTCCAGCAGCTCCTCTGGCACGACCGAGAAGTCGTCGAACGTGTCAAGCCAGTCCTGGACGTAGACCCGTGCCGCCTCAATGCCTTGCATCTCCCCAACGTCGTCGAGTGCCCCCTCGATGGCCCGCCAACTGATCTCGGGGTCCCAGAACTCGGCCATGGCATCGAGGCCCCCATCGTCCAGCGCTTTGAGCGAGTCGCGCACGATCACCACGTTCTCCCGAGACATCGCCCGCCAGTATCCCCCAGGCGGCGGTGGCCAGCCCCCGGGGCTCCGGGCGCACGCCGCCGGCCGCCGGCGCCGCCCTCAGTGCACGACGATCTTGCCCCTCATCCCTTCGGAGACGTGGATCGTGCAGAAGTAGCGGAACGTGCCGCTGTGCGTGAAACGGATGGTGTAGGAGCCGCTCGCCTGCGTACGCGAGTGAAAGCTGTGGAAGGTGACGTTGTGTTCGGTTTCACCGTCGCGCCACAGCCACTTGACGCGATCGCCGCGGTTGATCTTCAGCGTCCCCGGGTGAAAGAGATGTTCATGCAGCGTGACCGTGTGGGTGCCGGCCGACTGCGCCGTCCCGAACGCGCCTGCGGGGATCGCCGCGACGGCCGTGGCGGCGGTCACGGCGCACAGTGAGGCAACTTTCCGTCTGCTCATGCGAGCCTCCTCTGGAGTGTCGGCATGCTCATACCTACCGACAAGACGCCGCCGCGCCCGGGACCTTCCCGCTGCGCGGCGCGTGTCACGTGGTGAGCGCTCCGCGCCCGTCCCAGCTGGCGAGGCGCAGCAGCATGTTGCTGTTCACGCCTCGTCCGGAGACCACGCACAAGTGCCCTCTGCGTAGCCAGACCACGACGGGCGTGCCGCCTTCGTGGAGCAGCCGGAACGGCGTCCCGCCGCGCCAGCGGACGACCCCGCCGCCGGAGCGCGGCGGCGGTAGGCCGCCGACGATCGCGTAGCCGATGCGCCGGCCGTGGCCGTCGCCGTAGAAGACGGTGCTCACCGTCCGCCCAGCCACGTGGTCGATGCGCGCGCCGACCGGACGCCAGCCGAGGCGCTTGCCCCAGTAGGGGAAGGAGATCCCGTCGACCGCCGCGGTGAGCTCGGCGTGGTTGGAGCGGCTCTCGCCCGGCGCCCCCTGCGTGGGCGAGCGCAGGGTGATCTCCGTGGCCAGGCGCTGGCTCAGCGGCGGCGAGTGCCGGCCACTCAGCGCAAGGGTCACAGCGACGGCTGTGACCGCGGCGGCGATCGCGCCCGCGGCGGCGATCCGTGGCGGCAGGCCGAGCGATCGCGCGGTCGAGCCCGGACGAGGCCGGCGCGCTGCGCGGCTCTGAGCCTCCACGAGCGACTCCACGCTGCGGTGCAGCGAGTCCGGCGCGCGGACGTCGATGGCCCGCACGAACTCGACCAGCTCAGATTCTGTTGATGGACGCTTCTCGCTCATTGGCTTTCCCTACTCGGAAGGACTCCTCCAGCCCTCATTTGTTCCCCGCGGCTCCTGGCGGGATCGCCCCCGGGGGCACCGGCGGGCTCGCGGCGGGGCGGGACCGAACCGCTGGTCTCGGGCGTGAGCGTCGCCGCGACCTGCTTGCGCGCCCTGAACAGCCTTGTCGTGATCGTCGCCTCGCGGACGCTCAGCGCGCGAGCCGCCTCCCGATAGGAGAGCCCAAGCACGTCGACCGCGACGATCGCCAGGCGGAAGTCCTCGGGCAGCGCTGCGATCGTCTCGTACACCTCCTGGATCTCCAGTGCCTGCTCCGGGCGGCCGATCGGGCGCGGGTCTTCGCTCACGACGTCCTCGAGGGTCGCGACCGTGACCGGCCTGCGGCTCGCCGTGCGGCGGCCCGTCAGAAACGTGTTGCGCAGCACGCGCATCAGGTAGTAGAGGTCGTCGTCCCCATGCAGCACGCGCGGCCGCGACAGGACACGGGCGAAGGTCTCCTGCACGAGGTCCTCCGCGTCCTCGCGCGAGCCGCACAGGCCCCAGGCTGCGCGGTAGAGACGGTCGACGTGCTGCGTCAGCGACTGTGGGTCGAGGAGGCGCATGGCTGTGACGCGGCCGCGTACCCGCGAAGGCGCGCGGCCCGCCCTGCGACTGTAGCGCCGCACGGGCTCGAGGTGACACGTCGCCGCGGCCGAGCCGGCGGGAAGGATCCGTGAGCTCCGGCGTCCTGTCGTTGACGGCGAACCCTGCACCGCGCTTTCGCGCGCGGCCGGCGGAGGCGATGAGCGAATGACGAGGAGGGCCGGTTCGAGATGGTGAGGCTTCGCAGGCGCTTCCTGTTCCTCCTCGCGGCCGTGCTCGGCGCCGCGGTCGTCGTGCTGCCGGCTATCGCCGGCTCGGAAACGGGCCCGAGCATCGAAGCCGAAAACAAACCGGGCAGTGGCATCTACTCCGAAGAACATCACGCATGGAAGCCCTCGAGCGCGACGGTCGGAGCCGGCGCGGCGGTCGCGATCAGCAATCCCACAGCCGTTCCCCACGGTGTTCGCTGGGTCAGCGCGCCCGGCACCCCGAGCTGTAGCGCGGGCGTTCCTGTCGGCGCCACCGTGGAAGCCTCCGGCAGCAAATGGAGCGGTACGTGCACGTTCGCCCAGCCGGGCGTCTACGTCTTCTACTGCACCGTTCACGGGCCCGAAATGACCGGCACGATCACCGTCAACTCGAGCGCGGTGACCACGACCGGCGCGGTCGCGCCGCCGGCCACCGGCGGTGCCCCGACGACGACCACAAATCAGATGAGCTCGCCGGAAGCCGCAGTGTCGCCCGGCTCGCCGCTCGCCGGCAGCGCCGCACAGGCCATCAAGCTGGCCCCGAGCCAGCACGGGCGCTCGATTCGCGGCTCGCTGAAGATCTCCCAGGCGGGCGCGGGCGGACGCCTCGAGGTGGATCTGCTCGCGAAGGCCGCCTCGCTCGCCGTCGCGGGGCACGGAGCCCAGGTGCAGGTGGGCCGGCTCGTCCGCTCCGGGCTTCACGCTGGGACCCTGCCCTTCACCGTCACGCTCGGCGCCCGGGCCAGGCATGCCCTGCGCGCCCATCGCAGGCTGACGCTGAGCGTCCGGATCCTCCTCAGCTCCTCGCACGCCGCCGCGAGGATCACGCGAACCGTCGTGCTGCACGCCTGAGTGCAGGCGGGCCCGAGAGAGGCCACCGGCGCGCGGCCTGGTCCCCCCGCAGGCCGCGCGCCTACGCGCCGGCGCCCGCCGGCGCAGGAAGCCAGTCGGCGGGCAGCACGCCCGCCTCGACCTCACCGGCGATCGGCGGGAAGTAGCCGGTCAGCCGTGCCGCCGGTCGCCCCTCGACCAGCGGGCGCACGTCGCCGATGCTCATCAGCAGCCTGATGGTGCTGCCGACCTGCAGGTCGGCAGCGTTCGGTCGCTCGCCGCCGAGCAGGCCTTCGGCGATCCAGCCGTCGATCCGATCGAGCTGGTCGGACAGCGCCGCGAGGTCCGCGCGCGCCGCCTCGTCGCGCGCCTTGTTCCTGATGGCCATCAGGCGCGCCGTCAACGGCATTGCTGGACGCATCAGCCCGACGGGCAGCGGCAGCCGGGCGCCCGCCGCGTAGCTCTCCATCGCCCGGGGGCGACGCAGGAACGCGGCGTCGATGATCCGCCGCGGCACGCTCTGCAGGACCTCGTCGCCCCAGCGCTCGACCTCCAGAACACGCCCGCGGGCAGGGTCCCCCGCAGGCGGCAGCAGCGGTGGCTCGGGGGCGAGCTCGTCGAGGCGGCGCATGATCGCGCGCGACCCCACGAGTCGCTCACCGTCCAGACGCAGACCCGGGACGGTGGTCCCGCCATAGCGCAGCGGGCCGATTAGGAGCTGGCTCAGCGGCAGCAGGTCCACGCGCTGGTAGTCGATCGACTTCAGCGCGAGCGCCGCTTCGACGGCCGCGCACGGGTGCGAGCCCGGTAGCACGTAGAGCTTGGGTGCAGGCGCCACCATCCCGCCGCCGAGCATAATGCTCGCCGATGCTGCTCGTCGTCGACGTCGGTAACACGCAGACCCACTTCGGGACGTTCCGCGGCGATGAGTTGCTCGAGCACTGGCGCTTCGCGACCGTGCGCGACTCCACCGCGGACCAGCTCGGCGCGGCACTGAGCAACCTGCTGGAGCTGCGCGGATACTCCTTCAAGGACCTCGACGCCTCGATCGTCTCCTCCACGGTGCCCCGGCTCGAGCCGGAGTGGACGGAGATGGCCGGCCGCTACCTCCGTCACAACATGCTCGCGGTGGGCCCGGGGACGAAGACCGGGATGGCGATCCGCTACGACAACCCGCGCGAGATCGGCGCAGACAGGCTTGTCAACGCGGTGGCGATCCGTGAGCGCTTCGGCGGCGCTGCCGTGTGCGTGGACTTCGGCACCGCAACGACGTTCGATGTCGTCTCGCGCGACGGCGAGTACGTGGGCGGGGCGCTGATGACCGGCATCGAGATATCGCTCGAAGCCCTTTCCGAGCGCGGCGCCCGCCTGCCCAAGGTCGATCTCGCACCGCCGCGCAGCGTGATCGGCAAGAACACGATCGACGCGATCCGCTCCGGCGTCGTGTTCGGCTACGCGGGCGCGATCGACGCGATCCTGAGGCGGCTGTACGACGAGCTGGGGGAACGCACCGACGTGGTCGCCACCGGCGGGCTATCGCGGCTCGTGGTGCCCTACTCGGAGGAGATCGAGGAGGTCGACGATCTCCTGACCCTCACCGGTCTTCGCCTGCTGTACGAGAGAAACAGCTGAACCTCGCAACAATGCAGGCGATGGCTACCGCTCCTTCGCTCACCGACAGCTGGAAGCTCGGCTCCCTCGAGGTGCCCAACCGGGTGATGCTCGCGCCGCTCGCGGGGATCGGCAACTGGTTCGTGCGGCTGCAGGCCAAGCGCTACGGAGCCGGGATGACGGTCTCCGAGATGGTGTCCTCGCACGCCATCCACTACGGCAACGAGAAGACCTGCAACGAGATGCTGAGGATCGACCCCCGCGAGCGGGCGGTGGGGGTGGGTGGCCCCGTCTCAATCCAGCTGTTCGGCGAGGACCCCGCGATGATGCGCTCGGCGGCAGCCCACGTGGCGCGCTCGGGGGCCGACGCGATCGACATCAACATGGGCTGCCCCGTCACCAAGGTGGCGAAGACGGGCGCCGGCGCAGCGCTGCTCGACGACCCCGATCGGGCGGTCGCGGTGGCGCGCGCGGCGGTCGAAGGCGCAGCCGAAGCCGGGGGGACGGCGGGCGAGAGTGCCGGCGGGATTCCGGTCACGGCGAAGCTGCGCTCGGGCGTGCGCGCCGGCGAGACCAGCGGCTTCGGGCTGGCGCACCGCCTGGTCGAAGAGGCGGGCGTGGCGGCCATCGCGTTCCACCCCCGGTCGGCCGCCGTGCACCACAAGGGCGCCCCCGACTACGAGCTGGTGGCGCGGCTCGTGCGCTCGCTGCCGGCGCCGGTGATCCTCACCGGCGGCCTTGACGACGCCGAGCAGGTGCGCAGCGCGTTTCGCCTCACCGGGGCAGACGCCGTGATGCTCGCCAGAGGCGCGCTCGGGAACCCCTGGCTGTTCGCCCAGCTCGTGCAGGGCCGCGAGCAGGAGCCAACCGCGGAGGAGGTGCTCACGGAGCTCGACTGGCTGATCGACCGCGCCGTCGAGCACCTCGGCGAGCCGCGGGCGACGCGCTACCTGCGCAAGTTCTACCCGTGGTACGTGGTCCGCCTGGGGCTCGACCCGCGGGCCGCAAAGCGCATGCAGGAAGCACTGCAGACGGCCGAGACGCTGGCTGATGTCAGGCGCCTGCTGGAGGCCGCCGGCCGGCCCTCGGCGCTCGCCGTCTGACGCTCGGAGCGGTGTCTTCGGCCCCGCTATACTGCTGCGCTCGCCGAAGCTCCCGGGCCGCGACATCCCCGCTCGTAGCGGGGTTTTTGTGTGTTGCCGGCCGAACCCCGAACCCCCGGATCGGATTCCCGCCCACCCACATGCCGAAGGACGTCATCCTCACCCCAGAAGGACTGAAGAAGCTCAAGGACGAGCTCGAGCTGCTCTCCACGGAGAAGCGCCGCGAGGTCGCCCAGCGGATCAAGGAGGCGAGGGAGTTCGGCGACATATCCGAGAACTCTGAGTACGACGACGCGAAGAACGAGCAGGCGATGGTCGAGAGCCGCATCGCCCAGCTTCAGGAGAAGCTGCGGATGGCCACCGTCATCCAGGCCAAGGACCTCTCGACCGACGTGGTCCAGGTGGGCTCTGTCGTGCACGTCAAAGACGAAAAGACCGGCAAGTCGGTGAAGTACACGATCGTCGGCTCTGCCGAGGCCAAGCCGGACGAGCACAAGCTCTCCAACGAGTCACCGGTCGGCCGCGCGCTGATCGGGCGCAAGCGTAACGAGACGGTCGCCGTGAAGGTGCCCCGCGGCCCGGCACGCAAGCTCAAGATCACGAAGATCGACGTCGGCCTCGAGTAGTCTCGCCGCGATGAGCGGAAGCGAAGAGCGCTCGGCGGACGCCGGGTCCTCGCGGCACGGCCTACCGGAGCTGATCGCCGAGCGCCGGGCAAAGGCGCTGCGCCTGAAGCAGACCGACGCGGAGTCCTTCCCCTACGCCTACGCCGGCACCGAGCCGATCGCGGGGATCCTCGACTCCTACGCGCACCTGGACAGCGGCGAGGAGACGGACGACCACCACCGGGTAGCCGGCAGGATCCTCGCGAGGCGCGGGGCCGGCCGGGCGGCGTTCCTCGACCTCGTCGACAGGACCGCGAAGATCCAGCTGCACGCCCGCGTCGACGTGCTCGGAGAGGAGTCCTTCGAGCGGCTCACCTCGCTGGACGTGGGCGACCTGATCGGCGTTGACGGCGCACCCCTGCGCAGTCGAAGGGGTGAGATCTCGCTGCGCGTCGACGCGTTCACCGTGCTCGCCAAGGCACTGCGCCCGCCGCCCGACAAGCACGGGGGCCTGAGCGACGTGCAGACGCGCTACCGTCGCCGCGAGCTCGACCTGATGTCCGACGAGGACGCGCGCAGGCTGTTCGCCGACCGCGCCAGGATCGTCTCGGCGGTGCGCGCGTATCTCGATGGGGAGGGGTTCCTCGAGGTCGAGACCCCGGTCCTCCAGCCGCTCTACGGTGGCGCGCTCGCACGGCCGTTCACGACGCATCACAACGCGCTGGAGCGCACGCTGTATCTGCGGATCGCCACCGAGCTCTACCTCAAGCGCCTGCTCGTGGGTGGCCTCGAGCGGGTGTATGAGCTCGGAAAGGACTTTCGCAACGAGGGTGTCTCCTCGAAGCACAACCCGGAGTTCACGATGGTGGAGTTCTACGAGGCCTACGCCGACTACAACGACGAGGCGGCACGCCTCGAAGAGCTCGTGCGCCGTGCGGGGCGCGCGATCGGCTACTCCGGAGAGCTCGACCTCGAGAGCCCCTGGCGGCGCGTGAGCTTCGTCGCGGCGATTGCCGAGGCCACCGGGATCGATCTGTCGAGTGTGCGCGAGGAGGACGCCCTGCGGCAGGCGATCGCCGAGCGGGGGCTTCAGGTGCCGACCGACGGCGCGAGCTGGCCGCAGATGGCCGACGACCTGCTCTCGAAGTTCGTCGAGCCCACGCTGACACAGCCGACGTTCGTCCTCGACTATCCAGTCGAGCTCTCGCCGTTCGCGCGCGAGCATCGCTCCCAGCCGGGCCTCGTCGAGCGCTGGGAGGCGTTCGCGGGCGGCATGGAGATCGCCAATGCCTTCAGCGAGCTGATCGACCCCGACGTCCAACGCGAGCGCTTTGCCGCCCAGCAGCGGCTGGCCGCGGAGGGCGAGGAGGAGGCGCAGCCCTACGACGAGCTGTTCCTCGCGGCGCTCGAGCAGGGCATGCCGCCGGCCGGCGGCGTGGGGGTCGGGATCGACCGCCTGGTGATGCTGCTGACGGGCCGTGACTCGATACGGGAGGTCGTGCTGTTTCCGGCGATGCGTGACTGACTCGAGGCTCGGCGGGTATGCCTCAAAGACCCGCTCCATCCATCAGCAGCGGGCCGCCGGGACCCGCCGGTCAAGCTGCGTGGCCCCCCTGCCGATGACCCCGATGGAGCAGGGGGACCGGTTGGTAGACTGCTCCAACAGGCGTCATCCGGACCACCAGCTTCCGAGGCACCGTCCAAAGCAGGAAGGAATCACACCATGTTCGAGCGATTCACAGAACGGGCCCGGCAAGTGGTCGTTCTCGCGCAGGAGGAGGCGCGAACGCTCAAGCACAACTACATCGGCACCGAGCACATCCTCCTAGGGCTGCTTCGCGAGGAGGAGGGTCTGGCTGCCCGTGTCCTCGAGAGCCTCGACATCACCGTCGAGCGCGTCCGCGCACAGGTCGTGAGGATCGTCGGTTCCGGCGAGGAGGTCACCTCCGGGCAGATCCCCTTCACGCCCCGTGCCAAGAAGGTGCTCGAGCTCGCCCTGCGCGAGGCTCTGAGCCTCGGCCACAACTACATCGGCACAGAGCACATCCTGCTCGGGCTCGTGCGTGAGAACGAGGGAGTGGCCGCCCGCATCCTGCTCGACTTCGACGCCGACTCCGAGAAGATCCGCAACGAGGTCATCCGCATGCTGTCGGGACCCGGCGGACGCCGCCAGGGGTCCTCCAGCGGCTCCGGCTCGGGCGCCAGCGCAGCGCCGGGCGAGGGCAAGAAGTCATCCAAGCTGCTCGACCAGTTCGGACGCAACCTCACGAAGCTCGCCGCCGACGGCAAGCTCGACCCGTGCGTCGGGCGCGAGACGGAGATCGAGCGGATCATGCAGATCCTCTCCCGCCGCACGAAGAACAACCCTGTGCTGGTCGGCGAGCCGGGTGTCGGCAAGACGGCCGTGGTCGAGGGCCTGGCCCAGCGCATCACGAGCTCCGACGTCCCCGAGCTGCTGAAGAACAAGCAGATCTACACGCTCGATCTGGCAGCGCTGGTCGCCGGCTCGAAGTACCGGGGCGAGTTCGAGGAGCGCCTGAAGAAGGTAATGAAGGAGATCACCCAGCGGGGCGACATCATCCTGTTCATCGACGAGCTCCACAACCTCGTCGGCGCAGGTGCCGCCGAGGGTGCGATCGACGCCGCCTCGATCCTCAAGCCGGCGCTGGCCAGAGGCGAGCTGCAGACGATCGGCGCGACGACGCTCGACGAGTACCGCAAGTACCTGGAGCGCGACTCGGCGCTCGAGCGGCGCTTCCAGCAGATCCGCGTCGAGGAGCCCACGATCGACCAGACCGTGGAGATCCTCCGGGGCCTGCGTGACCGCTACGAGCAGCACCACAAGGTGCAGATCACCGACGAGGCGCTGCGCGCTGCCGGCGAACTGGCCAGCCGCTACATCTCCGACCGCTTCCTGCCCGACAAGGCGATCGACCTGATCGACGAGGCCGCCTCGCGCATGCGCATCAAGTCGATGACCTCCCCGCCGGCGAACCGCGAGCTCGAGACCGAAGTCGAGACCACGCGACTCGAGAAGGAGGCCGCGATCGAGGCGCAGGAGTTCGAGAAGGCCGCCGCGCTGCGCGACAAGGAGCGCAAGCTGACGAACAAGAAACGCGAGCTCGAGCAGGCCTGGGAATCCGGCGAGTCCGGCGAGCGTCCCTCGATCGGCGAGGAGGAGATCGCCGACATCGTCTCGATGTGGACCGGCATCCCCGTCTTCAAGCTGACGGAGGCCGAGACCCAGAAGCTGATGCGCATGGAGGACGAACTGCACAAGCGCGTGATCGGCCAGCACCCTGCGATCGAGGTCATCTCCAAGGCGATCAGGCGCTCGCGCGCCGGCCTGAAGGACCCCAAGCGTCCGACCGGCTCGTTCATCTTCCTCGGCCCCTCCGGCGTCGGGAAGACCGAGCTCGCGCGCACGCTCGCGGAGTTCCTCTTCGGTGACGACGACGCGCTGATCCGCATCGACATGTCTGAGTACATGGAGAAGCACGCCGTCTCGCGGTTGGTCGGCTCGCCGCCCGGATACATCGGCTACGACGAGGGCGGCCAGCTCACCGAGGCCGTGCGGCGCAAGCCTTACAGCGTGCTGCTGCTCGACGAGATCGAGAAGGCCCACCCGGACGTCTTCAACATCCTGCTGCAGATCCTCGAGGACGGCCGCCTGACGGACGCCCAGGGGCGCACCGTTGACTTCCGGCACGCGATCGTGATCATGACCTCGAACATCGGTGCCTCCGAGATAGCGCGGAACACGCCGCTGGGCTTCGCGGTGTCCGACGATGAGACGGGGATCACCTACGACGACATGAAGAACCGCATCATGGGCGAGCTGAAGAAGGTCTTCCGCCCGGAGTTCCTCAACCGCATCGACGACGTGATCGTCTTCCACAAGCTGCAGAAGGAGGAGATCAAGCAGATCGTCGAGCTGCTGCTCCTGCG
>JAOPZV010000033.1 GCA_025963935.1 Solirubrobacterales bacterium
AAGATCAAGGGCGGGGTTATACCGAGCTCCTTCATCCCGGCCGTCGAGAAGGGCGTGCGCGAGGCGATGGAGGCCGGGGTGCTCGCCGGGTACCCCGTCAAGGACGTGCGCGTGCGCCTCTACGACGGCCAGTACCACTCGGTGGACTCCTCCGAGATCGCCTTCAAGATCGCCGGCGTGCAGGCGATGCGCCAGGCGCTCGAGCAGGCGGACCCCGTCCTGCTCGAGCCGATCATGCAGGTCACGCTGTCGGTCCCCGAGGACTGCGTCGGCGACGTGATCGGCGACCTCAACAGCCGCCGGGGGCGCCCGCAGGGCATGGAGCCGGTCGGCCCGATGACCGAGATCAAGGCCGAGGTGCCGATGGCCGAGATGCTCTCCTACGCACCCGACCTTCGCTCGATCACGCAGGGCCAGGGCGACTACACGCTCGATTTCCTGCGCTACGAAGAGGTCCCCGGGCACCTCGCGCAGAAGGTCGTCGAGCGGGCCAGCGAGGAGCGCGCGGCCACGCACGCGTGAGGAAGGGCACGGCGTCCGCATCCGCGCCCGGCTACCCTCCTTGGTGGATGGCTACACGCACGATCGTCACTTCACAGCCCGACGTCTCCTGCGATGTGTGCGAGCGCAGGCTGCTGCGCGGAGAGCATTCCGACGTGTTCCTCGCCACCGGTCGCCGGCGGATCGTCTGCGAGCTGTGCGCTCCGCGCGCCGTGCACGAGGGCTGGCTGCGAGAGACCGACCGCCAGTCCGTGAGCCTGCCGCCGATGCGCCCCCGCCGCGGACGCTCGCTGCTCGACAGGCTGCGCCAGGTCGGCAAGCCCGGCACGCGGACCGGCGATTCCTCGGCCTCCAGCGCCCCCTACGGACGCGAGCCCGAGGTGGCCGGCGAGCCCGAGCCCTACGACTTCCTCGACAGCGGCGCGGGCGAGGGCGGTGCGGCGAGGAGGCGAGCGGCGGCGGCCGCTGCCGGCGGGTCCCCGGCCGAGGAGACGTATGAAAGCCCCGAGCCCCCCGAGCCACCATCCCCGCTCGACCGCGCCGTGACGGCCTTCAACGCCAGCGAGTACCCGCGGCGCGTCGCGGGGGTCGCACGCTCGCTCGGAGCACCAGAGGTGAACGTCCGCTCCGCCGAGCACGCCGCCAGCGTCGTGAGGATCCTGATTGCGTGGGAGCTGTGCTGGTACCGCTACGAGGTGGACCTCGACGAACTGGAGTCCGGCGCGCGCGTCGCCGCGCAGGGCACCGAGCTCGGCGAGCTGAGCCGCGAGGACCGGGTCGTCAACGCGGCGGCCGACGATTCCGGCGCCGTTTCGCTGTCGAGCACCTAGGCCTGCAGCCCTTGCGCAATCGGGTGCGGGGAGTAAGATTGGCGGCCAGATGATCTACTGCGTCGTGCCCAAGCCGCTCGCCGACGAGCTCTACCCGAAGCTCAGCGAGCACTACAAGGACGAGGAGAACGTCACGGTGATCATCGACCGGCGCGAGTTCGACCGGCGTGCCCGCTACGGGCGCTCCGGGTCCTCGGCAGACGGGCGCCAGCGTCGCGTGGTGCGCGACCGTCGGCGGGCACGCGTCCCGGGCGACCTTCCGCCGCTTGCCCGCGTCTGATCCGCCGGACTCGGCTGCGGCAGCCCCGCGAGAGCCCTCCGCGATGAAGGTCACGGTGCATGTCGACGGCGGCGCCCGCGGCAACCCCGGGCCGGCGGCCGCCGCCAGCGTGATCAGCTCCCCCTCCGGCGAGGTGCTCGACGAGCACGCCGAGCTGATCGGTAATGCGACGAACAACGTCGCCGAGTACCGCGCACTGCTGCTGGGGCTGGAGCGGGCACGCGATCTCGGCGCCGATGAGGTGCAGGTCGTGGGGGACTCGGAGTTGATCGCAAAGCAGGTGCAGGGCCTCTACAAGGTCAAGCACCAGGCGATGCAGCCCCTGCACCGCGAGGCGATGGACGCCCTGCGCTCCTTCAAGCGCTGGTCGATCCGCACCGTGCCGCGCGCGCAGAACGCGCGGGCCGACGCGCTCGTCAACGCCGCCCTCGACGGGCAGCGCTCCGCCGCCTCGAGCTAGACGGCGACCGGGCCTCGCGCCTCAGTGCAGCGTCTGGGCGGAGCGCGCGATAGCCAGCATCTGCGCGTTGGAGAGTTCCTCGAGCAGCGTGTTGGTGAGCCAGTAGAGCGTCTTGCCGGCGCGCCAGCCGACCACGTGGATATGCGACCCGTCGTTGACCAGCCGGAAGGAGCGGCCGCCGATCACCTGCGTGTGGGCGTGTGCGAACAGCGGCGGATTGAGCCAATCGGTGCCCTGCAGGTCGTAGTAGCCGCCGATCGTGTTCTGGCGCCACACCACCACGTAAGCGTGGCGCAGGTTGCCCTGCTGGTCGCGCAGCGCATACGGGCGCACGGTCTGCTGTTCTGCCTGGCCGGTCTGCAGCGTCGGGTAGAGGACCGGGAAGGGGACGCCCAGCGCGGCTTTCACGGCTTCTGACTGGCCGCTGGAGGTCGTCGGGAAGAGGTTCAGCGAGCGCGGCGAGCTGCCCGAGCCGGCGCCCGAGCGGCGAGAGCGGCCCTGGTGCGAGCTGTGCTTCGCGGGCGCTTTCGCCGGCGGCAGGCTCACGCGTTCGTGGCCGTGCAGGAAGTCGTTGAGCGTCGCCTGCTCGAGAGCCGGGGTGGAGGTCACGTAGGAGCCCCCGCCGAGCCGCGCGTCGACGCTGGTCGTCTGGAATTTGACCTGGCGCAGAGGCTTCGACTGCGAGAACGCCAGCAGCTTCGCCAGTTCGATCAGCTCGCTCGCCGAGGCGTGGAAGGTCGAGCTGATCGCGTGACCGACCGCTTTGGCCACCGTGTCGATCTGGCCGAGCACGTCGCCCGGGGAGATCTGCTCGCGCAGGTTGCGCATGAAGTCCTGCTGGCGCGCGACGCGCACGAAGTCCGAGTCGGTGTGGCGGTAGCGGACGTAGTTGAGCGCGTTTTCGTAGCACAGCTTCTGGTAGCCGGGCTGCAGGTTGATGCTCGTGTAGTTCGTTTCCCCCGACCCCGTGTTGAGGTTGAAGTAGTGGTGGTCCACGTTCACGTAGGCGCAGCCGAGCGTGTCGACCACTTTGATGAACCCCTGGAAGCTCACGTCGATGATCCCGTTGAGCTTCAGTCCGGGGAAGACCTGGTGCTCGATCGTCTGCGCGGCCAGCACGATGCCGCCCTTCGTGCCGCCCTGCCGGCTGCCGATCGTGTAGGCCGCGTTGATCTTTTCGTTGACGTAGAGCTGGCCGGACTGCGTCGTGATGTTCACCATCAGATCGCGCGGGATCGACATCACCGAGGTCTGGCCCTGCGACGGATCGAAGCGAACGAGCAGCATCGTGTCGCTGTGCGGCGGGTTGGAGCGGTCGTAGGCGTTCTTCGCCCCCACACGCCGGTCGGAGCCGAGGATCAGGAACGTCTGGGCGCCACCGCTGTATTCCGGCGTCACCACGCCCTTCGGGGCGTTGATCTGGCTGAGCGCCGGGAACACCTCGTCGGCGATGCCGCTGACCGTGTTCAGCGCGACAGTCGCCGTCGCCGCGCCGCTCAGCGCCACGATCAGCACGCCGGCGATCGCGAAGCGCTTCCACATGCCCCACCACAGCGAGGGTGGGCGCTCGTCATCCATGGGGTATAGGCGCGGAGCGGCTCATAACGGCGTGGCACGGACGCGCACCGCCCCCCGGGCCGGCGCGTTCCAGCGACAAGCGTAGCGGGCAGATCGGCGTCGGCACGCCGCAATGATGGGTACCCTCGAGCCCGTGCTCAGCCCGCGCAACCGAGAGCTCCTGGGCCTGCTGCCGTCCGCCCTGCTGGTCATCGGCGGCTTCACCGCGATCTTCATCCAGGCGGAGGGCAACGCCCCCGGGGCCTCAACGAACCTGACCCTGAACCATGCCTCGAGCGTGTCGCTCACGTACGGCGCCCTGTTCCTCGCGCTGTGCCTCGCCGCGCACGTCGTGATCCGCTACGCCCTGCCCGACGCGGACCCCTACCTGTTCCCGCTGGTCGCGGTGCTCGCCAGCGTGGGGATCGTGATGGTCTACCGCATCAACCCCGTCCTCGCCCGCCAGCAGGCCCAGTGGATGGTGCTCGGGCTCGTGCTGTTCGCCGGCACGATCCTCGCGCTGCGCCGCGAGGGGGTCGGCGTGCTGGAGCGATACCGGTACACGATCGCGGCCGTCGGGATCGGCATGACCGTGCTGCCACGGCTGCCGGGGATCGGGCGGCAGGTCAACGGCGCCTATCTCGACATCCACCTCGGCAGCGTCGCCTTCCAGCCGGCTGAGTTCGCCAAGGTGGCGATCGTCATCTTCCTCGCCAGCTACCTGCGCGACAACCGGCAGATCCTCGTAACGGCCGGACGGCGGGTGCTCGGCCTGACGATCCCGCCGATGAAGCAGTTCGGCCCGATGCTGATCGTGTGGGGCGCAGCGATGGGGACCCTGCTGCTGACGCGCGAGCTCGGGACCTCGCTGATGTTCTACGGCGCCTTCCTCGCGCTGCTGTACGTCGCCACTGGCCGCTTCTCCTTCCCGCTGATCGGCCTCGTCCTGTTCGCGATCGGCGCCTGGTACCTGGCGGGGCACGTGGGCCACGTCCACGGGCGCGTGCTGGCGTGGGAGCACCCCCTGGACCCGGCGCTCTACAAATCGCCCGGCGGCAGCTACCAGCTCGCCCAGTCGCTCTTCGCGCAGGCCGACGGAGGCCTGCTCGGCACGGGCTTCGACCAGTCGCTGCTGCGCGGCGCCCATCACGGCCCGCCGATCCTGCCGGTCCCCGAAAGCGACATGATCTACGCCGTGATCGTCAACGAGCTCGGCCTCGTCGGCGGCGCCGCGCTGCTCCTCGTCTACCTGCTGCTCGTCGCGCGCGGGCTGCAGACCGCGATCATCGCCCGCGACTCCTTCTCCAAGCTGCTCGCAACCGGCCTGTCGTTCGTGATCGGCATGCAGGTGTTCGTGATCGTCGGCGGCGTCACGCGGGTGATCCCGCTGACCGGCGTAACCATGCCGTTCGTCGCCTACGGAGGATCCTCGGTGGTGATGAACTTCGTGCTCGTCGCCCTGCTGCTGGTCGTCTCCGACCGCGCGCGACGACCGCAGGGGCGCGCGATCCGCGGCTGACGGTGGGGGAGCGCCGCGGCGGGGCGCCGATCCGCGGTGGCGGCGAGCGTGCAGGAGCGCCTGCGCCGCAAGGTGCGCACCGCGTGCCGTCGAAAGAGCGTCCGGAGATGCTCAGCTCGACCGCCACCAATGCCACGAACCGGCTCGTGCTGGGGGGCCTCGCCGCGCCCGGCGAGGGCCGCTACCGCAGCCTCCGCGCGGAACGGCCGGCCACCGAGGGCTTCTCCTCGCCGGCCGGGCTGCATCGCCGCCCGTGGCTTGCGCGCCTGCGTCGCGCGCTCGCCGAGGATCTGTTCGTCCTGCACTTCCAACCGATCGTCGCGCTCGGCGACGGCCGCGTGTCGCACTACGAGGCGCTGGTGCGCCTCGCCGACGAGCCGGGCGGCCGCCTGGTGGCGCCCGGGCGCTTCCTTCCCGCCGCCGAGCGCTACGGGCTGATCCGCGAGATCGACCGCATGGTGCTCGGGAAGGTCGCCGGGATCCTCGCCGGCGACCCCTGCGGACCGGTGATCGCGATGAACGTATCGGCGGTGTCGGTCACCGATGGCGAGATGCTGGGCCACCTCGAGCGCCGGATCGCGCTGGACGGCGTCGAGCCGGAGCGCCTCGTGATCGAGGTCACCGAGACGGCTGCGATCTCCGACATGGATCAGGCGAGGGCGTTCTGCGCCGGCGTCCAGGCGCTCGGCTGCGCCGTCGCCCTCGATGACTTCGGCGCCGGATTCGGCTCGTTCCAGTATCTCAAGCACCTGCCGTTCACCTACCTGAAGATCGACGGCGACTTCATCCGCGGCCTGACCCGCTCGCGCACC
>JAOPZV010000059.1 GCA_025963935.1 Solirubrobacterales bacterium
CGCTGCTGCTCGCGCCGCGGCTCGGCGAGCCGCCCCGGGCTGTCGCGGAGCGCCTCGGCGCGGCGCGTGCGGCGCGCCTCGGGCCGAGCCTCGAGCGCTATGAGGTCGCAGGGCCGGGCTTCCTCAACCTCTTCCTGACGGACTCCTGGCTGTCCGCTGCGCTCGCCTCGGTGCTCGCCGCCGGCGACGCGTTCGGAGCGGGGGGCACGGCTTCCCCCGAGCACATACTCGTGGAGTTCGTCTCGGCGAACCCCACCGGGCCGATGCACGTCGGCCACGCGCGCAACGCGGCCTACGGCGACGCGCTGGGGCGGATGCTGTCGTTCCGGGGCGACCAGGTGGAGCGTGAGTTCTACGTCAACGACGCCGGCTCGCAGGTGCGAAAGCTGGGAGAGTCGATCGCAGCGCTCGCCGCCGGCCAGCCGGTGCCCGAGGACGGCTACCGCGGCGCGTACGTGCAGCGGCTCGCGGAGGAGCTGGGCACCGAGAACGCCGAGGCCGACCAGCTGGGGCATGCGGCCGTGGAGGTGATGGTCGGCCAGATGCAGCGTTCGCTGGCCGCCTTCGCGGTGCTGGACTTCGATCACTGGGCGTATGAGAGCGCCCTGCACAGCGGGGATCCGAGCCCCGTCGAGCACACGCTGTCGCTGCTCGAGCAGGAAGGGCGCACCTACCGCAGCGACGGCGCGCTGTGGCTCCGCACCACGGAGTTCGGCGATGACAAGGATCGCGTGCTCGTCCGCTCAAACGGCGAGCACACGTACTTCGCATCGGACATCGCCTACCACCAGGACAAGCGCGAGCGCGGCTTCGACCGCCAGCTCAACGTGTGGGGCGCCGACCACCACGGCTACCTGTCGAGGATGAAGGCCGCCTTCGAGGCCCTGGGGGGCCAGCCTGATCATCTGGAGCTGCTGATCATGCAGCTCGTCCACCTGGTGCGCTCCGGAGAGCGGGCCCAGATGTCCAAGCGGGCGGGCGAGTTCGTGACACTCGACGCTCTGCTCGACGAGATCGGCGTCGATGCGGCGCGCTGGTACCTGCTGGCGCGATCGCACGACACGACAGTCGACCTCGACCTGGACCTGGCGCGCAGCGAGTCCAGCGAGAACCCCGTCTACTACGTGCAGTACGCACACGCGCGCATCGCATCGATCCTCGCGAAGGCCGGGGCGGCGCGCGTGCGGACGGCGCAGGACGCCCCGGCCGGCGAGCGGCGCGAGCCGCTCCACGTGACCGAGCGGGCGCTGGTCGAGCAGCTGCTCGCCTTCCCCGTCGAGCTTGCCGAGGCAGCCGAGCGCCGCGCCCCGCACAGAATCACCGCCTACGCGCTCGAGCTCGCCCAGGCATTCACGGCCTTCTACCGGGACTGCCGTGTGGTCGGCGCCGAGCCCGAGGCCGTCGAGTCCTTCCGCATCGCCCTGTGCCTGGCGAGCAAACGCACGATCGCCCGGTCGCTCGACCTGCTCGGCGTGAGCGCGCCCGAGGAGATGTAACGCCCCCGCCCCGCGGTCAAGGCCACGCCGGCCCCGCCCGCGTGGGAATCAGTCGAAGCGAGCGAGGTCGGACTCGAGCCGCGCCGCGTCCGAGGCATCCAGCTGTGCGTCGCCACCCGTCTCGCGGGGCGCTGCGCGGGCACGCCGCCGCCAGCGGGGGAGCAGCAGGGCGAGCGTCGCGAGCAGTACGAGCACGACGGCGATCGGCACGAGATAGGCGGACAGGTCGAACCCGTGGGTGCCGGGCAGGCCGAGCACCGTGGATCCGTACTGTCCGACGAGCGCGCGCTTGATCTGCGCTTCGCTGTAGCCACGGTCGATCAGGCTCTGGATGAACGCCCGCTCGTGGTCGGCCTGCGGGGACTGGGCGACGTTCAGGGGGATTTTGCACGTGACGCACATCACCTGACGCTCGATGACCGGCAGCGAGGTGCGCGGGGCCGGGGACGGCGCGGCGGCGGCCGTGGGAGAGGCGACGGTGATGCCCATCACCAGGAGCAGCGCAAGGAGCGCACCGCCGATCGCTGCGGTGTTCCGCACGCAGCGCGCGTGAGCGAAGGGGGGTGCCACCGCGGTCATGAGCTCTGCGCGAGCGCGATCGCGCGGTCGATGAACGCCTGGCCGATCTCGCCGCGCGAGACGGCGACGACGTTTCCCCGGCGGTCGACGATGAACGTCTCTGGCAGCTGGTCGGTGCCGTAGGAGCGGGCGAATGCGCCGTTGTTGTCCCGCAGATTGGGATACGTGAGGTGATGGCGGCGCACGAAGCTCTGCGAGTCGGGGGACGCGTCCTCGTAGGTGACCCCGAGCACGCTGCCGCGGAGGCTTTCCAAGCGGCTCTGGGCGCGCTGCAGCAGCGGCGCCTCGACCTGGCAGGGTTCGCACCACGAGGCCCAGAAGTTGAGCACCACGACCTTGCCCTTCAGCGATGCCAGCGTCCCGACCCCCGCTGCTCCCAGCCGCGGGAGCGGGCGGGTCGCCTCGGGCGCGCGCGGATGCTTCCCGGTATGCACGAGCTCATCGAGCGTGCGACTCGCCGACTGCGCAGACACGCCATAGACCAGCAGACCGATCAGGCACGCGCCGCCCAGCGACGCAAGGATCGGCAGCAGTCGGCGTCTCACGGCCATCAAGGGTAGACGTCCGGGGGCGTCGGATCGCGGCTACGCGCCGGTGCCGCGAGGAGCGGCGGGGGGCGCGTCGGGTGGGACGCCGCCGGCCGCCTCGAACGGCAGGACATCCACGAGCGCTGTCAACTCGAACACACGCTGAATATTCGGCGGCCCGGGTACGAGCGATAGCTCGTACCCCTCGCTATCCGCGAGTTCCTTGGCCCGGAGCACCGCTCGCAGCCCCGTCGAGTCCATGAACGTGAGCCCACTGAGGTCGAGTGTCAGGCCGCGGATGCCGTCTGCCGAGAGGCGGCCCAGCCTGCTCTCCAGCTCGGCGGCCGAGACGATGTCGAGTTCGCCGCTCAGCGCCAGCGTGATGTGGTCGCCGTAGGCGGCTTCGCCGATCTCAAATGGCTCCGCCGGGGAGAAGGTGCTCATGAGGAGACCTCCTGCCGCGGTCGACGGCGCGCCAGCCGCGCGATCACGCAACGGGGCTTGTCATCGGAGACGGCGGGGCGCGGCTCCAGGGGGATCGACAGTGCGCCGCTGCTCTTCGCCAGGCAGCGTGGGCAGACCATCGGCTCCGCCTGCCGCGTCGTGACCTCCAGTCCACAGCTTCGGCAAATGACGTTCGGCATCACGGACCTCCGCATAGGGGCTCGATTTGCGGGCAGCTCCACGCGACACGTTGGATGCCGCCGGCGCCCCCTGCTTCCGTGAGGTGTCTCCGCAGCCCATGTAGAGCACGGGGACGCCGCGAATGTTAGCTGGCGAAGCGCGGGCCGTGGAGGCCAGCGCGGGGGCTCGATAGGGACGCCCCGGCACTCCAAGCCCAACTCTGCTCGGGCCGAGCAGCCGGGGCCATCCCCACCCTCCAGGGCCCCGCCAGGGGGGGCGGCGAAGCCCCACCGTCACTCTACGCCCATCCCTTACCCCCGGAGCCCGAGAGCTTCCAGCGCCTGCTGTTCGGCGCCGAACATCTGCAGACGAACAATCCTGCCCTTGCGCACCGAGAACGCGAACGTGACCTCGTCATCGATCGGGACACCGCTGCGCTTGCCCTGGCCTCGCTGCCGTGCGGTCGCCATCACCAGATCGCCGACATCACGTATCTGCTGAACCTCGAAGGTGTACTCATCCCACGTTTCCGCCCACTCGCCAAGGAATGCGATCAGCCCGTCCACTCCCTGGTGGTCCGCGACATCCGGCTGGTCCGGTCGAGTCGTGACCTTGACCTCGGGATCGGTGATGGCGCGCAAGGCCGGCTCATCACCACGGAAATACGCTGCAAACGCCTTCTGCACGACCTCCACGTTCTCGTCCGTCATTGACTAACTCCACCAGTCAGACATCGCCGGCTGAGTATCCCGCAGCGCCAGCGAATCGGCCGAACCGGCCCCGGGCGCGCGTAATATGCGGTGCCGTGCGGCGATAGCTCAGTTGGTAGAGCGCAAGCTTCCCAAGCTTGAGGTCGCGGGTTCGAACCCCGTTCGCCGCTCTTGCGACCCGACGCCATGACAGCTCATGCATCGGGCGGCTGCCTGTGCGGTCGCGTTCGGTTCGAGCTGACCAAGCCGCCGGTGGCCGCCGGCTACTGCCACTGCACTCGCTGCCAACGGCGCACCGGGACGGCGTCCTCAGCCCAGGCGCGGATCGACGGCAACACGCTGCGGCTGCTGCAAGGGGCGGACGTCGTGAAGGCGTGGCGGCACCCGGACGGCGGCTTCGAAAAGTGCTTCTGCGGCGAGTGCGGGGCGCACCTCTTCAGTCGCAACCCGGACGACCCCACCGAGATGAGCGTGCGCCTGGGAGCGTTCGACGGCGATCCGGGGGTGCGGCCGAGTTGGCGCGCCTTCGTCGCCTATGCCGCCACGTGGGAGCCCATCCCGGACGACGCGCTCGAGCGCTTCGCCGAGGGCAAGTCGCGCCACTAGCGAAGATCGTGCCGGCCGCCTGGAGGGCGACGCTGCTTGAAGTTGCGGCGCCCCGCCCTATTTCCCACGCCACCGGTGTCGCTGGGAGGACACGACGTGGGGCCGGGCGCCGCTCAACCGCCCGGACTCCACGAACAACGCGAGGGGCTTCACAGCGGGCCGCATCTCCGCCTGCTGCTGCTCGCGAGCAGCGCGCTGCACTACCTGATCGCGGTGGTGCTGCTCGTGGTGGCCGCGATCGTCCTGTGGCGAGCCGTCCACGACCTGGCCACGACGAACCAGCCGCTCGTGACCGCCACGACTACCGCACTCAACGCGGTGCTGTTCACGATCATCATCCTCGAGGTGATGCGCACCGTCCTGGCGCACCTGCAGGACGCGGGGCTCCAGCTACAGCCGTTCCTGATCATCGGCACGATCAGCGCCGTCCGGTCGATCCTCGCCGTGGGCGCCCGCCTCTCGCTGCAGGGCACACAGCACGAACCTTCGCGGACCCTCATCGACACGTCGCTCCGAGAGCTCGGCGTCAATGCGCTGGTGGTCCTGGGCCTGGTCGCTGCGCTCACCCTCGCGCGCCGAGTCGCCGGCATGCCCGAACAATGATCGCCGCCCCTCAGCGCCGGCGGTGGCCTGCGGCTACAGACGGAAGCTGACCGCGAACCATGCCGGGTCGAGATCGGGCGTTCGCTCGCATACGCCTCGCATGATGTCGAGAACGGCTATGCGGCCAACTTCAGCGCTTTCCTCACCTCCGCTGGACGCCTGGGTATCCCCCCACCGCACTCTGATCTCAGATCCGACCTTCGTGAACTTCGCGTCCTCATGACGGGCAGGCAGGGCTCGCCACAGGAGCTCGATCGCATCGTCGGGCGAGGCGGAGCCCGAATGACGTGTGATCCGGAAGGTCACGGCGGCAAGCCTACCGCCGCCTGAGCAGGTCGAGCGCAGGTCTCCCGTCACCGGCACCGGCGGCACTCCGGAGCGCATCACGTGGATTCCACGCATCACGCGCGGGTACTCCTCCTGTGACAACGACTAGCGGCCTGGAGGGGCGACGGCACCCCGGCGGCCGACTCGGGAAGGGGATGGAGATGTCCACCGACGATCAGCGAACGAAGCCACCGGAGACAGGGGACGAGGAGGCATCGGAGACCACGCGCGATGCGGCGAGGGGCGGCGAGGACACGAACCCGGCGAGGGCGACGCAGCCGATCGACGGCTCCGATCAGCACCCCGGCCAGACCGAGACGCCCCCCGAGGAGGGAGACGTCGGTGTTCCGGAGGAGCTCGAGGACCGCACCGACTAGCCGGATCTGTTCTAGCCGCAGGCGCCAGCAGCAAAACCGCACGCCCTGTCGCGGCGAGCGGTCTCTTCGCAAGCACGTTCAGACGCCGCTGTAGGACGCTGGCGCCTGCGGCGCGGTGCGGCTGCCTGCAAGCTGCGTCAGCAGTCCCTGTGGGCTGGTCCCGCCAAGCACTCGCAGCCGATGCAGGCGGTAGGGGTCATCGCTCGTGTGTGCCCAGCCGGGCACGACGGTCGTGGAGCCCCGGTATCCGGCGGCGCGAACGCTCGCGAGGACGGTCGCGTCGTAATGGCCCGACGGGTAGCAGAACCAGTTGACGGGCACGTGGTAGCGACGCTGCAGGACACTGCGGGCGACGGCCACCTCGTAGTGCAGCCGTTCGGCTCCGAGCTTGATCAGATCCGCGTGGCTGAAGCCCTGTGTGTCGAGCTCCCAGCCGGCCGCGACGAGGGCGCGGATCTCAGCCTGGCCAAGCCCCCCCTGTGAGGGCGGGAGGCCGCTCAGCTGGATGTTCTCGTCGGCAACCCATCCGAGCCGGCGGAGCACCGGCAGCGCGTTGGTGTACTGCGACTCGTAGCCGTTGTCGAAGGTCAACACGATCGGCTTGCCGGGGCCGAGCGGCGTACCTCTCCTCCAATAGGAGTCCACCTGGTCGAGCGTGACGGCGTGCCAGCCGGCCGCCTTGAGCGCCCGCATTTGCGTGGCGAACTCCTGCGGCGGAACATACAGGCCGGGAAACGGGGCGCCCGCGGGTGGCGCTGCGATCACGTGGTACATCAGGATTGGCACGGCCGCCGTCCCGGGGCGCCCCGTGGCAGCGCCCCCACCCGCTCCGCTCGAGCCCGCTGGGGCGTGTTCGGTGCCCGTGCTCGTCCGGGCACCCGTCGATCGTGTTTGCCGGGTGCTCTGCGAGCTGCCGAGCGAACCCGTGGCCAGGACGACGACCAGCGCAAGGAGCGCGGCGGCGAGGGCGATCAGCGCTGCGGCTCGGCGGCGGCGGGCTGCTCGCCGCCGCTCCTCACGCCGTGCGCGCCGAGTCTCGATGTCCATCTGGCGCCCCGCCGCGGAGCCGTTCGGCTGACCTGCGCATGACGGGCAAGGATACTTCCACGCAGCAGAAGCTAGGGCGAGACCTAGTCTCTTATGAGATCAAATCTTATTTATAGTAGGCTTCCGCGGTGCCCCTGAGACGAACCCACGTCCTCGCGACGCTCGCCGGGGCGCTCGCGCTCGCCGGCTGCGGGCGCTCGGGGGCGCCGGTCTCCTCGTCCGGCTCGTCCTCTGGCACAGGCTCCCCTCACTCCGCCCTGCAGGTCGTCGCGGCGGAGAACGTGTGGGGGAGCATCGCCGCTCAGCTTGCCGGCACGAGGGCGACTGTCCGAAGCATCATCGTCAACCCCAACGCCGACCCGCACAGCTATGAGCCAACCGCCCGGGATGCGCGAACGATGGCCGGCGCGAACATCGCGATCGTCAACGGCCTCGGCTATGACAACTGGGCGACGCAGCTGCTGGAAGCGAGTCCCCAGAGTGGGCGCGCCGTCCTCAACATCGGCAAGCTTCTCGGGCTGAAGGACGGCGCGAACCAGCACCTCTGGTACTTCCCGACCGACGTGTTCACAGTGATCGACCGGATCGTCGCCGAATACGACCGCCTCGATCCGCCGAACGCGGCCTACTACGCAGAACAGCAGCATCGCCTGAAGACTGCTGGACTGGCACGCTATGACCAGCTGCGCAGCGAGATCCGCTCGCGATACAGGGGCGTACCGGTCGGCTACAGCGAGAGCATCTTCCAGGGCCTCGGCGAAGACCTGGGGCTTCGCCTGCTCACCCCGTACAGCTTCGTCAAGGCGATCGCGGAGGGCACCGACGTGACCGCCAGCGACAAGGAAGCGGTCGACAACCAGGCTCGACGACGCAAGATCAAGGTGTGGGTCTACAACAGCCAGAACGTCACCCCGGACGTCAAGCGGGTCAGTCAGATAGCCGCCCAGCAGCACATTCCCCTCGCGACGATCACCGAGACCCTGTCACCCGCGTCGCTGAACTTCGAGCAGTGGCAGGTGGCCGAGCTGGAAGCTCTGAAGCGAGCCCTCCGACAGGCCACCGGCCGCTAGTGCGCTCCGGGAACCGCTCGCACACCCGAACGCCCATGCACCGCGAGCCTAGAATGGGCTTCATGGCATCGACCCCGCAACGGAGCAGCTGGGCCGAGCAGGCAGCGCAGGCGCTGAGCGATGCGGGCTACCGGCGCGGCGGCGCACGGCGCGCGATCCTCGAGCTGCTCGACGAGCAACCGTGTGCGCTGTCGGCCGTCGAGATCCACGAGGAGCTCGCCAGCCGCAACCGCGAGGTCTCACGCGCGAGCATCTACCGGGTGATGGAGGAGCTCGAGGCGATCGGGCTGCTGCAGCGTGTCGAGGTGGGGCGGGGTGTGGTCCGCTACGAGCCCGCGCGTGGCGGCTCGGGCCATCACCACCACCTGGTGTGCGACCGCTGCGGGCGGATCTCGCCATTCAGCGATGCGGGACTCGAGCGTGCCATCCGCCGCGTTAGCGGAACACTTCCGCTGCAGGTCTCAGAGCACGAGGTCGTGATTCACGGGGCTTGCGCGACGTGCGCGGCGGCCTGAGCGCCGAACCCGCCGTCAGTCGCCGTTGAGGCTCGTCGGCAGCGGCTGCCCCGCTGGTGGGGGATCGTCCTTCAGCAGCTGCGGCACTGTCACGATGCGGTAGCCGCGAGAGCGCAGTCCGCTGATGATCTGGGGCAGCGCCGCGACCGTTTGCGTGCGCACGCCCCCTGCGTCGTGCAGCAGGATGATGGCTCCCGGACGCGCCCCGGCGAGCGCACGTTCAACAATCGCCGGAACCCCTGGCTGCAGGTAGTCGCCGGTGTCCACCGACCAGAGGACCATCAGCAGGTGCAGCGACTTCAGCTGGCGCAGCGTTCTGGCGTCGAAGGAGCCGTACGGCGGGCGGAAGAGCGTCGGTCGCTTTCCGCCCAGCAGTTCCACCCGCGCCGCCTGTTCGAGCAGCTCTTCGCGCTGGTTGTGCGCCGAGAGCTGGGCGAGTGCGGGGTGGTTCTCGGTGTGGTCGCCGATCACGTCGCCGTCTTCGATCGCCCGGGTCGTGGAGGCGCTGAAGTAGCGCTCCATCCTCCCGATCGCGAAGAACGTCGCGTGAGCGTGCATCCGCTCGAGGACGCTGAGCACCTGAGGCGTGTAGGGGCCCGGCCCGTCGTCGAAGGTCAGTGCGACCTCGCGCGCGCGACCGCCCCCGGCCCTGACGAACGGGGTGTAGGACAGGACCGAGGCGACGGCGCCCCGCTGGTCGCTTTCCGGGTCGGTTGGGACACGGCTGTGCGCGCGACGCGCCCGCGCGATTTCAGCCTGCGCGGCAGACGCAGGGGCGCCGGCGTGGTGGCTCGAGCCCGACAGCACGGCGACGATGAGCGCGATCAGCAGGACGAGTCCGGCGAGCACCGCGCCCCTGCGCCGCCGATATGTCGCGCCACGTGGGCGCGGCGGCTCGGACGCGGTGACGGGCGCGACGGGCGCCGGTGGGGCCGGGGGAGGCGCGCGGCGAACCGGGCGGGCCTCCTCGAAGTCCCAGTGCCAGCGGGGCGTCATGCGCAGATGCTAAACGCCCGCCGGGCGGCGAAGCGCAGGGCGTCAACCGCCGCCGTAGGAGACGACCAGGTCCGTGGCCACGCCGGTGAGAAAGCCGGCTGCAATCAGGTACAGGCCGAGCGTGTGATGCCCGTAGCGACGCATGCCGGTCCAGATCTCCCCGATCACGTAGAGGATCGCACCGCCGGCGAGGGCGTAAAAGAGCAGCTCGAGCGGGCTCGAGTTCACCTGATAGCCGACGATCGTGCCGAGGAACGTCGGGCCGCCGCCGATCAGACCCGCCCGAGCGAGCCACGACCAGGATGGCCGCGCGCCCCCAAGGGGCCCCACGATCCCGAAACCCTCGGTCGCGTTGTGCAGCCCGAACCCGATGATCAGCACAGTCGCCAAGCCGATCGCGCCAGCTTTGGCAGACACTCCGATCGCCAGCCCCTCGGCGAAGTTGTGCAGGCCGATCGCCACGGCGATCACCATGCCGGTCTGCAATGCGCGTTGGCGGACCTCCTCGCCCTGCGCCTGGGCGACCTGCTCGGCGCTGAGGACCGCCGTCGTATCACCGCCCGCGATCGGGGCCGGCGCGCTGCGCCGCGAGCGCAACCGCCGCTCGATCGCCGAGATGCCGGCCGTCCCGGAGGTGAAGCCAACGGCGAGCAGCGCGAACAGGCCAAGCACGTGACCGAAACTGGCGGTGTGGGCTTTGAGCTGGTCCAGCGAGGTTTCTAAGATCTGCTCGCCGTGCTTGGTCACGTCCATGAAGATGAACGCGAGGATGCCGACGGAGAACATCGCCAAGCAGACCCTCATCCGGTCGTCGACGCCGCGCATCCTGCCCAGGGGCAAGCCGATGTAGATCGTCAGCCCGGCGATCGCGCCCAGCGCCACTGTCTCGGTGAAACCCATCTCTACCTCGTTGCTCGCAAACCCGGATTAGGTATGCCTAACTTCTACCACACAGGTCGGGATTGCCGGGCCGGCGACCATTCGCAGCGGAATACGTGAGAATCCTTGCATGCACGTGACCGCAAAGGCCGACTACGCGGTGCGTGCCGTCGTGGAGCTCGCCGACAGCAGCCAGGACTCGCCGCGCAAGGTGGACGAGGTCGCGCGGGCGCAGGGCATCCCTGTCTCGTTCCTCGAGAACATCCTCACGCAGCTGCGCTCGGCCGGCGTCGTGCGCAGCCAGCGCGGGCCCGAGGGCGGCTACTGGCTCGCCAGGCCGGCCGCCGAGGTCAGCCTCGCGCAGGTCATCCGAGCGGTCGAGGGCCCGCTCGTCGGCGTCCGCGGTCAGCGCCCCGAGGAGATCGAATACACCGGATCGGCCGAATCCCTTCAGCAGGTGTGGATCGCGCTGCGCGCGAACCTTCGCAAGGTGCTCGAGCACGTGACCGTCGCCGAGGTCGCCGCTGGCAAGCTCCCAAAGGACGTGCTCGCCCTGACGCGCCACGAGGAGGCCTGGCACACCCGCTAGGAGGCTCGTCCGACGGGGGACCGGCGGAGCTGGGTCAGGAGAGCCGCCCCCGCCGGCCGGCGAGGCGAGCTAGGAGGAGAAGACGCGCGGAGCGGGGAGGCGGACGGAGAGGATCTGACCCTCGGTGAGCTCGAGCTGGCGGGCCTCCTCGCGGGTCACCTGAGCCCAGACGTCCCGGCCGTCGTGCAGCTTCAGCTCGACCCGCACCTCGAAGCCGAGATGCACGACCCGCTCGATCAGCGCCTCTGTCCCGGTCCCGTCGGACTCCGGCAGGATCTGGATGTCGTGGGGTCGCAAGAAAGCGTCTCCGATCCGGTTCACCGGCCCGATGAACGACATCACGAACTCGTTCGTCGGACTCTCATAAAGATGTCGCGGGGAGCCGGCCTGCTCGATCCGCCCCTTGTTCATCACGACGATCTGCTCGGCGACCTCCATGGCCTCCTCCTGGTCGTGCGTCACGAACACCGTCGTGACGTGGATTTCCTCATGGAGCCGGCGCAGCCACTCGCGCAGCTCCGCGCGAACCTGGGCGTCCAGCGCTCCGAACGGCTCGTCCAGCAGCAGCACCTGCGGCTGAACCGCGAGTGCCCGTGCCAGCGCCATCCGCTGCAGCTGCCCGCCTGACAGCTGGGACGGGTAGCGCTCGGCCAGCCCATCCAGGCGAACGAGGCCCAACAGCTCCTTGACGCGCTCGGCGATCTCGTCCTTCGGCCGCTTGCGCACGCTCAGGCCGAATGCGACGTTGTCATGGACGGACATGTGCTTGAACGGTGCGTAGTGCTGGAATACGAACCCGACGCCACGGGTGCGCGCGGCGGAGCTGGTCACGTCCTCGCCGCCGATCACGACCTGGCCGCTGTCCGGGGTCTCGAGCCCCGCGATGATCCGCAGGAGCGTCGACTTGCCGCTCCCGCTGGGTCCCAGCAGCGCCGTGAGGGCGCCGTCGCCAACGGTCATCGTGACATCGTCGAGCGCCACGAAGTCGCCGAAGCGCTTGTCGACGTTGCGCACCTCGATGGCCATCAGGCTGCCGTCCGTTTGCGTGTGTGCCGTGTCAGAAGGTTCATCGCCAGCAACGTCGCAAGGGCCAGGAGCGCCAGGACCACGGCGGCCGTGTAGGCGCCGGTCGAGTCGAAGTTCTCGAAGCGATCCTGCACATAGAGTGGCAGGGTCTGCGTCTGACCCTCGATTCTGCCCGAGACGATGCTCACGGCGCCGAACTCGCCGAGGGCGCGCGCGGTCGTGAGCACGACGCCGTACACGACGCCCCACCTGATCCCGGGGAGCGTTACGCGCCAGAACGCCTGCCACGCGCTTGCGCCCAGCGTCTCGGCCGCCTGCTCGGAGTCGGTGCCGAGCTCGCGCAGCACCGGAATCGTCTCGCGCGCAACGAACGGCAGCGACACGACCGCCGTGGCGAGCACCATCCCGGGGACCGAGAAGATCACCTGGATGCCGTTCGTGGCAAGCCAGTCCCCGAACCATCCAGTCTTGCCGTAGACCAGCACGAGGGCGAGGCCGACCACCACCGGCGAGATCGCGAACGGGAGGTCGATCAACACGCCCAGCAGCCCCTTGCCCCGGAAGCGGCCACGCTCGAGCAGCAGCGCCATCCCGACGCCGAACACCGTGTTCAACGGAACGGCGATCGCCACGACCTCCAGCGACAGCCAGAAGGAGTGCTGGGCATTCGGCGCGGTCACCGCGCTCCACACCGGGGCCAGGCCGTGCTCGAAGGTCCGGTAGAAGATCATCGCCACCGGGGCCAGCAGCAGCAGCGCCAGGTAGCCGAGAGCGACCGACCGCACCCCCAGCCTCCGCGCCCGGGCCGCGCGCTCGTCGCGGCCGGAGCCGCTCGCGGGGGCGCGCTGCGCCGGCCGAATCCCGGCGCCCGGTGTGATGCTCACAGCGCCCTGCGCGCTAGAGGACATGTCTGGACTGCCGCTGTGAGATGAAGCTCAGGAGCCCGAGCACGACGAGCGCCACGAACAGCAGCGCGACCGAGACGGCGGCGGCGGTCGGAAGGCTGTCGTTCTGGATCTGGCCGAAGATGTACACGGACCCGACCTCGGTCTTGAAGGGCAGGTTGCCCGTGATCAGCACCAGCGACCCGAACTCACCGAGCGCCCGGGCGAAGCTCAGCGCGACGCCGGACACGATCGCCGGCACCAGGCTGGGCAGCACGATGCGTCGCAGCACGGTCGCCGGCCGCGCGCCGAGCGAGGCCGCCGCCTCCTCCATCGATTGGTCGAGCTCGAGCAGCACGGGTTGCACCGAGCGCACGACGAACGGCAGAGTGACGAACAGCAGAGCCAGCCCGACCGCGGCACGCGTGAACGCCACGTTGATGCCGACGGGGCTGCCTTTCCCGTAGAGCGAGAGCAGCACGAGGCCCGCGACGATCGTCGGCAGCGCAAACGGAAGGTCGATCAGCGAGTTCACGATCCGCTTGCCGGGGAACTCGTCGCGCACGAGCACCCACGCGATGATCGTTCCGAAGATCGCGTTCAGCACGACGACTATCGCGGACGCGGCCAGCGTCAGCTTGATCGCGGCAAGCGCCTCCGGGCTCGTGATCTCACGCCAGAAGGCAGAGGTCCCGCCGCTGCTGGCCTTCGTCAGCAACGCCGCGATCGGGAGCAGCACGAGCGCCGTCAGGTAGATGCCGAGCAGGCCCTTCCCGAGCGCACCGCCTCCACGTGCGGGCACTCCGGGGAAGCGCCGTCCTCTGAGCGCCAGCGTGTCGGCGCTATTTCGCAGTTGAGACTCCGAGCGACTGCTCGATCTTCGTGACGATCCCCTTTTCAGGGTCGAAGAACTGCTTGGTCACCGTCTTCCAGCCGCCCACCGAGTCGATGTTGAACAGCCCGGGCGGGTTTGGGAACTTCGAGCTCGCTGCCACGCCGGAGACCACCGGCCTGTACCCCTTGCCTGCCCAGATCGCCTGTGCGGCAGGGGAGACCAGGTAGCTCACGAAGTCCGTCGCTGCCTTGTTCGGCGAGCCGCTGCCGACGACCGCGGCCGGACTCTGGATGAGGATCGTGTCGCTCGGGATCACATATTCCACCGGTGAACCCTTCTTCTGGGCGGCGATCGCTTCGTTCTCGTAGCTCAGCAGCGCGTCGCCTCTGCCTGCGAGGAACGTCTGCAGAGAGTTCCTCGCGGAGCTGTCCTGGCTGACGACTTTGTGAAACAGCTGCGTCAGGTACGCCTGCGCCTGCACCGGGGTCTTGCCTTCCTTCAGCTGGGCTCCATACGCGGCCATGATGTTCCAGCGTGCCCCGCCCGACGTGAACGGGTTGGGCGTGACCACCTGCGTGCTCGGCTTCACGAGGTCCGACCAGCCCGCTATGTGCTTCGGGTTGCCTTTGCGCACGATGATCACCACGACCGAGTTGGTCACGAAGCCATGGGTGGCGTTCTGGTTCCAGCTCGGCGAGACCATGCCGGCCTTGACCAGCCGTTCAACGTCCGGTTCCAGCGAGAAGTTGACGACGTCAGCGTGCTGCCCGTTGCTCACGGCCCTGCTCTGTTCGCCCGAGCCCCCGTAGGACTGGGTGAAGCTCACGCCCTTTCCCGCCGGAGTGGCCTGGAAGGCCGGGATCAGCTTTTCATAGGCCGTCTTTGGGGTCGAGTATGCGACGAGCGCCAGCTGTTTGCCGCTTCCGCCCGAGGACCCACAGGCAGTCATGCCGAGCAAGACGGCGGGCAGGCAGAGGGCAAGGGCGATTGGGCGTCTTGGCATGGTCACTTTCTTCATGGGGAGCACGGATATAAGCGATAATGTGAGGAACTATTCCTGCGGAAGCCTACCCGAATTCGGGAGATTTGCCAAGGAGACGAGTACGCGACGGCCGATCGGGGAATATGCAGGCGGTCCGCAGGACGGGCCAAAACCGCGTCGGGTACCCTTTTTCATGTCATAGGAAGGCCCCGCGAGGTGTTCGGAAGGACCCGCTCTCCCGCGCCCAGCCACCGGCGCCCCTCACCCAAAGGAGATCTCACGAGATGTCAGCCTCACCGTCAGCCGCGCCAAGCCCAACCGTCTCCGACGCCGCCGAGGCGGCAGTCGAGGCGATAACAGGTGCCGCGCACCAGGACGTCACCTTCTCGCTGGAGCTGACGCAGGATCAGAAGGACATCCGCGACTGGGTGCACGGGTTCGCCGCGGACGTGGTGCGGCCCGCGGCTCACGAGTGGGATGAGAAGGAGCAGACGCCGTGGCCGATCATCCAGGAGGCCGCCAAGATCGGCCTCTACGGCTTCGAGGGACTCGCACAGTTCTTCGCCGATCCGACCGGTCTCACGCTGCCGATCGTCAACGAGGAGCTGTTCTGGGGGGACGCGGGGATCGGCATGTCGATCATGGGTACCGCGCTGGCGGTCGCCGCGATCTTCGGCCAGGGCTCCGGCGAGCAGATCGGCGAGTGGATCCCGCGCTGCTTCGGGACCGCGGATGACGTGAAGGTGGCCGCGTTCTGCGCCTCAGAGCCCAATGCCGGCTCGGACGTCTCCGGCGTGCGGGCACGTGCCAAGTTCGACGAGGCCACGAACGAGTGGATCATCAACGGGCAGAAGGCGTGGGCCACGAACGGTGGCATCGCCGACGTGCACGTCGTGATCGCGACGCTCGACCCCGAGCTCGGCTCGCGCGGCCACGCAGCATTCGTCGTGCCGATGAGCGAAGCCAAGGGCATCTCGCAGGGCTCAAAGGTCTCAAAGCACGGCCTGCGGGCATCGCACACCGCGGATGTGTTCCTCGACGACTGCCGGGTTCCCGCAGGGCATGTGCTCGGCGGCAAGGAGAAGCTCGACGAGCGCATCGCGCGTGTGCGCGAGGGCAAGAGGAGCAACTCGCAGGCCGCGATGCAGACGTTCGAGTCCTCGCGTCCGACCGTCGGCGCCCAGGCGCTCGGCATCGCCCGCGCCGCGTATGAGTACGCGCTCGACTACGCCAAGGAGCGCGAGCAGTTCGGCCGCAAGATCATCGAGAACCAGTCGATCGCGTTCACGCTGGCGCGTATGAAGATGGAGATCGACGCGGCGCGGCTGCTGGTGTGGAGGGCCTCGTGGATGGGGCGCAGCCAGCACACCTTTGAGAACGCCGAGGGCTCGATGAGCAAGCTCAAGGCGGGTGAGGTCGCCGTGTGGGCCACAGAGCGAGCGATCCAGATCCTCGGCGGCAACGGGTACACGCGGGAGTTCCCCGTCGAGCGCTGGCACCGCGACGCGAAGATCTACGACATCTTCGAGGGCACCGCCGAGATCCAGCAGCTCGTGATCGCGCGCGCCATCTCCGGCATGCAGATCAGGTAGCCGACAGGGCCGGTAGCCGGCTGGGCCTCTACGACAGGGCCTCGGAGCAGCTTGCATCCAGGCCAGGTCGGAGGTTCAAAAGCGCAGCTGTCGGGCTTCCAGATACCGCTCCAGCTCGTCCGCCAGCACCCGCACCGCGCGCCTGCCGTCCCTGCCGCGGATACCGGACGGCGGACCCCAGGGCGTCTTCGCCACGTCGATTAGATACGCGCGGCCGTCCGCGTCGCGCAACACGTCAATCTCACCCACGT
>JAOPZV010000134.1 GCA_025963935.1 Solirubrobacterales bacterium
AGGTGTGCTCAGATCGTCGCGGCGCCCGGAAGCCCTCCCGTTCGAGAGCTGCCATCTAGGGAAACCCTCGCGAGCGCCGGAAGGTGCGCTGTTGCGGGCGTGGCGCTAGGCTCCCGCGGGCCGGGTGGGCCGCTAATCAGAGGAGAGCGAAAGCATGTTCGTGTTCAAAGCCGCCGTCGTGGGCGCCGGGACGATGGGCGGACAGATCGCCCAGACGATCGCCGCCGCGGGCATCCCCGTAGTGCTCAAGGACATCGACGACGCGCTCGTGCAGGCAGGCCTCGACGAGGCCGCCAACGTCACCCGCGGACAGGTCGGCAAGCTGGCGGAGAAGGGCAAGATCACCGCCGAGCAGGCGGAGGCGCAGATCGCTGAGATCCTCGGGCGCATCGAGGGGACCACCTCCTACGAGCCCTTCGGCCAGGTCGACTTCGTGGTCGAGGCCGTGCCCGAGCGGATGGACATCAAGCAGGCCGTCTTCGCACAGCTCGACGCCGCCACGCCCGGGCACGCGATCCTCGCGTCCAACACCTCGTCACTGTCGATCACGGAGATCGGCGAAGCCACGCTGCGCCCGGACAAGGTGGTCGGCTTCCACTACTTCTACCCGGCGTCGCTGATGCCCCTGATCGAGATCGTCGAGGGCGAGGAGACCTCCGCCGAGACAGTTGCCGCCGCGGTCACCTTCGCTCAATCGATCCGCAAGCAGCCGATCACCTGCGCGGAGGTTCCCGGCTTCGTCGTCAACCGCATCCTCAACTCGGGAAGCGCCGAGGTGTGGCGCGAGCAGGCGGAGAAGGAACTCTCGATCAAGAAGATCGACGAGGGTCTGGCCGCGGCCGGCGTGATCCCCATCGGCCCCTACCAGCTCGTCAACCTGCTCGGCCTCGACACGGTGCTGCACGTAGCCGAGCACCTCGTCGAGTCCTACGGCGAGGAACGCTTCTACGTGCCCAAGGGCATGCAGAAACTCGTCTCCGAAGGCAGGCTCGGCGCGAAGACCGGCGGCAACGGCTTCTACAGCCCAGAGGGCGAGCCAATGCTTCCGGGCGAGAACGAGCCCGACGTGGCGGAGCTCGTGGAGCTGCTGTCGCTGAAGACGTTCCTCGAGGCCTGCCTGGTGCTCGAGGAGGGCGTCGCCAGCCACCGTGACATCGACTTCGGCATGATGGCCGGCGCCGGCCTTGACCCGCGCCGCGGCCTCCTGCCGCCGTTCATGAAGGCGGACAGCGAGGGGCTCGACACGGTCCTCGAGCGCATGGAGAACGCCCGCGAGCGCCACGGCGATCGCTTCACCCCGCCCACGATCCTCCGCCGCCTCGTCGCCCAGGGGCGGCTCGGGCAGAAGAGCGGGCAGGGCTTTTACGCCTATCCCCAGCCCGACGCCGAGCAGCCGGCGGAGGTCGTCACGCTCGAGACGCGCGAGGACGGCGTGGCGATCGCCTGGCTTGCCAACGGCCAGATGAACTCGATCTCCCCGCAGGTCGTCCAGGACCTGGAGAAGGTCTGGCGCGCTGCGCAGGGCGCCGGCGTACGGGCCCTCGTGATCGCCTCCTCGAACCCGTTCCTCTACTCCGCAGGCGCGGACATCAAGGCGTTCACGAGCATGGACGAGTCCTCCGGCGAGCAGCTGATCAACTCGGCGCACGAGCTGTTCAAGGAGCTCGGCAACGACGGGATCGCGACGATCGCCGCCGTCAACGGGCTGGCGTTCGGCGGAGGCTGCGAGCTCGCGATGGCCTGCGACGTTCGGATCGCCGCTCGCTCGGCGCTGTTCGGGCAGCCGGAGATCAAGCTGGGGATCATCCCCGGGTTCGGCGGCACCCAGCGCCTGCCGCGCCTCGTGGGCGCCAGCAAGGCGCTCGAGATGAACCTCGTGGGGGACCCGATCCTCGCCGACGAAGCGTTCGAGCTCGGGCTTGCCAACCGCCTCGTGGAGGACCACGAACTGCTCGACACCGCGCTCGCGTGGGCCCGCAAGCTCGCCGGCCAGGCGCCGCTCGCGGTGGCCAAGATCAAGGCTGTCTCGGTGGACGCGACGCTCGATGCGGGCATCGAGGCCGAGAAGAGCGGCTTCGCCGAGGTGTTCGCCAGCGAGGACGCGAGGGAGGGCATCTCCGCCTTCCTCGGCAAACGCGCTCCGCACTTCCAGGGACGCTGAGCGGGTGTCCGGCGAGGAGCCGGCGCTCGAGCTCGTCGGAGCGCTGGCTCCCGACTAGTTCTCAGCTCGGCAGTTGTGCCACGGTCACGAGGTACTCGGCCTGAACTCGGAAGGCGCCGTCGTCGGCTTCGTTGAGGTCCTCGTAGAGGGCCAGCATGTCCCGTCGCAGCTCCTCGTAGCGCCCCTGGGACTCGAGCGCCGCCTTGGCCATCACGGCCGGACCGAGGATCCGCTCGTCCCGCTCCAGCCAGCTAGCCGGGGAGTCGCCGATGAAGGGCACCGAGCGAAGCTCGAAGGACAGCTCGGCGTCGCTTCCCTCGAAGAGCTCACGCACGTGCTGCTCGACGCCCCACATGACCGGCGGTTTGAGCTCGGGCGGCGGCGGCGGCATGTACACGGCCGAGGCCCTGAAGGTCTTGCCGATCATGCTCTCCGGGGTCCAGGCGGCGACGACGATCATCCCGCCCGGTCGCGTCACGCGGGCCAGCTCCGCGGCGGCCACCCGCTGGCGTGGGGCGAACATCACGCCGAAGCAGGAGGTGACGCGATCAAAGGAGTCCGCCGCGAAGGGCAGCTCCTCGGCGTCGCCCTCGACGAGCTCCACCTCCACACCGGCCGCCTCGGCATTGGCGCGCTGCGCCTCGAGCAGCTTCGGGGTCAGGTCGAGCCCCGTGACCTTCGCCCCCGCCAGGGCGGCCGGGATCGACACGTTCCCGGCCCCCGTCGCCACATCGAGCAGCTCGATGCCCGGAGCCGCGCCCGCGCGCTCAGCGACGAACCGCCCGACGGTCTCGATCCTGCGAGCCACCTCAGGGTAGTCCCCGGCGGTCCACATCGCCTTCTGTCCCTGCTTGAAGCCGCTCACGTCGATACTCATCGCTCCCCAGTCCTAGTCGTGGTTTGCTGCCAGCGCAACCCGCCGTGCGAGGTCGCGCTCCGGGTCGATGCGCCAGCGGGCCGCCACCGCAGCGAGCTCATCGTCGAGCTCCCAGCGGTCGGCCAGGCGGTCGCCCGCGTGGTCGGGGCTGCCGCCCTTCAGCGCCATGCATCCCGTGTTATCGCCGATCCGGCGGATCGCCGCCACCTCCTCGGCGTCCAGCGCGGCGGCCTGCGCGACCGCCGCAAGCTCCGCGCGCTTGTCCTCGATCGGCCGGGCTCCCGCCCCGCTCTCCTGGATCAGCGTCGGCGCGACGCAGCCGACGGCCGGATGGGCGAGGTTCCATGCACAGGCCAGCTGGAGCATCGTCATCCCGTGGCGCTCGGCGAACGGGCGCATCGACTCGAGCTTGGCGCGGCCCTCCGATACCCAGCCCTCGGGGCGGAACTTGCGATGGTCGTAGGGCGCGAACTGGTGTCCGGGCATAACGTCGTCGTGGAAGATGCCGCCGTAGTCCACCACCCGCGTGATCAGCTTCACGTCGTGGGCCGCCGCAGCCTCGAGCACGAGCTCAGCGGGCCAGGGCTCCAGCGGGCTGAGGATGATCATCGCCCAGTCGATCTGCGCAGCGAAGCGCTCGAGGCAGTCGATCAGATCCAGCGTGAAGCCGTTGGCGGGACCCGGCGCGACCCCCAGCATGCGCGTCAGGCCGGCCTCGCGGACCGCCTGCATCCCCTCCCACACTGCCGCGCTCGAGTAGCCGGTGCGGTCGGGGTTGTGCAGCATCAGCAGGTCGAAGCGCTCCACGCCGCAGCGCTCGAGGCTGCGCTCGGTGGCCATGCGGATGTAGGAGGCGTAATCCTCCTCGCCGCGCAGTCTCGGGTCGGTGAAGCGCGGAAAGCCCTTCGCGCCCTCGCGCTCTCCGCGGTAGAAGTCGTGACCGATCGCGCCGACCAGGCAGTACTGCTCGCGCGGCAACCCGCGCAGCGCGCGGCCCAGCGCGAGGTCGGCCTCGCCCGCGCCGTAGGCATCGGCGGTGATCACCGTGTCGATGCCCGCCCCTGGCCGCAGCAGCGCTTGCAGGCGCTCGTCCTCGAGGGGCTCACCGAAGTGCATGAAGCGCCCGCCGCTCCAGGTTCCGACGGCCGTGATGGTCGGATCGATCATCGCTTCAGACTAAACCCCGCCGCCGTGCGCGCCCGCATCACCGCTTCCAGGCGCTCCAGCGCATGGCGGACGATCTCCTCATCCGGCTGCGCGGCGCTCGAGGCGGCCTCGTCCGGCAGCGCCGCGTCGGCCTGGGCCGCCACGCCGGGGCGCAGCTGCTCGAGCTCGGCGATGCGAAGCGTCAGGTCCTGGCGGGCCTCAGCGCGCAGCTCCGGGATCGCCGCGGAGTAGGCGCGATCGAGCTCCAGCGCCGCGTGCCGGACGCGCCCGTGGTCGAGGTCCAGCCGGGCGCGCAGCGCCAGCTCCTCGCACAGGAGGCTCGCGCTGCGCGCTCCCAGCAGCGCGGCGAGGCGCTCCAGCGGGCGCAGCGCCGCTGAGCGATCGGCGATCACGCGCCGCGTGCCCGCCGCACGCCGCCTGCGCGGCGTCCAGGGCAGCTCGCGAGCATGCAGCCAGCGCCCGTCGGCCACCTGCTCGCCCTCGCCCCAGCCGGCCCTGATCACGAGGGCCTGGGCGGGGGACACCTCATGGGTGTAGGGGTCGGCAGCGGCGATCCGATGGAGATGCAGGACGCGGTTGACCACCGCCACCGCCGCGCGTGACTCGTGCTCGCGGTCGAGCTCCTCCAGCCAGGCGCGCGCCTGCTGCTCGGCCGACAGGGGGACCGGGTCGATCACCGTCACGCGCGTCGTGAGCACCGCCGCCGGGTCAGCCGTCGCCTCCCGTCCAGGGCCGCGCGGGCGCCGCCGCTCGAGGAACGAGGGCCGCCGCGCGGCCGCGTCGGGCGCCCGGCCGATCGCGGCGTGGCGTGCGCCGAGCGTGTTCAGCACCACCACGTGTTCTGCCCCGCCGTCCACCCGCCCGCGAAGCAGGTAGCGGCCATCGGGAGGCCCGAGTGCCCAGGGGAACTCCAGCTGGATGAAGATGAACAGCTGCTGGGGCATCGCTGCACCGTATCCTTACGCTCCGGCCGCAGGCCGACCAACCGCTGCCCGCGGTCTGGCGGGCGTTCACCAGCCGACTCCAGGAGCCGAGATGTCCGACGCGAGCACCGCCGCCAAGAACCTCCGCGATCGTCTGAGCGGTAACACCGAGGACCGGCTCGGCAAGGCCCTCGGGGAGCTGCTCGAAAGCCCGCTGCTGACCGGCGCGATCGGCAAAGCCTTCGACGCGCGCGAGAAGGCGGCGCAGGCGCAGGAGGTCGCGCTCGGCGCGCTGAACCTGCCGTCGGCCGCCGACATCGAACGGCTGACGCGGCGCCTGCGCTCGGTCTCGCACCGGCTGGAGGGCATCGAGGACGGTGTCGGGCGCCTAGACCGGGCGATCTCGCCGACCGCCGCCGACCGCTCGGAGATGGGCCAGCGCCTGACGTCGATCGAGGCGCAGCTCGGGAAGCTCACCGAGCGCCTCGACCAGCTTGGCCGGCCCGCCCCCGCGGGGAGCTCGGCTGCCAAAACGGCTGCCAAACCGGCTGCCAAACGGAAACGCTCGTCCAAACCCGCCGCCGGACAGAAACGCTCCGCCAAACCGACGGCCAGACAGAAACGCTCAGCCAAAGCTGCCGCCAAACCCACCCGCGCAGCCCAGGGCGCCGCCGCGCAACCGGTCAGCTCGAAACCCCGGCCTGCCTGACTGACAGGGGCCGAGGGCCGCTTCCGCGGCCGTTCCCATCGCCTCGGCAGCGCTCAGCAGCGACTCGTCGTCGATCCGCTCGCGCGCGCCGGCGGC
>JAOPZV010000136.1 GCA_025963935.1 Solirubrobacterales bacterium
CGGGGGTGAAGGCTCCGGCGGACTCACCGGATACGGAGGAGGCGGCCAGGGCCTGGGCGGAGCGGGCCTCCCCGGCGGGGGCCTCCCCGGCGCATTCGCCAGCGGGCTTGGCACCAGCAGCGGCGTCACAGGCGGCACGTTGGCCTACCGGGTCTCCGCGAGCCAGCTGGCTCTCCAGTGCCCTCGACGCAGGATCACGCTGATCGACGTTCTCTGGCGCGGCGCGCGCGTATCGCTGCTCGGCGCAGCCGACATGAGCCTGGTCGGTCGAAAGGTGACCATCACGCTGCTCGGGACCCGCAAGCGCGTCGCCAGCGCTGTGGTCGGCTCCGATGGCTTTTTCGGCGCCACGGCGCCGCTGCCTGCACCCAGGCTGCGCTTCACCAACAAGGCGAGCTATCAGGCGAGCATCGGGACCGAGCGCTCCGCCTACCTGAAGCTGACCCGTCGGATGCTCGTGCAGTCGATCAGCGGCCATGCCGGGAAGATCGTCATTCGCGGCCGCGTGACCAAGCCGCTCACCCAGCCGATCACGGCCATCCTCGTCAAGCGCCGGCTCTCGTGCTCCTCGACTCCGACCGTCAAGCGCATCAAGCCTCGCCGCGACGGCAGCTTCACGGTCACGCTGAGGGCTCCCGCCGGAGCCCGTGCGGCGCTGTACCTCGCAACGACCATGGTGCGTCAGTCGCTCCACAACCGCAGGCATTACCCGACCTCCACGTTGCCGCGCGTCGTCGTCATCCAGTAGCGCCGGGACGCGCCGCGCGGGGCACTCAGCGACAATGGCCCCGTGAACGAGGGCCTCAACGACGGCTTCGAGCCGCTCGGCGTGGAGCGGCTCGATGGCCCAGCTATGGCCGCGTCGGCGGTCCTGATCGATAAGAAGCCGACCGCTTGAGCGTGGCCGCCCTCCATGTCGAGGGGCTAGCTCGCCGTTACGGTGAACGTGAGGCCCTGAGCGGCGTCACGCTGACCCTCGAGGCGGGCCAGACGCTCGTCGTGTTCGGCCCCAACGGCGCCGGCAAGACGACCCTCCTGCGGGTGCTCGCGACCCTCCTGCGCCCCCACGCCGGCACCGTCAGCGTGCTCGGCTCGAGCCTCCCGGAGCAATCGTGGGCGGTGCGCGGGCGGGTCGGCCTGCTCGGCCACGAGCCCCTGCTGTACCGCGAGCTCACCGCACGCGAGAACCTGCGCTTCCACGCGCGCCTGCATGGAGTCGCCGACGGGCGCGTCGATGAGCTGCTCGATGCCGTCGCGATGACGGCGCGCGGGCGCGAGCCCCTGCGCACGCTCTCGCGAGGCATGGTCCAGCGCGTGGCGGTGGCCCGGGCGGTGCTGCACGACCCCGAGCTGCTGCTGCTCGATGAGCCCCATTCGAACCTCGACCCGGCCGCCATCGAGCTGGTCTCGCCGCTGATCGGGTCGGCATCGCGCCGCACGCGGGTGATCTGCAGTCACGACCCCACCGGGGGGCTCGCCGAGGCGGACGTCGTGCTCGGCCTGCGCGCCGGGCGCCCGGCGCTGCTCGCGCCCGCATCCGAGGTGGACCGCTCGCAGATCGCGGAGCTCTACCGGTGAGCAGGACTGTTGCGGCGCTCCTGCGCAAGGAGCTGCTCGTAGAGCTGCGCACGCTCGAGTCGGTCCCCGCGATGTCGCTGTTCGCCGTCACGACGTTCGTCGTCTTCCACTTCGCACTGAACCGGAGCGTCGTGGACGGCGACCTCGCCGCGGGCATCCTGTGGGTGACGCTGCTGTTCGCGGCGATCCTCGGCGTCAACCGCCTGTTCGTGGCCGACGCCGACCAGGGCGGCTTCGACGCCTTCCTGCTCGCGCCCGTGGACCGCACCGCGATGCTCGTCGCCAAGGTCATCACGCTGCTCGCCTACCTGGTCGTGCTCGAGCTCGTGGCCGTGCCGGCCTTCGGGCTGCTGCTGCTGGGACCCTCGATCGGCGATGCGCTCCCGGACCTGATCGGCGTGCTCGCGCTCGGCGATCTCGGCGTTGCGGTGATCGGCACGCTCGTCGCGGCGCTCGCCGTTCGCACCCGCGCACGGGACCTGCTCGGCCCGCTGCTCGGCCTGCCACTGCTCGTGCCGATCGTGATCGGCGGCGCACGGGCCACCTCGCCACTGCTCGCATCTGTGCATCCGACGGCCCCGGCGGCGCGCTGGCTGCTCACGCTGGGCCTCTATGATCTTGTGTTCGGGCTGATCGCCTACGCCCTGTTCGATTTCCTCTTGGAGGACTAGCCAAAAGCCATGTACGGGAAGGGTCTGCGCGCGCTGAGCATCGCCACCGTCGCCGCGATGGCGCTGGCGCTCTCGCTCGTCTTCTTCTACGCCCCGCTGGACGCCGAACAGGGGTTCCTGCAGAAGATCTTCTACCTCCACGTGCCGCTCGCGATCGTCGCGCTGTGCGGCTTCGTGCTTGGGGCGCTGCTCGCCATCGCCCACCTGCGCACCCGCGACCCGCGCTGGGACATGCGCTCGTACGTCGCGATCCACATGAGCCTCATCTTCGGGGTGGGTGCGCTGATCACCGGCTCGATCTGGGCGAAGGGCTCGTGGGGCCACTGGTGGGTGTGGAGCGAGCCGACGCTCGTGTCGTTTCTGATCGTCTTCCTGCTCTACGCCACCTACCAGCCGCTGCGCTTCGCGATCGAGGACCCCGAGCGCCAGGCCCGCTACGCGTCGGTGTTCGCGATCACCGCCGGAGCATTCGTGCCGTTGAACTTCATGGCCGTGCGCCTGGCGAGCGCCTACGTGCACCCACGGGTGCTGGGCAGCACGTCCAACCTGCCCGGGCCGATGGCGCTCACGTTCCTCGTGTCGCTGGCCGCGATGGCCCTGCTCTACGCGACCCTTTGCAAGTTCGAGCTGACCGCCAAGCACACCCGCGCCCAGCTGCGCGCGCTGCGCCGGCGGTTGCTCGGCGAGATCCCGGACGCGCAGGCGCGCCGCACCCGGAGCGCCGCGCCGACGCTTCAGCCGGGCGCGACGGTTGGCACCCAGGCGGCCTCCAGGACGGCGCTGTGATGGCCGCGATCGTCCTCGGCGACGTCCCCGCCCTGCCGCTCCACGAGGCCGGCAAGTACGTCGCGGCCGCATACATCGTGCTGTTCGCGCTGATGCTCGTGTACCTGTCGATCATGGCCATCCGGATGAGCCGGATCGAGCGCGAGCTCGGCGAGCTGCTCGAACGCACCGAGCGCTCAGCCGACCAGCCACCACACTCGCCCGAGCGGGGCGAGCGGGAGTCGACGCTGGCATGAGCGAGCTGCTCGCCCTCGGCATCTCGCACAAGACGGCGCCCGTGGCGCTGCGCGAGCGTCTTGCCTTCACCGAGCACGAGGCTGGCGAGTTCGCTCGCGAGGCCACCGCGACCGCCGAGGTGCGGGAGGCGGTGGTCATCTCGACGTGCAACCGGACGGAGGTCTACCTCGTCGTGGGCGATCCGGTGCGCGCGGAGGCCGACGTGCTCGGCCTGCTCGCGCAGCGTGCCTCGATCCGCCCGACGGAGCTGGCCGACGCGATCTACTCGCCGCGCAACTGCGACGCCGCTCGCCAGCTCTACCGTGTGACCGCCGGCCTCGAGTCGATGATCGTCGGCGAGGCCGAGATCCAGGGCCAGGTCCGCCGGGCGCACCAACATGCGATGCAGGCCGGCTGCACCGGGCCGCTGTCGAACCGTCTGTTCGCCGCTGCGCTGACGACCGGCAAGCGCGTGCGCTCCGAGACGGGGATCGGCGCAAGCCGCGTCAGCATCCCGTCGGTCGCCGTAGACCTCGCCCTCAGCGTGCTCGGCGGGCTCGAGGGTCGCCACGTGGTGATCCTCGGCGCGGGCGAGACCAGCGAGCTGACCGCGCGAGCACTCGCCGACCAGGGCGCCGGCACGATCTTCGTGGCAAACCGGCACGCCGACCGGGCGCTAAGCCTCGCCCAGCGCTTCGGCGGCACGGTCGTCGGACTGGAGAAACTGCCCGACCAGCTGGTGCGCGCCGACATCGTGCTGTCCTCCACTTCCTCTCCCCACCCGATCGTCGGCCGTGACGAGCTCGAGGTGGTCATGGCAGAGCGCGAGGGCCGCCCGCTGCTGCTGATCGACATCGCCGTGCCGCGCGACATCGACCACGCATGCGGCGAGCTCGAGGGCGTTGCCCTCTACGACATCGACGACCTGCAGGCGGTGGTCGCCCGCAACATCAACATGCGCGTCGACGAGACGCCGCGCGCGCTCGAGATCGTCGAGCAGGAGATAAACCGCTTCGCCCGCTGGCTCGGCCAGCTCGACGCGCTTCCCACCGTCAGCGCCCTGCGCGAGCACGGAAGCGCGCTCGTGGAGCAGGTGCTGGAGGAGAACGCGGGCCGCTGGGAGTCGGCCTCCGCACGCGACCTCGCTCGCGTCGAGGCGATCGCCCGGGCGGTGATGAGCCGGCTGCTGCACGAGCCGACGATCCGGCTGCGGAGCTTCGGGGAGGATCACGGCCACGCGAGCATCGAGCTCGTGCGCGAGTTGTTCGGGCTGCGCGACGACGCGCCCGTCGAGGAGGCGCCCTCAGCCGAGCTGGCGGAGGTCCACGATCTGAGCCGCCGCCGACCCGGCCAGGGAGGCCGCGTGCAGGGCTGATGCGGCTCGGGACGCGGCGCAGCGCGCTCGCGCTTGCACAGGCCGAACTGCTCGCGGGGCTACTCGGAGACTGCGAGATCGTCCCGATCGTGACCAGCGGAGACAGCGCCCCCGCCCCCGCCCCCGCCCCCGGCGGCACCGGCACCGGCACCGGCACCGGCGAGGACAAGTCGCGATGGGTGCGAGAGCTCGAGCAGGCGCTCGCGCGGGGAGAGATAGACCTGGCGGTGCACTCGGCGAAGGACGTCCCCGGCGAGCTTGCCGAGGGCCTCGAGCTGCTCGGCGCTCCGCCGCGCGCGGCCGCGGAGGACGTCATCTGCGGGGCGGGACAGCTCGGCGATCTGCCGCCCGGCGCACGGGTCGGCACGAGCAGCATCCGCCGTGCCGCGCAGCTGCGCGCCGAGCGCACCGACCTCGAGCTGGTGGCTGTTCGCGGCAACGTAGACACGCGCCTGCGCAAGCTAGGGGACCCCGAGGAGCGGCTGCAGGCGATCGTGCTGGCGCGCGCCGGCCTCCAGCGGCTCGGGCGCGAGTCGGAGGTCACGGCCGTGCTCGATGCCGAACGGTTCGTCCCCGCTCCCGGTCAGGGCATCATCGCGGTCGAGGGGCGCGCCGACGATGCGCCGGCGCGGGATGCGGTGAGGGCGATCACCGATGCACACGCGTTCGCCTGCCTGCGCGGCGAGCGGGCGCTTGCCGCGGAGCTCGGAGCCAGCTGCCACACGCCGCTCGGCGCCCACGCGCGCCCGGTCAGCGAGGACCGGCTGCGGATGCGCGCCTGGGTCGGGCTGCCGGACGGCTCGGCGTGGGTGGTGGACGAGCTGCTCGGCGCGCTCGAGGACCCCGAGGAGCTCGGGCGGGCGGTGGCCGAGCGCATGCGTCTGGCCGGCGCGGTGCAGTTGCTTCGCGCTTCCGAGGAGATGGCAGGCGTTGGCGGTTCCTGAGAGCGAGCCGGGCCGCGTCTACCTGGTCGGCGCCGGCCCAGGCGACCCCGGGCTGCTGACCGCGCGCGCCCTGCAGCTGATTGCCTCGGCCGACGTGATCCTGTACGACCGGCTGATCCCGGCAGCGGCCCTCGACGGTGCCCGCGAGGATGCCCTGCAGCTGTTCGTCGGCAAGGAGGGCCGCGGACCGTCCGTTCCGCAGGAGGAGACCGAGGCCTTGCTCATCGGCCATGCGCGGGCCGGCAGAACTGTCGTGCGACTGAAGGGCGGCGATCCGTTCGTGTTCGGCCGCGGCGGCGAGGAGGCACTCGCCATGCGCGCCGCGGGCATTCCCTTCGAGGTCGTGCCGGGCATCACGGCGGGGATCGCCGGGGCTGCCTACGCGGGCATCCCGGTCACCCACCGCGGCATCTCGAGCGCGGTGGCTCTCGTGACTGGCCACGAGGACCCCGAGAAGGATGAGACGGCGATCGACTGGGCGGCGCTTGCGGCGTTCCCGGGAACGCTCGTGTTCTACATGGGGGTGGGGCGCCTGGCGCAGATCGCCGAGGCCCTGATCGACGCGGGGCGCGACGCGTCACAGCCGGCGGCGGTCGTCGAGAACGGCACGTTGCCGGGACAGCGGGCCGTCGGCGGAACGCTCGAGACGATCGCCGAGGTGGCCCGGGCGAGCGAGATCCGCCCGCCGTCGATCACCGTCGTCGGTCCCGTGGCGGCGCTCGCGGCCGAGCTGTCGTGGCTGCCGCCGCGTCCACTGCGGGGGCGCACCGTGGCGGTCACCCGCGCGCGGGCACAGTCAAGCGAGCTGGCAAGACGCCTCGAAGCGCAGGGTGCGAGCGTCGTGCAGGCGCCCGTCATCCGCGTGCGGGCGCTGCCGGGCCCGCCGCTCGACCCCTCTCCCTACGACCTCGTCTGCGTGACGAGCGCGAATGGCGTCGCGCCGTTGTTCGAGCGCCTCGAGGCGGGTGGGCGTGACGCTCGATCGCTGTCCGGCGCCCGTGTGGCGGCGATCGGCCCGGGTACCGCGCGGGCGCTCGCGGAGCGGGGCATCGCCGCCGACGTGGTACCCGATCGCTTCGTCGCCGAGGCGCTCGTCGAGGCGCTGGCCGAGGTGCCCGTCGCCCGCGCGCTCGTGGCGCGAGCGCGCGAGGGGCGCGACGTGCTGCCCGACGCACTCCGCGCGCGTGGAGCAGAGGTGGACGTGCTGGCGCTGTATGAAACGGTGCCAGAGGCGCTGTCGCCGAGCGCGCTCCAGACAGCCCTCAATGCCGACTACATCACCTTCACGTCGTCCTCGACGGTGCGCTACTTCCTCGACGCGGTGGCGGCTGGCGGTCAGGGCACGAGCGACGCTTCGGGCGCCGGGCCCGGCCGGCCGCCATGGTCTGCGGGGACCCGCGTGGTGTCCATCGGACCGGTCACGAGCGAGACGCTCCGCGCGCACGGGCTCGAAGCCGATGTAGAGGCGGAGCGCCACGACATCGACGGCGTGCTCGACGCACTCCTCGCGGATGCCGCCTCGGGCGCCTCCGAGCCGGCCGTGTCTTGAGCTGCGGAGGAAGCGATGGCACACGAGCCGGCTGCCCCGCCCGTCATCACGTTCCTCTCTGACTACGGGATGCTCGACGAGTTCGTGGGCGTCTGCCACGCCGTGATCGCCCGACGCTGCCCGGCCGCGCGGGTCATCGACCTGACCCACTCGATCCCCCGGCACGACGCGGAGCTGGGCGCGACGGTGCTGGCGGGCGCGCTCCCCTACCTGCCCGCAGGCGTCCACCTCGCGGTCGTCGACCCGGGGGTCGGGGCCGAAGGGGCGCAGGCCCGCCGAGCAGTCGCGCTGCGCGCAGCCGAGGAGCGCCACGTGTTCGTCGGCCCGGACAACGGCCTGCTGATGGTCGCCGCGGAGCGGCTCGGCGGCGTATCGGAGGCCGTCGACGTCGGGGCCTCGCAGGAGCGCCTCGAGCCGGTGTCGCGCACCTTCCATGGCCGCGACATATTCGCGCCGGTCGCGGCCGCGATCGCGGCGGGCGCCGCCCTCGCGGAGGTCGGCGAGCCGCTTGCTGCGAGCGAGCTGCGCCGGCTCGAGCTGCCCCGCGCCGAGGTCAGAGACGGCGCGCTCGCCGCCCATGTGGTCCGCAGCGACACGTTCGGCAACCTGATCCTGGACGCCCGCGCCGAGCAGCTGGCGGCGGTCGGCGCCCGGCCGGGCGACGCACTGAGGGTGGATCATTCCGGCGGGAGCGAGACCGCCCGCTACGCGGCGGCGTTCGCAGACGTGGCGCCCGGCGAGCTCCTGATCTACGAGGACCCCGCGCGGATGATCGCGCTCGCCGTCAACCGCGGCTCGGCCGCAGACCTGCTGGGCGCCGGGCGAGGCGACGAGCTGACGGTTCGCCCGGCGTGAGCGATCTCGGCTATCCGCGCGCTCACCTGCGCCGCACGGACTCGACCAACGACCGCGCGCGTACCCTCGCGCTGGCCGGCGCGCCGCACGGCACGCTGGTGACGGCCTCCGAGCAGACGGCCGGGCGGGGGCGCGGTGGCAGGAGCTGGTCGGCCCCGCCGGGGAGCTCGGTGCTGATGTCGCTCGTGCTGCGCCGGCCGCCGACGCTGCTGCCGCTGATGGCCGCGCTGGCGGTCTGTGACGTCGCGGGGGACGAGGCCCGCATCAAGTGGCCGAACGACGTGGTCCTCGCGCAGGATGCGCGTGCCGGTGCTCCCCTCGCGAAGCTTGCCGGGATTCTCACCGAGGGTCGCCCGCAGGAGGGGTGGGCGGTGCTCGGGATCGGGTTGAACGTCGCAGTGCGCCTCGAGGACCTGCCTGCCGAGCTGCGTCCCGACGGCGCGCCGTCCCCGCTCGCCCGGCCGGCCGCCACGCTCAGCCGCTCCCCGCACGAGGTCGAGCCCATGCTGAGCGCCCTGCTCGCCGCGCTCGAGCAGCGCCTGCGCGAGCCCGCCGAGGCGACGCTGGGAGCATGGCGTGCGCGGGACGTCCTGCGGGGACGCGAGATCGCCTGGGATGTGGGAGGTGCGGCGCATAGCGGACGCGCCGAGGGGATCGACGGAACCGGTCGTCTGATCGTGGAGCTCGCCGACGGCGGGCGAATGACGCTCAGCGCCGGCGAGGTGCACCTCGCGGCGGTCCGCTGACCTGGCTAGGGCCGCCGCTCCTCGGCCGGCTCGAATCCTCGCCGCTCCTCGAGGCGCTCCTGCTCCTCGAGGCGCTCTTGGCGCTCGAGGGCGTCCTGCACGTTGCGGCGCAGCTTGTCGTCCACCTGCGAGCCCATCGTGCCGCTCAGCTTCGGAGTCGCCTCGCCGGTGGTCCCGTTGCCCGCTGAGGTGGACGGTTGGGCGGAGGCCGTGGCCTCCGCGGCACGCGGCTGGCCCGCCGGCACCCCGTTGCCGGGTCCCTTTGCGCCCTTGCGCCGGCGCCTGGCGTTGCGGGCGCGACGTTTGGGGAAGTTGCGCAGCAGCTCGCGTGCCAGCGCGGGCGGCTTGCGGGCCAGGCGCGTCCGTGCGCCACGCAGCGCCTCCTCCGCCTCCGGCGTGTGTGCGAGCGCGGCGGCGAGCAGCGCAGCGGTGAGCCGGCGGTCCTGCTTGCGGGCCGCGTGGATGAGCCGCCGGGCGTTGCGCGCGTGGGCACCGCCGGCCGAGTTGACGAGCAGCCCCAGCAGGCGCTTGGTCTCTGGCCAGCGCTGTACCGCGTACTCCTCGTGGACGTCTCGCGTGTACTCCGCCAGCCGCCAGATCCAGGCGTTGGCCTGGTCACGCCTGCCGATGCGCCGCTCGACGAGCGCGCGCAGCATGATCTTGGTCGCCTCCTTGCGCTCCTCACGAGGCCAGCCGCCGATGATGTCGATCGCGGTGTCGAATGCGTCGGGGTCGCGCAACGCCGCTATGTCGGACAGCGCGCGCAGGCGAAGCTGCGCGTTCTTGTTGCGCTGCACGGCGGTGATCAGAAAGCGGCTCTTCAGCTCGCCGGTGCGGTCGAAGTGGAGCATCGCGCGCGCACGTCGCCAGCCGTTCGGCGCCACCCGCGCGCCGGCGAGCGCAGCCCACACGTGCTGCTCGCCGTAGTCGAGATGCTCGACAGCGATGCGCCACAGCTCGCGCTCGAACACAGCGAACCGGCGCTCCTCCTCCGCGCACACCGGCAGCACCCGCCGCTCCACCCGCATCCGCCGCCCGCGCCCCCGGCGGACGGGGCCGACCACGATCGCTCCACCGCGGTACACGTCGCGGTCGAGCAGCGAATGGAGCGTCACAACCGGGTCGTCGTGCTTGGTGGCGGGATGGACGAAGTCCACGACGAGGCCCGCCTCCTTGCCTGGATGGCGGCGCGTCACGCGTCCCACGCGCTGCTGGTAGATGCGCTTCGAGGCCGTCGGGGCGAGGTGCATGCAGACGGTCGCCCGCGGGCTGTTCCATCCCTCGGCGAGCAGCTGGGCGTTGATCAGCACGTCGATGTCGCCTCGCTCATAACGCGCGAGGATCTCCGCCAGCTCGCGCTTCGGGGTCTCCCCGGAGACGGCCTGGGCCTTGATCCCCTCGGCGCGGAACGCCTCCGCGAGGTTGTAGGCGTGACGCACGCCCGCCGCGTAGACGACGCCGGGAACGCCGTTGAAGCGCGTCCTGTAGAGGTTTGCGACGGCGAGGTTGAAGGGCTGCTGGTCCAGCAGTTTGGCCAGCTCCTCCTGGTCGAACTCGGTGTCCACCTCCCCGCGGCGCAGCGGAACCTTCGCAATCGTGCGCACCCCCACGCCCGGAGAGATGCGCACGCACCGCAGCGGCGCGATCACGCCGCGACGCGCGGCCTGCGCGAGGTCGAAGCGCGAGGTCTGCGTCGGGAAGAGGTCGGTGACGTGCCGCGCGATCAGCGCGCCGGTCGCGGTCATGCCGATGAAGATCGGCCCGGTCCAATTGCGGATGGCGCCGCTCGTCTTCTCGCCGAGCGCGGTGTGCGCCTCGTCGCAGATGACGATGTTGTAGGCGCTCGAGATCTTGCCGGCATTGCGCACGAACCACTGGTAGGTCTCGACGGTGACCGGCCCGTTGACCGAGTCCTCGCCCTTCAGCAGGGGCCGGCTGATCCGCTTGGAGTAGCCGCGGTCGCGGAGCTCTCCGTGGAACTGGTCAACGAGGTTGCGACGGTGAGTGAGGATCAGGACGCCACCGGTCTGTGAGGCCTCGACGAACCCGAGTGCCGCCACGGTCTTGCCGGCTCCCGTGGCGTGCTCGAACCAGAACCGCTTGGCCGCATTCGGGTCCTCGGGCTGCTCGCCGAGCGACTCCTCCTCGTCCTCCTCGACCCAGTCGCGCGGCTCCTCCTCGGAATCGCTCTCCTGCTCGGGCTCGTCCTCGCCCTCGTCCTCCGGCTCGGGCTCGTCCTCGAGCTCCTCGTCCTCGTCGTCCTCGTCCTCCTCCGGTGCGGCTCGCTGGACCGGCCCCAGGTCGTCATCGTCGTCGTCGAGGTCGTCCTCCTCGTCCTCCTCGTCCTCGAGATCGTCCTCGTCGGGCTCCTCGGGCTCCCGCTCGACATCCACCACATCCTCGGCCTCCGCGGCGGTCGAGGCGCCGTTGGCCGGGACGGCCTCCTCCGGCCCGAGGATGTCCGCGGACGCGAGCAGCTCAGGCGAGGCGGCCGCGCGGCCGTTGCCGTTGGGCGCGGCACGCTGCGCCTCCGCCAGCAGCGCGGTCAGCGTGCCGGACAGCGCGTCGACCTGGTGAGAGGACAGGACGGTGCCGTCCGCCAGCTTCGGCTCCTCGTCGGAGAGCAGCCGCTCGAGGCCGAGCAGCAGCGAGAACTCGCGTCGCCAGGCGGTCGACGGATGCTTGGCCTTGGGATCCTCCTGCAGCTCTGCGAGCGCCTGATCCAGTGCGCGCCGGCGCGCCGAGCCAGGGGCCAGCGCAACGGCTGCATCCTCGCCGTCGTGCAGGAAACGCTCGCGCACGAGCTTTTCCGCGCGAGCTATCTCGGCGGAACTTGGAATGGGCGCGGCCGCGAGGGCCACTGAGGTGGACTCGGCCATTGAGGCTCTGGACTTCGAGACAGAGCCGCCGACGAAAGTGGCTTCGGCGCGGCTCAGAAGGAATTCGGCGCTCACTCGGCGCCGTTTGCCGGGCGCTCAAAGCAACCCGACCCTGACATCACCCAGGATATAGCACGCGGCGGCGCGATTGAAGGGAGGGCATCTGCGACCCTTACCGGCGATGGCCCAGGGACGCATATGGATTGCCCTCGGCGGGATCGCCGTCGTGGCCGTGCTGGTCGTCGGCCTCGTCCAGCTCGGCGGGTCCTCGACGCTCCCTGCGGCAGCGCCGTCGAAGCTGAGCCTCGGTCAGATGCGCGCGAGCCTCGCCGGATCGCCCGCGCCGCTGGCGGCCCTGCACTCGCAGGCGAGCGAGATCCTGCCGGGCGGCCTTCCCGCGCTGCGTGCTCGTCTCTCGGCGCTCCGCGGGCACCCGATAGTGATCAACAAGTGGGCCTCCTGGTGCCAGCCGTGCCGCGCGGAGTTCGGCGCGTTCCAGCGCGCCTCGCTCGCGCACGGCCGCGCGGTGGCATTCGTCGGGATCGACTCGGGCGACAGCAGCCGCGCCGACGCCGCCGCGTTCCTGCGCTCGTTCCCGGTGAGCTATCCGAGCTACTTCGACGTGAGCGGGCAGGCGGGCGCCGCGATCACCTACTCCACGTTCACCCCGGTGACCGTTTTCTACGACCGCGCCGGGCGGCAGTACATCCACCAGGGGCCCTATCCGAGCACGGCGAAGCTCGAACGGGACATCCACCGCTACGCGCTGGACGCCTGAGCCTTGCCGGAGCTTCGCGTCGACCCGCTGAGCGGGCACAAGACGATCGTCGCCGGCGAGCGCTCGCAGCGCCCGGGCGGCGAGCCGGGCTGCGATCCGCCGGAGCGCATCGACCCCGTTCGCGACCCGTTCGCCGAGGGCCACGAGGACCGTACGCCGCCTGAGCTGCAGGCCGTCCGCCCCGCGGGCGGTCCGCCCGATTCACCGGGCTGGACGGTGCGCGTCGTCCCGAACCTGTATCCCGCGCTCTCGCCGCAGGAGCCGCCGCCGGCAGACGCCGCGGCGCTCGGGTCCGGCGAGTCCGAGCTGTTCGTCTCGCGCCCGGCGACCGGGTCACATGAGGTCATCATCAACGCGCCGCAGCCCGTGCTGTCGCTGGCGGAGCTCGCGCGCGAGCAGGTTACGGCCGCCGTCGAGATGTGGCGCGAGCGGATGCGGGTGCATGGCGACAGCGCGTACGTGCAGCTGATCGTCAACGAGCGCCGTGAGGCGGGAGCCTCTCTGCCGCACACCCATGCGCAGCTCTACGCGCTGGACTTCGTGCCGCCGGCCGTGGCGCGGGAGCGGGAGCGGTTCGCCGCCTACGCGACCCGCACGATGGGACAGGACCTGCTGGGCGACGTGGTTGCCGAGGAGGTCCGGCTGCGAGAGCGGGTCGTTGCGATCGACGAGGAGGCCGTGCTGCTGGCCCCCTACGCCTCACGCCTCCCCTTCCAGCTGCTGCTGGCCCCGCGTACCCCCCGGCCGCGCTTCGAGGAAGACGGCCCCACCGGCGCCGCGCTGTTGCACGACGGATTGACGCGTCTAGCGCGCCACCTCGGCTCGAGTCCGCCACTGAACCTGTGGGTTCGCACGGCACCGCGCGGTGCGGATCAATTCTGCTGGCGGATCGACGTGCTGCCCCGCCTGACGCACATCGCGGGACTCGAGCTGTCGACCGACGTGAACCTCAACATCGTCGCGCCGGAGCACGCGGCCGCCGTGCTGCGCGAAGCGTGAGCCGGCGGCCCCGGCCGTGCGGCGCCCGCGCGCGGCGCACGTCGCGACCGCCGGAAGGCTAGGCTGGCCCGCACCGATGCCTCCCGTCGAACGCTTCCTACCCCGCTTCGCGGCCGAGCCTCCGCAGGAGGAGCTGCCATACGGGCGCTGGGAGGAGCGGCTCCTGCAGGAGTTCCTCGCGGCGGCAGATCGCATCGAGTCTCCGCCGGAGGACCTCGGCGAGCCGGGGAACGTCTTCTGGTATCCGGACCGCTCGTGGCAGGGACGGACCTACGTCCCGGCGACCTCGCGAACGTCCGGCGGGTACGAGCTGTTCGGCTACGTGCGGTTCGCGCCGGCCGGCGATGGCGAGGACGCGAGCGACTTCTCGGCTCATGCGGACTTCACGGAGGAGACGGCGGAGCGAAATCCGGACTGGCGGCTGGATCTCTGCGAGGAGGTGATCGGCTCGTGGCGCGGCCATTTCGGTGCGGTCGCCGCGATGACCCTCGTGTGGGGCCGACCGGTCATATCCGGTGGCCGGATCGTGACCGCCGAGCTTGCCGAGCTCGCCGTCGACCAGTGCGAGCTGATCGAGGAGCGCTTCACGCTGATCGCCCCCGACGACTACCGGCACGACCTGATCGAGATCAAGCTGTTCGACGTCAAGGGCCGAGAGCTCGCCCGCGAGTCGCTCTATACGGAGGGCGACGAGGACGAGGGCGACGAGGAGAGAGGCGAGCGCGGCGCGGGCGAAGAGAGCGACGCGGCGGAGTAGCCGCATCGCACGCGCCCGCGGCGCCGGTCAGCAGCCGCCGTGCGCGGCGCGTCGAGCTATTTGGTTGATTTGCAGGCGGCGATCGCCTGTTCTCTGGCCGTTGACGGACCGCCGGAGCCTCTGAGGATCTCAGCGCAGACTTCCTCGGCGACTTTCCGCACGGAGGCCCTGTCGCCTTTGGCGGCCTTCCCGCATATCGCTTCGAGCTTGGTCTTCTGGGAAGTCGTCAGGCCGGGTGCTGCCTGAATCGTTCGCAGGCATGTCGTGATGGCGAGTTTAATCGCTGGACCGCTCACCGAGCCGCTGCCCGTGCCGGACGTCGAGCCGGTGGAGGACGTCGAGCTCGTGGTCGCCGGCGCGGCGCTGCTGCTGCTGCTGCTGCTCGTCGAGGAGCTGCCTCCACAGCCGGCGACGAAAATCGCCGCGACGAGCGTGAGGACCAGGCCTGCTGATGCCCTTCGGATCATCGGACTCCCCTTGATTGCCGAGGCGCAACGCTAGCATTTGTGCGGGTCCGCATGACCCTTCCGCGCGGGCCTCCCTGGCCGCCACCGGCGCACAGGCCCGGGACGGCGAGGATGCAGGCGTTGACGCCGTGCACGCGATCCCCTACCGTTCGCAGCGCGTGGTCGCCCCGGGGGAAACGGGCGAGCTCGCATCAACGTTCAAGGAGGGACGGAGATGGGGAAATGGAGAGCCAACGCACGGCGCGTGATCGCGGCCGTGGCCGTGTCGGATGTCGCCTACCGGCTGTTCGTACGTGAGCCGCTGCGCCGCGCGCTCGGGATCGAAGTCAAGCGAGCCTGAGAGCCGCGCGGGCCCGAGCCGCTATTGCAGGTATTTCTCGACGGTGCCGCTGTCTCGCGCGGTGGCCTCGTCGGGATCCTGCCCGGCGCTTCGCCGCGCTCGACGCTGGCGCAATAGGTCCCAGCAGCGATCGAGCTCCACCGAAACCGACTCGAGGCGCTCGCGGTCCGCTCCCAGTGCCTCGCTGCGAACCGCGTCGCCCTCCTCCTTGCCCTGAAGCGAATGCTCCTCTTTGACGAGTGCCTCGATGCGCGCAAGGATCGACTGATCGTCCATCGCTCCAGAGTAGCCGAGCCGACAGAATGAGTCACATCGCCGGCCGCAACGGCTTCGGCGGCGAGCACCACGCCGGTTGGCTTCGCGTCCGGCGAGCGAGCGGGGCTCGATGAGGCGTAACATCAACCGCGTCTCCGGATCCTGCAAGGGGGGCGTTTGAGAATGATGGTCGTGGCATCGCAGGCCGGCAGGCACCTTGGCGTGCACGGCGTCCGGCGCGACGGCGTAGACACGGTGGTGCTGAGCGGAGAACTCGACATCGCCTCCTACCCCCGCCTGGAGGCGACGACCCGTCAGCTCGAAGCAAGGGGGGCGCGCGCGATAACGCTCGACCTCCGGGAGCTCAAGTTCATGGATCTCGCCGGAGTGCGCGCGATCCTCGAAGTGCATGAACGCTCGGAGGAGCACGGGTGCGTGCTCCAGCTGATCCCCGGCCCATGGCAGATTCAGAGCCTCTTCGAGCGGACCGGCCTGCTGAAAATCCTGCCGTTCCAGCAGGCCACCGATGGCTGACGCTAAGCCGCTCGACTAACCATCCGGCTGCGTTCGCCGCGGGATGAGGGTCACACTGGTGGGCTCGACCGTGGCTCGGTGACCAGTTCGGCGAACGCAGCGGCGGCGGCGCGAATCGGGCGGCCGTCCGGAAGCGCCATGACAACCCGCCAGGTCATCGGAGAGGCGAGTCGCCGCACCTGGAGCGCATCGTCGTTTCCAAGGAGCGAGGGCGGAAGCAGCGCGACGCCGAGTCCGGCGCGAACGAGCTGCAGAAGCGTGCCGACGTCGGCGACCTCGACCGGGACACGCCGGGTGACCCCGGCGGCTGCGAAACCCTGGTCGACCGCGGTGCGCACCCCCCATCCCGTGGGGAAGTCGACGAAGGAGACGTCCGACAGCCCGCTCAGCTCGATTCTCCCGCGTCGACGCGGGAGCAGCTCCGGGGTGCCGACCAGGTGCAGCTCCTCAACGGCGAGCTGGGTCACTGACACGCCCGGGGGATCCTCCATCAGCGAGACGAAGGCAATGTCGGTGCCTCCGCGCTTGAGCTCCTGCACCAGCGCCTGGGAGCCGCCTACCGAGGGCCGCATCTCGATCTCGACGTGGGGATGTTCGCGGTGGAACCGTCCGAGCAGGGCCGGGACGTCTAGGTAGCCGAAGGACTGCATCATCCCGATCCTCAGCGTCCCGCGGAGCACTCCTTTCAGAGCTGCGGCGAGGTCGCGCGTCTGCTCGACGGAGGCGAGTGTCTGGCGGGCGCAGGGCAGCAGTGCGCCCCCAGCGTCGGTGAGCGCGACGCCGCGGGTCGTGCGGTCGAACAAACGGACGCCGAGGTCGCGCTCCAAGGCGCGAATCGATACCGACAGAGCCGACTGGACATAGCTGAGGCGGCTGGCCGCCCTGGTGAAGCTCAGGTCCTCCGCGACCGCGACGAAGTGCTCGAGCTGTCGTACCTCCACGTGCACAGAATAGTCATGCGCTGAGCGAATAACAGTGTTCATCAGTATTCGTTGGACAAGATCGCGATCTTGGCGCATGCTGAACTGCATGACCACGACACCGCAACGGGTGAGCTCGCAGGGGACCGACCGCCCGGCCCGACCTCGCATCCACCACAGCATCGGCTTCTGGTTGGTGGCCGTCGCCTTTCTGCTCAACATGGGCTTCTCGGCGGTGCCGACGCCGCTCTACGTGCTCTACCAGCAGCGTGACGGGATCTCCAACCTCATGGTCACGGTCGTCTACGGCGTGTACGCCGTGGGCGTCATCGGCAGCCTGTTCCTCGGCGGCCATCTCTCCGACTGGGTGGGACGCCGCCGGGTGTTCGTGCCGGCGCTCCTCGCCAACGCCGTCAGCGCGGTCGTGTTCATCATCGATCCAAGCCTGGCCGGTCTGATGATCGCGCGGGTCATCTCGGGAGTGTCGGTTGGGTTGACGACGGCGACGGCGACCAGCTACCTCGCCGAGCTCCACGCGAGCGCTCGACCGTCAGCCTCACAGCGTCGTGCGGAGGCAGTGGCCACCGGGTCGAACCTCGGCGGGATCGGCTTCGGGCCGCTTGCCGCCGGCCTGCTGGCACAGTTCGCCCCAGCCCCGCTCGTCCTGCCGTACGTGGTCTTCGGCATCGCCCTCGTCGGGGCGGCGGTCGCCGTCGCGCTCTCCCCGGAGACCGTCCGGCGCCCGGACCCACGGCCGCGGTATCGCCCCCAGCGCGTTGCGGTGCCCGTCGGGGCACGGTCGCTGTTCTATGCCGCCACGCTGGCCGGCCTGGCCGCTTTCGCGGTGTTCGGCGTCTTCAACTCCCTTGTCCCGAGCTTCCTTGCCGGAACGCTGCACCAGAGCTCGCACGCAGTCGCCGGCGCGGTTCCGTTCGCCGCATTCGCCGGAGGCGCGGCCGCACAGATCCTCGGGGCGGGCACACCCGCGCCCGCGCTTCTGAGGTGGAGCATCCCGACGGTCACGCTCGGGCTGGCGCTGACCGCCACCGCCATGTGGTCCAGCAGCCTGGCGATGTTCGTCATCGGCGGCGTGGTCGCCGGAGCCGGCGCCGGCTTGGTCTTCAAGGGCTCGCTCGCCGTGGCCGCCTCGACCGCACCGGCGGGCTCCCGCGCTGAGGTCCTCGCCGGGTTCTTCCTCGGCGCCTACATCGGTCTCTCGGTCCCGGTC
>JAOPZV010000145.1 GCA_025963935.1 Solirubrobacterales bacterium
TGCGGCTGGTCGACGTCCTCGGTGGTCGCGCGCCTCTGGAAGTAGGGACGGGCGTAGTTGCCCGCGCCCACCCCGAGGACCGGGTGCGCCTGCCACACCGTCCAGGCGATCCGCCAGTAGTCGTAGCGGTTGCCAGCGCCGCTCAGCAGACGCGAGTTCGGGGCCCCTGCGGGCGCACGGCTGTCCGCCGGTTCGCCCAGCCGGACGAACGAGTGCCACTGGTGGCTGACGCTGCGTTCGATGCGGTGCGTCGAGGCAACCCCCACGGCGAGCGCAACCACGACGGGAACGGCGAGCAACCACGACGCGGCCCTCGCAATCCTCGGCCCGTCGGGGCGCGCGGCGATGGCTCGCGAGGCCGCCGTCAGTGCAGCCCAGACCACACCGACAGCCACCGACGCCAGCAGCGCGGCCAGGCCGGCGGAGTGAGCGACGCCGACCGGCACCGCGCCGCCGCCGGCATCGCGATAGACGCGCAGCAGGTCGGGCGCGGCCAGCGCGACACCGCCTGCCAGGACCAGCATCGCGTAGACACGGCGCGTGCGGCCGGGAACGAGCGCCACGACGAGGATCAGCGATCCCAGCAGCGCGAGCGCGGTGCCGCGCGACTGCGAGAGCAGCGCGAGGCAGGCGAGCAGCGTTGCCACCGCGGCCGCGGGCCCTGCCACCCGCGCCCGCCGGCTCTCAGCGAGGGCGAGGAACGGCCACAGGCCCATCACGAACAGGCAGCCCTCGCCGTTGATGTAGCCGAGGGGAGAGTTCAGGCGGCCGCCGAGAAACAGCGTGCCCGGATCTCCGCCGAGCAGGCGCGCCAGCACCGACACACCCACGACCGCCACCCCCGTCGCGGCGGCACCCAGCAGCACCGCAGCCCTGCGCTCGTGGCTGACGAGCACGAGCATCAGCAGCAGCAGCGCGAGATACACCAGCCAGCGGTTGCCGCTCACGACGGCGCTCTCCGCCGATTCCGCCCAGCTCGCCGAGGCCAGCGACCAGACCCCCAGGCCGAGCAGCCCCCCGAGGCTCAGCGCGGCCGGCACGGCGGGGCGCGCGGGGCGGATGACGACGGCGATCGCGCAGACGAGCGCCACGCCGAGGCCGATCGGCACCCACAGCGAAGTGTCGTAGTAGGCGAAGAAGAACGGGCTGAGGCCCGCGCCGAGGCCGAGCACCGCAAGGCACGCAAGTGCGCGCTTGCTCGACCAGCGCCCGCCGCGGTCGGCGCGCTCGTCTGCCACCACGAACTCTTCGAGCTTCTGCGTGTCGAGAGCGGCGATCGCTCCGCCCGCCACGAGCAGATAGAGGCTCGCGCTGATCACGACGAAGCTCGCTTCCCCGCGGCTCGCGAGCACCGCCACGATCGACAGGGCCGCCTGGATCGCGCCGAGCACCACCGCCACGGCCCGGGCGCTCGGCAGCAGCTTGCGTGCGCGGTGGGTGAGGTGGTCGCGCCCGCCCCACAGCACCGACACACCCCGCCGCCGGCGGGAGATGATCACGAGGCTCGTGTCGAGGGCCGGTATGCCGATGAGCAGCAGCGCAACGAGCAGCGACCGCCACGCAACCGGAGTGGTGCCCGCGGCAACCATCACGAGCACCGCAACGACGAAGCCCATCGGCATGCTGCCTCCATCGCCGAGGAAGATCCGCGCCGGGACCGAGATGTTGCGCGGCAGGAAGCCCAGACACGCCCCGCAGAGGCACGCCGCGCCGACCGCCAGCCACACGTCACCGTTGACGATCCCGATCAGCGCCGCTCCCGCCGAGACGACCAGCGCCATCGTGCTGGCCGCGCCGTCCATGTTGTCGAACAGGTTGAACGCGTTCACGACCCCCACCACCCATACGCACGTCAGTGCCAGATCCACGGCGGCGCCGGCGTGCAGGTGCCAGCCGAGGTCCGTCGCCCAGATGAACACAGCAAGCGCCAGCTCGACGAGCACCCGCAGCGCCGGCGAGACCGTCCTGCGGTCGTCGATCGTCCCCACTGCGCAGAGCAGCACGACGCCGGCCAGCAGCGGGGCCGTCTTCTGCCACGACCCCGCAGCGAGCGTCAGCGCGACGATCAGCCCCGCCATCACCGCCGCGCCCCCGAGGTACGGGGTGGGGCGCACGTGGCCCTTGTAGCCGGCGGGCTTGTCGTAGAACTGCAGTCGGTCGGCCAGCGCGATCGCGTACGGCGTCGCGAGGTAGGCGAGCGCGCATGCGATCGCAAAACCCACCGAGAGCCGTACCGCCAATGTCATTGAGAAACCCCTCGCCTCCGCGCAGTCATCTGCCGTGCAGTGGAAGATGTTGGCGGATGTAGCCTGCCAAGTACAACACGATGAGCTCACCAGACGTAGATCCGACGCGACCCGAGGCGAGCGTCATCGTCGTCACCCACAACAACGAATCGCTGATCGCCTCCTGCCTGAGGAGCGTCCAGGCGGCGCTCCGGGTTCACACTTATGAGGTCATCGTTGTCGACAACCACTCGAGCGATGGCACGCTTTCGGCGATCCCCGAGGAGGTGAGCGCGCGCGTGATCGCGCTGGAGCGCAACGCCGGTTTCGCCGCCGCAAACAATGCGGGCATACAGGTCAGTCGCGGGCGCCTGATCGTCCTCGTCAACAGCGACGCGTTTCCGGACCCCGGCAGCATCGACCGCCTGATCGAGGCGATCGACGGATTGCCGCACGCCAGCATCGTGGGCGGACGCCTGCGCTACCCGACGGGCAAGCAGCAGCCCTCCTTCGGGCGGTTCCCCTCGCTGCTCGGAGGCCTGTGGGTGGCGCTCCTGCTGCACCGCCTGCCCCTGACGGCTCGCGCCGGGATAGGCGTCAGCGCGCATCCCGCGCTGTATCGAAGGCGACGCCGCGTCGACTGGGTGACGGCTGCGTTCTGCGTTGCGAGGCGTGAGGCGGGCCCGCTCCCCGCCGACGCGTTCATGTACGGCGAGGACGTGGCGTGGGCCCAGGCCTGCCGCCGTGCCGGATCGGAGGTCTGGTTCGATCCTGACGCCACCGCGGTCCACATCGGTCGCGCGAGCGTCGACCAGAGCCAGGACCCGGGGTTCGCCCAGCGACGGCGCGCTCACTTCGAGCTGGAATGGTTCGCAGGTCGGGGCCATTTCGTTCAGTTGGCGGCGCGGGGCGTGCTCGCCGTCCATGCGCTCGTGCGGCTGGCGATTTACGGTGCGCTTGGGACTATTCGCCGGCGTCGCGACCGGCGAATAGCCGAAAATAAGGCTCTGCTCCGCGCTGCTCTCTCCCGGCATCGCATGCCGATTGGCCCCGTGCAGACTGGACCACCGGAGAATCCGATCCTCTAGGCTCCTAGTCACGCTCGCGGCAAGGGTTCCACCCGTGGACACCTGCTGCGACCCCAATCCGACGGCTCCTCGAAGCTCTTGAAATCGATCTTCATCCTGTGCGCGGTGCTCATCGCGATCGCCGCGGTGGTGTTGCTGGGGCTAAGGCTCGTTCGGGCTACTCGCCTGTGGCCTGCCGCACTCCTGATTGTGACTGCTCCTCTCGAGGTCTACCGCTCGAGTAGCGGAGCGGGCCTCAACGTGAGCGTGTTCCGGCTCGCGCTTGCTGTCGGGGTTGCCGCTCTCGCGGTCGATGTGCTGCGTGGCCGCAAGAACTTCACAGGGGTCGTGGCTGTGCCATTCGTGATCTATGCCGGCCTGTTGGCGTGGCAGCTGATCTCGCTGCTGTTCGTCACTGCGAACCATTCACTGGCGTACCGCTTCCTCGGCCAGTATGCGGCCGGTCTGGCGGCGGCATTCGTGATTACGTGTTATGTCGAGCGCAGGGACTTACGGGTCCTAGCCGGGCTGTGTGGCGCTGCCGCCGTACTGCCGCTGATCGCCGGTGCTTTCCGGGTCTTCTCGGTCAGCGGCGGGGGGAGTGGCGACCTTCCGGGCCTGAGCGAACTGCCTTTGAACCTGGCGATCGAAGCGGCCCGCCAGGGCGGGAGCTCTCTCCTCAACGGCACGCAACGGTTGAACGCGACGTTTGCTGACCCGAACCAGTTCGGCTTCTATATCGCTACGGCCTTCCTCGTCCTCTTGGGTGCCGTCTGCAGCGCCTTGTTCTTCGAGAAGCGGATCGCCTGGAGAACCGCGACCTCTTACATACTGTTCGCCGTGTCAGCCGGTGTTGCGATCGTCGGCACCTACTCGCGCAGCGCGTGGGTGCTCGCCGCCGTCGGAGTAGCCGTCTTGGCGGCGCTGCTCGGCCGTTCCTTTTGGACACGGCAGCGAACAATCGCCGCCTGCATCGTCGGCGTCATTGCTCTTGGGCTCGCGAGTCCACTGGTCGTCTCGCGGTTGGGTAGCTCCGAACCTGGGAACGTCAAATCGACACAGGTGCACACGCACACAATGAGTATTGCGTTTAAACTCGTAGCTCACCACCCGCTCACCGGCGTCGGTCTGGGCGGTTACGGACGTTACGATAATCAGCCGCTGCTCATCTCATCGGCGGTCTCCACCTTTCTCACGGTCACCGCCGAGTTAGGAATTCCTGGTCTGATGCTGCTTGTGGCCGCGGTTGTGGTCACGTCGGTCGCGGCGATAAGGTCGGTGCTTCGCAGTCCGGTGGCGGATCGTGCGCTGTTAGCGGGGTTTGTCGCCGCGTTCATCGGCCTGGTAGTGGGCAACATCGTCGGCGAGGTTTGGATGAACGACTTTCAGTGGGTTCTCTTCGGTTCCCTGATAGCCGTTACAAGTCAGCCTCGACTTGCGCTCAGATCAGTGTGGCTTCGTATACGACGCGCGATCGACAGCCGATCTCCGCCGACGCCATCGGAGCAGACCCAGGTGGCCGCATGACGGCGCTTAGGCGGATCACATGGATAGTCCCGGTCGCGCTGGGAGCGTTGACTGCAGCTCTCATCGCCGCGATTATTGTCGCCCGCAGCGAGCGGCCATCGCGTGCCCTGATCGCGGCGACGCCGGGCATTTTGAACGCAACAGGCCGGGGTACGCCACCAGAGATCGCTGCGATCAACGCGCAGTTGGCTCAAATCGCCGCACTCCACGCGGGGGCGAGGTATGGGCCTGGCCTGACTCGGGTCGTAGGCGCGCCGGTGGCCGTCCTACGACCACTGCTCGGAGAAGACTGGCGCGAACTTGATGCGTCCGTTGGCCGAGCGTGGGTATACCCGAGCGGTACACCATCGCGCTACTTCGAGGTGAGCGCGGTCGCGGTTGCACAGCATGGCCCCGCTCGTCTGGAAGTGCTCACGACCGAAGGCCAGCGGGCTATCGAAGCGGTGAGCGCCGGTCCGTTCCGGGTGCTCAACTTCGGTCCGTTGCTCGCGCCGGCACGAGGGGGGGTCGGCCTCGCTCTCAGCTCACTGCAGCTACAGAGCAACTCGCCTGGCCCCAAGCTCGTTCTGTCTCCTCTCCAGGCTGAGTACCTCGCGCCCGGTGAGTGGATCACGGGCATGCCCGCTCTTGCGGAAATGGGGCCTGGAGGGCTCAGGGGGGTTTATCTGTCACGCGGGTCAACGACACGATTCGCCATGACGCCAGGGGTTCGCGGCCGGGCCAACCTGACGCTCCTGGGGGCGAGCGTGGGTGGCGCCCTACAGGTCAAAGTGGCTGTCGGCTCTGAAGCGCGTTCAGCTCAGTTCAACGGCGGCCCGTCGACTGTCCAGATCGGCCCCTTCAAAAGCGCGGAAACCGTCGTCGCAGTGAGCGTCAGCACGCCTGCCGGTGGGTCAAGTCCGACTCTCTTCGTAAGCAATATGCGCCTCGCCGCCGCCCGGAGGTGAGCGGCATGACCACAGAGCCCGTCGGACTCGCGGCCATCATCGTCTATTTCCGCACGCCCGCCGGCTTGTCTGCATGCCTCGACGGTCTACGCAAGCAGACGACACCCCCGGCCGAGATCGTCGTCATCGACAATTCATCAGCGATTGATGGAGTTGATCGCCGCCCTGCGTCCGGAGCCGACTGGGAGTGGGTGCGCGCCGATGGGAACCTGGGCTTCGGCGCGGCTTGCAATCTTGGCGCCCAAGTCACGCACAGCGACAA
>JAOPZV010000200.1 GCA_025963935.1 Solirubrobacterales bacterium
CGGTCTCAGCCTCGCTGAGCTGAACCAGGCGCCCGTTCGCTGGCCGTGCCCGTCGCGGCTGCAGGTGCCGCTTCGAATATCTGCCAAGAAGATGGCGGCGGGGATGCGGTCTCTCGGCCTGGAGACCGTCGGCGAGCTGCTTGAGCATCTCCCGAGCGACAGCCGCGAGGCACGGACCGTCGGCGCGCTGCGTGCGGGCGAGCAGGCGACGGTGTCCGTCGAGGTACGCGCGATCGGGGCCCGGTCGGTCCGCCGGCGCGGAATGCGCCCGCTGGTGGAGGCGATCGTGTTCGACGCGACGGGCAGCATGCGCGCGACGTTCTTCAATCAGCCCTGGCTGGTCGAGCGCTACCCGCCGGGGACCCGGCTGCTGCTCCATGGCAAGGCGGACGCGCGCGGCGGCTTTCGTGTCTCCCATCACGCCGTCGGCGCCGACGGCGCGATCGGCGGGCCGGGCGACGGCGAGGCCGTCGCCCACTACCCGGCGGCCGAGGGGGTCACCTCGACGCAGATCCTCACGCTCGTGCAGGGTGCGCGCAACGCCCTCGGCGACGTCGCCGAGACGCTGTCGGCGGCGACACGGGTCGCCGAGGCGCTGCCCGACAGGGCGAGCGCCCTGGCGGCGATGCACTTCCCGCGCGACCCGCGCGATGCCGAGGCCGGGCGGCGCAGGCTCGCCTTCGAGGAGCTGCTCCTCACGCAGCTGGCGCTCCTGCGCCGTCGCGCCCGCCGCCGGGCCGGCACCGGAGCACCCGCGCTGTGCGACGAGCCGTCGCTGAGCGAGCGGTGGCTCTCGAGCGGGCTGCCGTTCGCACCGACGCGCGACCAGCGCGCGGCGATCGCGACGGTCCGCGAGGACCTCGCGCATCCCCAGCCGATGCAGAGGCTGCTGATGGGCGAGGTCGGCAGCGGCAAGACGGTCGTCGCCCTCTACGCGATGCTGCGGGCGGTGGAGCACGGGCATCAGGCGGCGCTGATGGCTCCCACCGAGACGCTTGCAGAACAGCACTTCGCGACCCTCCAGCGGCTCGTCGGCTCCGAGCCTGTCGCCGTCGCGCTGCTCACCGGCTCGACGGCCGCCCGCCGGCGCGAGGATGTGCTGGGCAAGCTGGCGAACGGCGAGCTGTCGATGGTCGTGGGGACGCATGCGCTGATCGAGCCCGATGTCGCCTTCCACTCGCTGGCCGTGGCGGTGATCGATGAGCAGCACCGCTTCGGTGTGCGCCAGCGGGCGGCGCTCGCAGACCGCGAGTCGATCCACACCCCGCACACCCTGCACATGACCGCGACGCCGATCCCGCGCACGCTCGCACTGGCGCGCTACGGCGACCTCGACCGCAGCGCGCTGCGAGAGCTGCCCCGCGGGCGCCAGCCGATCAAGACGAGCCTCGTGAGCGGCGAGGAGGCGCGCGGGCGCGCATACGACGAGCTGCGCTCGCAGCTGCAGGCCGGCCGCCAGGCGTTCGTCGTCTGCCCACTCGTCGAGGAGGCCGAGGAAGCCGGCCCGCTCGCCGGCGCCGCCGACGGCGCCGCGTCCCCTGCGGCGCAGCGGGCGGCCACCGCGGAGCTGCGACGCCTGCGCAAGGGAGAGCTCGCGGGATACGAGCTGGCCCTGCTGCACGGCGCGATGCGCCCACGCGAGAAGCAGGAGGCGATGGCGGCGTTCGCGTCGGGCAAGGCGGACGTGCTGGTGGCCACGACGGTGATCGAGGTCGGAATCGACGTGCCCAACGCAACTGTCATGTTGATAGAGAACGCCGAGCGGTTCGGGATCTCCCAGCTGCATCAGCTGCGTGGCCGCATCGGCCGCGGTGAGCATCGCGGAAGCTGCTTCCTGCTCGCGGCGCCCGGGCAGCACGGCTCGGCGAGGCTCAGTGCGCTCGTCAAGCACGCCGATGGCTTCAAGCTCGCCGAGATCGACCTGCAGCTGCGCAAGCAGGGCGAGCTGATCGGGACACGTCAGTCGGGGTTCGCAGAGTTCCGGATCGCTCAGCTCCCCGGCGACGCCGATCTGCTCGAGCGGGCGCGCGCGCAGGCCGAGGCGATCACGGCCGTCGATCCGCACCTGCAGGCGCCCGAGCACGCGCTGCTCGGGTGGGCGCTCGAGCGGGCCTTCGGGTTCGAGGCGCTCGAGCCGATCGCGCCGTAGAGGAGCCCTGCCGCTGCTCGCCGCGCCGGCTTTCAGCGGCGGGCGCACCGCCGGCCGGTTACGTTGGTGGGCATGCGGGTGATCGCGGGAGAGCTCGGCGGCCGGCGCCTGAAGGCCCCCCGCGGGAGCCAGACCAGGCCCACGTCCGACAGGGTGCGCGAGGCGCTGTTCGCGATGCTCGGGGAGCTCGACGGGGAGCGCGTGCTCGACCTGTTCGCCGGCACGGGCGCCCTCGGGATCGAGGCGATCTCCAGGGGCGCCGGCCACGCGGTATTTGTCGAGCGCGACGCCGGCACGGCGAAGATCCTGCAGGCCAACCTGACCTCGCTCGGCATCGATCGGCAGGCTGGCGAGGTGCGTCGCACCGATGCGCTGGCGGCACTGCGGAGCGCACGCGCGGCCGAAGAGACATACGATCTGCTCTTCATCGACCCTCCGTACAGCAGGGCGCACGACCTGGGGCCCGAGCTCGCGGCGATCCTGCCGCCCGTTCTCGGGCCCGCGGCACGCGTTGTCGTGGAGAGCGACAGGCGAGCGCCTCTGGAGCTCCCGCTCGAGGTCGAGCGGCAACGGCGCTACGGCGACACTGTGATCACAATCCACCGGCACATATGAGCGAGCGCGCGAAGTCAATTGTCGTATGTCCGGGCTCCTATGACCCGATCACGAACGGCCACCTCGACGTGATCCGCCGCGCGGCCGGGCTGTATGACGAAGTCGTCGTAGCCGTCGTGAACCGCTCGGTTCGCAAGAACAGCGCGCTGTTCGGGATCGACGAGCGTGTGGGGTTCATCGAGCGCGCGATAGCGGACCTCGAGGGCGTGCGCGCGGAGCCGTTCAGCACGCTCGTCGTCGACTTCGCAAGGAGCCTCGGGGCCAAGGCGATCATCAAGGGCCTGCGCGCGATCTCCGACTTCGAGTACGAGCTGGAGATGAATCAGCTCAACCGCCGCCAGGCCCCGGAGATCGAGTCGGTCTACCTGATGGCCAGTCCGCAGTACAGTTTCCTGTCATCAAGCGGCGTAAAGGAGCTCGCCACGTTTGGAGGTAGGATCGACGATCTCGTTCCCGACGAGGTGGCGCGGCGCTTGCAGGAAGAGCTGAGGCGCTGACGAAATGATGCGACACCCGATGCAGAACCTGATCAACCGACCGTGGGGCAGGATGCCCCACTGCGGTGGCACCTAGATGGACGTACTCGTACTCATAGACAAGCTGGACGACCTCGTCCACAACGCGAAGCCCGTTCCGCTGACCGACCAGGTGCGCGTGGACAAGGAGGAGATCTACGACATCCTCGACCAGATGCGCGCGACGATCCCCGAGGAGATCAAGCAGGCGCGCTGGATCGTCAAGGAGCGCCAGGAGATGCTCGCCGAGGCCAAGAAGGAGGCCGAGCGCATTATCAAGGATGCGCGCGAGCGCCAGGAGCGTCTGGTGGGCGAGGAGGAGGTCACCAAGCAGGCCGAGCGCGCCGCCGAGGACATCGTGGAGGACGCGCGGGCACGCGAGCGCGAGATCCGGCTCGGCGCCGAGGACTACGCCGACGAGATTCTCAACACCCTCGAGGTCAACCTTTCGAAGTTCATCGCCGCCGTCCAGCGCGGACGCGAGCGGCTGCAGGGCAAGGACGAACCCGCGGAAGTCAGCTAGACCCGCCGGGCTGGCCAGGCAGTGACCGATAGACCGATCAGGGATCGGCCGGCGTGAAGGCGCCGCTCCTCACGCAGCAGGTGCTGTACAAAGCGCAGGTCGCCAGGACGCTCCTCGCGACCGGCATGCTCAAGCCGTCGCGCCCGGACCGTGCGGTGCGCTCGGCGCTCGCCCTGCACCGCTGGGGACCCACGCCCGCTGCCGCCTACGCGGGCTCGGCGATCCGCTATCCCGACAGGGCGGCGATCGTCGATGACCGCGGGACGCTCACCTTCGCCGAGGTGCAGCGGCGTACGAACGCGCTCGCCGCGGAGCTCGCCGAGGCGGGCATCGGCGAAGGCGACGGCGTGGCGATCATGTGCCGCAACCACAGGGGATTCGTCGATGCGACGCTGGCCTGCTCGAAGATCGGGGCCAGCGCCCTGTATCTGAACACCGCCTTCGCGGCTCCCCAGCTCGCCGACGTGCTGGCTCGCGAGGAGCCCACCGCGGTGATCTACGACGAGGAGTTCGCCGAGCTAGTCCATCCGGGTGCCAAGGGCCGCAAGCGGTTCATCGCCTGGCACGACCCCGGCTCGGCGCCCGCCGATCCGCTGCTCGAGGATCTGATCGCCCGCGGGGATCCCTCCGAGCGCCCGGCGCCCGCGGAGAAGGGCCGGGTGGTGATCCTCACCTCCGGCACGACCGGCGCGCCGAAGGGCGCGGCGCGCAAGGAGCCGGAGTCGCTCGAGCCGATGGCCGCGATGCTCTCCAAGATCCCGCTCAGGGCACAGGAGGCGACGATGATCGCCGCGCCGATGTTCCATTCGTGGGGCTTCGCCCACTTCTCGCTTGCGCTGCCGCTCTCCTCGACGCTGATCCTCAGACGGCGGTTCGATCCGGAGGACACGCTGCGGGCCGTCGCTCACCACCGCGCGAGCGCGCTCGCGCTGGTGCCGGTGATGCTGCAGCGGATGCTCGAGCTCGGCCCGGAGACGATCGCTCGATACGACCTGCACGCGCTGAAGGTGATCGCGCTCAGCGGCTCGGCGCTGCCTGGCGACCTCGCGACGCGCGCGATGGACGCCTTCGGTGACGTCCTCTACAACCTCTACGGCTCGACGGAGGTGGCATGGGCGACGATCGCGACCCCCGAGGACCTGCGCGCGGCTCCCGGAACGGCCGGGCGTCCGCCGCTCGGGACGGTCGTGAAGCTGCTCGACGCCGAGGGCCGCGAGGTGCGAGCCGGCGAGGGCGGACGTATCTTCGTCGCCAACGAGATGATGTTCGAGGGATACACCGGCGGGGGCGGCAAGGAGATCGTAGGGGGGTTGATGAGCACCGGCGACGTCGGCCACTTCGACGAGCACGGGCGGCTGTTCGTCGACGGGCGCGACGACGAGATGATCGTCAGCGGGGGCGAGAACGTCTTTCCCCGCGAGGTCGAGGACCTGCTGGCGGACCATGAGGCGATCGAGGAGGCGGCGGTCATCGGGGTCTCCGACCAGGAGTTCGGGCAGCGGCTGAAGGCGTTCGTCGTGAGGCGCAACGGCGCGAGCCTGGACGAGGACGCCGTCAAGGCCTACGTGAAGGAGAACCTCGCCCGCTACAAG
>JAOPZV010000232.1 GCA_025963935.1 Solirubrobacterales bacterium
GCTGTTCACCGGGCGATTCTCGCACGCGCCGTCAAGCGATCCCGCTGTGCGCCTCGCCAGGCGTCATCATTGACGGGACGATGAACGCCGTGCGCACCTGCGGGACCTGCGCCGCGGAGAACCCCGCGGCTGCGCAGTTCTGCATGGCCTGCGGGTCGCCGATGGAGCGAACCTGTCCCGCCTGCGGTGAGGCCACGTTGGCGGGCGCACGCTTCTGCGTGTCGTGCGGCACTGCGCTTGACGGCGATGCCGCACAGCCCGCGGGCGACGGGAGTCCGCCGCCCGGCAGCAGGGCGCTCGACAGCGACCGCGTCACGCGAGAGATCCCGCCTGATGGGACGCTCGAGGAGCGTCGCACGGTGACCGTCCTGTTCGCCGACCTGTCTGGCTACACGGCGATCGCGGAGCGACTCGACCCCGAGACGGTCAAGGCCCTCGTGGACCGGTGCCTGGGTCGCCTCGGCGAGGAGGTCCTGCGTGTGGAGGGCAAGGTGGACAAGTACATGGGCGACAACGTGATGGCGATCTTCGGCGCCCCGGTGGCCCACGAGGACGACCCGGAGCGAGCGGTGCGCGCGGCCGTCGGCATGCAGGCGGCGATGGGCGAGCTCAACGAGCGGCTGCTGGCCGACTTCGGTGCGGAGTTCGCGCTGCGCGTCGGCGTCAACACCGGCGAGGTTCTGGCAGGCACGGTGGGCGACGCCTACACGGTGATCGGCGACGCCGTGAACGTCGCCTCGCGCCTGCAGACGAGCGCGGCGCCCGGCACGATCACCGTTGGCGAGCGGACCCAGCGGGCCACGAGCACGGTGGTCGAGTACGAGCCTCTCGCCCCCCTGTCGCTGAAGGGCAAGGCCGAGCCCGTGGCGGCGTGGCGCGCCATCCGGATGCTGGAGGCGCGCACCGGCGGGGCCCGCAGGGCGCGTCTGGAGGCGCCGCTGGTCGGACGTGACGACGAGTTCGCCGCGCTCAGCATGCTGTTCTCCCGCGTCGCCCGCAACGCGGCTCCGCACCTCGTCACCGTCGTCGGACAGGCGGGCGTCGGCAAGACGCGGCTGCTGCGCGAGTTCGAGACCTGGCTCGCGGCGCGCGACCCGCAGGTGTCGGTGCGCAAGGGGCGATGCCTGCCGTTCGGCTCGAGCGTGGTCTATTGGCCGCTGAGCGAAATGCTTCGCGCGGAGTGCTCGATCGTCGACGAGGACCCCGCCGAGGTCGCCTGGACGAAGCTCTCCGCCCGCCTGGGCCCGTTGCTGGCGAGCGATGACGGCGGCGCGGAAGAGATCACGCGCCGAATCGCGCCGCTCGCAAGGCTGCTTGGGATCGAGCCACCGGACACGGCTGGAGCACTGGAGAACGACGACGCGCAGAGCACGCGAGAGGCCATCTTCGGCGCCGTGCGCGCCTGTCTGGAGGGCATCGCCGACGGGGAGCCGCTGGTGCTCGCATGGGAGGACATCCACTGGGCGGATGAGGGGATGCTCGACCTCATCGACTATCTGTCGCAGTGGCTCCGCGCGCCGGTGCTCCAGGTGTGCCTCGCAAGAGACGAGCTGCTCGAGCGGCGACCGAGTTGGGGTGCCTCGCGCCGCACCACGACCAGCCTGTTCCTTGACCCCCTCGCTCCGGCGCACACGCGCGAGCTGATCGGCGTGCTGCTGCGCGACGCGGGCGCCAAGCCCGAGGTGCTCGAGGCGCTCGCCGAGCGCGCCGAGGGCAATCCGCTGTTCGCCGAGGAGATGGTCCACCGGCTCGCCGAGGAAGGCGGGATGCGCGCGGCGGAGCTCCCCGACACGGTTCAGGGCCTGCTGGCCGCGCGACTGGACTCGCTCGCGCCCTTCGAGCGCCAGCTGGTGGCGCACGCAGCCGTCGTCGGCAGGATCTTCTGGGAGGGCGCCCTTGCCCCGGTGGCAGCCGCCGAGGGCGGCGACCTGGCGGCGGCGCTTGCCACCTTGCGCGACAAGGACATCATCGTGCCGGGCGAGGGCGCGCGGCTGGCCGGCGAGCAGGAGCTGGCCTTCAAGCACGTCCTGATCCGCGACGTCGCCTACACGATGCTCCCGAAGGCCGTACGGGCGCACAAGCACTTCGAGGTCGGCATGTTCATCGAGCGGCGAGCGGGCGAGCGCCGGCACGAGGTCGTGGCGCTGCTCGCAGAGCACTACGGCCGCGCGGCCGCCCTCGGCGAGGAGGTGCATCTCGACGCCGACGAGCTCGCGCCGTTGCGCGCCAAGGCGCTGCAGTTCCTGGAGGCGGCCGGCGACGCCGCGAGCGCCCTGTATTCCAACCAGGAGGCTCTGGCCCATTACGAAGCGGCCGAGGCCTTGCGGACCGCCGACACCGCCCAGGAGGCGCGGATCCGCGAGAAGCAGGGCGATGTCGCGCTGCGCTTGGGGCGCGTCGACGCGGCGATCGAGGTGTGGGAGCAGGGCCTGGAGTACTACGGCGGGCTCGAGGATCTCGAGCACGTCGCGGAGCTTCACCGCAAGATCGGTGCCGCCCTGGCGCACAAGGGCGAGCGCACGCGCGCCATCCAGCATCACCAGCAGGGCATCAACCTGATCAAGGACGGCCCACCATCACTGGCCCTCGTACGGCTCTACGAGGAGGCCGCCTGGCTCTACATGCAGGTCGGCGACAACATGCTTGCCATCTATGCCTCCGAGAAGGCGCTCCGGCTCGCCGAGCGCCTCGGAGAGGTGCGCGCGGCGAGCCGCGCTCACGGCATCTTCGGCCGGGTCTTCGGACGCATAGGTGACACCGTCAAGGCTCGCGAGAACCTCGAACGGGCGATCGAGCTGGCGAAGGACTCCGACGAGAACGAGACGGTTCTCGCGATGCTGGCGCTCGGACACCATCTCGAGAACGCCGAGGGCGACTATGCCGCTGCCGAGCCCACCTATGGCGAGGCGCTCGCGCTCGCGCAGCGCATCGGGGACATCCCCGCGCAGATCGAGTTGCACGCCGCTCTCGCGCAACTCGCCTTCTATCGCTGCGACTGGGAGCAGGTGGGGCATTCCAACGAGGCCAGCGCCGAGCTCGCCGAACGGGAGGGCCTCGTCGGCAAGCTGTGCCTGCCCTACGCCCTCCGCGGCCTGCTGCGCTGGCGCGACGGCGACTGGGACGGCTCCACGCAGCTGTTTCGCGAGGCCCGCGAGCTCGCCGAGCAGGTGGGCTGGTCGGAAGTCGCGTTCAACGCGCTGCTCGGCCTCGCGGTCACCCAGCGCGACCGTGGGGATCTGGCGGAGGCCGACGCGACTCTCGCCCAGGCGCTCGCGGTGTGCGATCGAGCCGGGCTCATCGGACAGTCGATCCAGGCCACCGCGATGCGCGCCGTGCTGCTGGCGCTCGCCGGCGAGGACGAGCTCGCCACGCAGGCCGCCGAACAGGCCGCCGCTCTGGCCGAGCGCGTGCACTACCCGCTGGGCGAAGCCGCGGTGCTGGAAGCGCGCGGCATGACCAGCGAGCTCCCCGAGGCGCTCGAGCTGCTCGAGCAAGGTCGTGAGGCGTGGAGGCGGCTGGGCCGGCCACTCGACGCCACCCGCTGCGAGCTGCTGCTCGGTCAGCGGGCCTTCGAGGCGGACCCGCAGGCGGGTGGCGAGGCGCTCGCGGCGGCGGCCGCGGAATACGAACGGTTGGGCGTCGGGCACCTGGCCGCGCGGGCTCGCGAGCTGCTGGCTGTGTGAGCGGCCCGGCGGGGCGACGTCAGGAGTCGGCCGGAGCCGGAGGCCCCGACGGGCTTCCGGGGACACGCGGTGCGGCCGGCGAAGGGGCGGCCGGCGAGACCGGCGCGGCGCTCGGAGACCCCGGCCCCGCGGGCG
>JAOPZV010000244.1 GCA_025963935.1 Solirubrobacterales bacterium
TCGAGGGGCTCGCGGTGGACGAGGACATCACGCTCGCCGACCTCAAGGGGACGCTGCTGACGTTCGCGCGAGCCGTCGCGCAGGAAGCCCGTGCCGCCGCAGTTGAAGCACGAGACGTCGACCTCGACGCTGGGCTCGGTGAAGGGGAAGAAGTGCGGGCGCAGCCGCACGTCGCGCTCGTCGCCGAACACGGCACGCGCGAACGTCAGCAGCGTGCCCTTCAGGTCGGCGAGCGTGATGTCCTCGTCCACGGCGAGCCCCTCGATCTGGTGGAACTGCGGCGTGTGCGTGGCGTCGGAGTCCGGCCTGTAGACGCGGCCCGGCACGATCACGTAGAGCGGCGGCGGATGGTCCTCCATCGCGCGCACCTGCATCGGCGAGGTGTGCGTTCGCAGGACGACGTCATCGGAGACGTAGAAGGTGTCGCTGCGGGCCCGCGCGGGATGCGTGGGGCTGTGGTTGAGCGCGTCGAAGTTGTAGTGGACGGTCTCGATCTCCGGCCCCTCCATGACCGTGAAGCCGAGGCCGAGGAAGATGTCTTCCAGCTCGCGCCGGGTGGAGGTGAGGATGTGCAGGCGGCCAAGCGGCTGCGGCGGAGCGCCGGGGAGCGTCACGTCGACCGTGTCGGCCGCAAGCTGCGCCTCGAGCTCCTGTCCTCCGATCTCACCGGCGCGTGCGGCGAGCAGCGCCTCGAGCGCCTGGCGAGCCTCGTTGGCGGCCTTGCCGACGGCGGCCCGCTCGGCCGGCTCGAGGTCGGCGACCCCCCGCAGCATCTGCGGCAGCTCGGCCTTGCGCCCGAGATGCCGCACGCGCAGCTCCTCCAGCGCCTCGCTCGAGCCCGCGGCGGCGATGTCGCTCTCCGCCTCGGCGCGGAGTTGCTCGATGCGCTCGATCATGACGTCGGGACGGTATCGATAGCCCGCCCACCCCGGCGGGTCATCTCGTACAGCGCCACGGTGGCCGCCATCGCGGCGTTCAGCGACTCGGAGGCGATCGGTATGCGCGCGACCCGCTCGCAGGCGGCGACCAAGTCGGGTGGCAGCCCGTCGCGCTCGGCGCCGATGAGCAGCGTGACACCTCGCGACGGAGCGCCCGAAGCGTCCGCCGGCAGCTCGGCGCGTGCCACCGGAGGCTCGCCTGGAGCCCTCTCCAGCGCGCCCTCCCCGGGGCCGCGCAACGGCTCGCCGCCGCCAGCGATGAGCGCGATGCGCTCGCCCGGCAGTTCGGCGACGTCGCTCACCCGGGCGAGCGCCACCGAGAAGATCGCGCCCATGCTCGCCCGCACGGCCTTCGGCGAGTGCGGGTCGGCGCAGCCGGGCCCGAGCGCCACGCTCGATGCGCCGAATGCCTGCGCGGAGCGCAGCACCGTGCCGACGTTCCCGGGGTCCGCCACGCCGTGCAGGTAGACGCACAGCGGGCCGGTGGGAGCTCCCCAGCGCTGCTCGTATACGCCCATCACGCGCGTGCCCGAGCCGAGCGTCGAGGCGCCGGCCAGCGCCGCGGGGTCGACGTCGTGGAAGCGCGCGCCGCCCAGGCCGCTGCCGGCGCGGCGGTAGCCCTCGACGGCCGGGCGCCCGGCGCGCACGGCGGCCGCGATCAGGTCCTACCCCTCGGCGAGGACGCGCCCCAGGCGCGCGCGCTCACGCTTGCCGTGCAGACGGCGCACGGCCTTCAGGCGGGGGTTGCGGGGGGATGCGATCTGACTCATCGGTGTGTCTCTCTGGTGTGCTTGCTGCGGGATGAAAAAAGGGCGCCGTCCCTTTCAGGAGCGGCGCCCGGGAGGCGGCTATGTCGATTGCCGGGTGACCACCGGCGAAGCGGGGTCAGGCAGCCGACGCCTCTCGGGCGACCTCGGCGAAACGTCGGAACGTGTCGGCGTCGCGGACGGCGATGTCGGCGAGCACCTTGCGGTCGAGCTCGACGCCGGCCAGCGACAGGCCGTGCATGAACTGGGAGTAGCTCATCCCGTTGATCCGCGCGGCAGCGTTGATTCGGGTGATCCACAGCCTTCTGAAGTCGCGCTTGCGGTTGCGCCGGTCGCGGTAGGCGTAGGCGTCCGCCTTCAGCAGCGCCTCCTTGGCGCGCTTGTAGTTCGAGTGTGCCTCGCCGCGGAAGCCCTTCGTCAGCTCGAGGGTCGCGCGGCGCTTCTTGCGCGCGTGGACGGAGCGCTTGACCCTGGTCACTTGCCAACCCCGAGCAGCCGCTTGACGCGCGGGGCGTCGTGGTCGGAGAGGATCGCCGGGCGGCCCAGCGCACGCTTGCGTTTCGGCGACTTCTTCTCGAGGATGTGGCTCGTGAAGGGGTGCCGGCCGCGCACCTTCCCTTTGGCGGTGACTTTGAAGCGCTTCTTCGCGCCGGAATGGGTCTTCATCTTGGGCATGGGCGGAGGCAGACGATTATGACACGGCGCCGTGCGCGGGGCTGACCCGGAGTGCCTAGGCCGCTGACTCGGTGGCCGTCGAGCGGCGCTTGGCTGTCCCGCCGGCAGCCGGCGCGGCCGGCGCGTCTGACCCGTCGCCCTTCGCCTCGGAGGCGGCGGACGTATCGGCAGCGCTGCCCTCGACATCGCCCGCTGCGGGCGTCTCGGGCGGCTCGCCCTCGGCCTGCGGGGCCTCAGCGGGCGTCTCGGCAGGCTGGCCCTCGGCCTGCGGGGCATCGCTGGGCGTCTCGGCCGCAGCGTTCTCGGCGCCCGGCGCGTCCGTGGCCTCGGCCGGCTCGGTGGACTCTGCCGCCGAGGACGCCTGCTCGGTCACTG
>JAOPZV010000266.1 GCA_025963935.1 Solirubrobacterales bacterium
CCCGGGCGCATAGCCATGGGCCTCGAACTCTCGCGGGATCGAGATGACGTTGCTGTTGCCCACGCGACGGACCTTCACGATCTTCATGACACCAGTATATACCAGGATAGCCGGGCGGCGGTGGGACGGGTTAGATCATCCGGCCTAAGCGGGTACTTAGAAATCGGGTGCTGGCCACCCCGCCGGCCGCTTCTAAGCGCACGGCTCCCACCGGGCTTTAGGCGTAGAGCGGCCGGCGTTTGCATGCCGCGGCAAAAGTCGGCCGAGCACGCCGGCTCCCCGGCGCCTCGCTGATCCAGCGGCCCAGCTATCTGAGCGCCCAACGGTCGTACTCGCCCGGTCTCTCGCCCGCCACCAGCGGCAGGAACCGCAGAGCCGTTTCGAGCGGCAAGTGCTTGCGGTCCTCGGCCAGTTCCGCGGCGAGCGTGATCGTGAAGTCCAGCTCGCCCCGCTGCAAGGCTCCCTCGAGGATACTGCGCGGGCGATGTCGGAGAACCTGGACCTTGTGCGCTCGATGTACGCGGCGTGGGAGCGCGGCGACTTCAGCTCGGCCGAGTGGGCGGACCCCGAGATCGAGTTCACGGTCGTCGACGGTCCGTCGCCTGGAGGCTTGACCGGGGTAGCCGCGGTGGAACAGAACTGGCGTGACTTCGAGGGGGCATGGGAGGACTGGCGCAACTTGGCCGAGGCGTACCGCGAGATAGACAATGAGCGCGTCCTCGTGCTCGACCGGGCGAGTGGGCGTGGCAAGACGAGTGGGCTCCCGGTGACGACCCACGGAGCAACCCTGTTCCATGTCCGCGCGGGCAAGGTGACGCGAATCGCCACTTACTGGGACCGCGACCGCGCGTTGGCCGACCTCGGCCTCAACGAGTAGGCGATGTCGCAGGAGAACGTCGAGCTGGTTCGCAGTGATGCGACGCGCTCGCAATCCAAGAGTCTGAGGCTGTCGTGCAATCGGGGCGCCCGGATTCGAACCGGGGACCTCACCGACCCGAACGGTGCGCGCTACCAGGCTGCGCCACGCCCCGACGCTCCGGCAGTATCCCACACGGGCAACGCCGCTATGGTCGCCGGATGCCCGCCAAGGTGTCGGATGTCCTGGCCGAGGCCGAGCGGCTGCTCGAGCCGTCGCGCTTCGAGGACTACTGCCAGAACGGCCTGCAGGTGCCGGGGCCGCAGGAGCTCGACACGATCGCCACCGGGGTCTCCGCCCACGCCGAGCTGTTCGAATTGGCGGCCCGCGAGCACGCCGGCCTGCTGCTCGTGCACCACGGGCTGTTCTGGGGAGACGGCATCAGGGTGATCGACGCTGTGCTGAAGCGCCGCCTCGAGATCCTCTTCGACGCCGACATCGCGCTCGCCGCCTACCACCTGCCGCTCGACGCGCACCCCGAAGTTGGAAACAATGCGCTGCTTGCACGGGCGATCGGCGCCGAGACCGTCGAGCCGTTCGCGCGCCACCGCGGCGAGACGATCGGCGTGCTCGCCGGCCTGGCCGAAGGCGGCCTGGCTTCAGGCGAGCTGTTCGACCGCGTGCGCACGATCACCGCAAGGGAGCCGCTCGTGTTCGATTCGGGACCCGACCGCGTGCAGCGCGTGGCGATCGTCTCGGGCGCCGGTGGCGACTACATCGACGAGGCCGCCGCGGCCGGAGCCGATGCGCTGCTCACCGGCGAGATCTCCGAGCGCGCGATGGCTCAGGCGAAGGAGCAGCGGCTGCATCTGATCGCCGCCGGGCACTACGCAACTGAGACGTTCGGGGTGCGGAGGCTGGGCGAGCACCTGGCCGAGCGCTTCGCCCTGCGCCATGTGTTCCTCGACGTGCCTAACCCCGTGTGAGGAGCCCGCTCTCACGACGGTCCCAAACCGCTTCACAGGGTCTAACATCATGGGTCGTTCCTGTTATCAAGAGGGGAGTTCCGATGGAGGCTACGGCCACGGCGTCGACCACGCGGTTGCAGACAATCGGCGACCTGATCGCCCGCTCGGCGCGGGAGCATGCCGAGCAGACCGCGGTGCGCTTCAAGCGCGACGGCGCCTGGCAGGACGTGACCTACGCACAACTCGCCGAGATCGTCGAAGAGATCGGCCTCGGGCTGATCGATCTCGGGATCCAGCCCGGCGAGCGCGTCTCGATCCTCGCAAACACCCGCCCGGAGTGGAGCTACGTCGATCTGGCAGCCACCTCCGCCGGCACGGTCGTCGTGCCGATCTACCAGACGAACTCCGCCGAGGAGTGTCACTGGGTCCTCTCCGACTCCGACGCCTGCGCCGTCGTGTGCGAGGACGAGGAGCAGCTCGCGAAGATCCTCGCGATCCGCGACCGCCTGCCGAACCTGCGCACGATGATCGTGATGGACCCGCCGTCTGGAGAGGCCGCGAGCAACGGCGGCTCGCCGGACGCGCCCGCTCAGGCGATCACGCTCGAGGAGGTCCGTGAGCGCGGCCGCGGCCGCGGCCGAGAGGAGCTCGAGGCGCGTCGCGCCGCCGTGCGCCCGGAGGATCCCTTCACGTTCATCTACACCTCCGGCACCACCGGTCCGCCGAAGGGATGCGTGCTCACGCACGGCAACTACTGCGCGATCATCGACATGGTCGCCGAGGTCCGCGAGATGACCGAGGAGGAGGTCACCTACCTCTACCTGCCGCTGGCCCACTCCTATGCGCTTCTCATCCAGCTCGCGGCGTTCGCGCTGGGCAGCACGCTCGCCTACTTCGGCGGCGACACGAAGCAGATCGTGCCCGAGCTCGGGGAGGTCAAACCGACCTACCTGCCGTCGGTCCCGCGCGTGTTCGAGAAGATCTACACGCTCGCGCACGGCGCGATCGAGGCGCAGCCGCCCGAGGAGCAGCAGCGTGCGCAGGAGGCGATCAAGCTGGGCGTAACCGTCCGCGACATGATGAACCGCGGCGAGCCGATCCCCGAGGACATGCAGAAGCACTTCGACGAGGCCGACGAGCAGCTGTTCAAGAACGTTCGCGCCATCTTCGGTGGCCGAGTGCGGCACGCGACCAGCGGCGCCGCGCCCATCGCCCACGAGATCCTGGAGTTCTTCTACGCCTGCGGGGTTCCGGTGTTCGAGGGCTACGGCATGACCGAGACGGCCACCGCCGCGACGGTCTCCACGCTCGAGCACCACCGCTTCGGGACGGTCGGGCGTGCGCTGCCGGGAGTGGAGCTGAAGATCGCACAGGACGGTGAGATCCTGGTGAAAGGGCCGAACATCTTCGCCGGCTACCACAACCAGGCGTCCACGAGCTTCGGCGCCGTCGAGGAC
>JAOPZV010000058.1 GCA_025963935.1 Solirubrobacterales bacterium
GTGAGCGCAACACCGACGGATGCGTGCGCGGTGCGATCGACGGAGGCGGGAAACCGGGCGGGGAGCGCGCTCGTGAGCCGGCTGGCGTACAGCGAGGCGTACACGCTGCCGATCACGGCGACACCGAGCGTGCCGCCGAGCAGCCGGGTGGCGTCGTTCACCGCGGACCCGACGCCGGCCTTCGCCTTCGGCACGACGCCCATGATCGCCTCGGTCGCAGGCGCGCTGGTGAGCCCCATCCCTGTCCCGAGAACGACCATCTGGGCAGCGATCGTCCCGTAGCCGGTCGTGGCCGATGAGGTCGAGACCCATAGGTAGAACGCGGTCATCGAGAACAGCCCGGACGCGACGACCAGCTTCGTGCCGAGCCGCACGGCAAGCTTGGCGCCGACGATCGAGGAGATCGCGACGAACGAGGCGACCGGCAGCAGGCGCACGCCGGTTGACAACGGTCCGTAGCCCTTTACGAACTGGAACAGCTGCGTGACGAGGAAGATGAACCCCGACAGCGCGAAGAACGAGATAGCGACCGACGCGCTCGCGGCGGTGAACCGCGGGTTCCGGAACAGGCTCAGGTCGAGCATCGGATGCTCGGTGCGCCGCTCCCACGCCACAAACGCCGCCGCGAGCGCCGCCGTCACCGCGAAGCCGGCGATCGTCTGCGTGCTTCCCCAGCCATGGTCCGGCGCCTCGATGATCGTGTAGACGAGCAGGGCGACCATCCCAGTCGACAGCGCGAACCCCGCGCGGTCGGTGCGGGGAGCGTGCGGGTCCCGCGAAGCCGGTACGTAGAGAGCGGCGAGGATGCCAGCGACGGCCGCGATAGGCGCCATCGCGAAGAAGATGCTGCGCCAGTCTGATACCTCGAGCAGCCAGCCGCCGACGATCGGGCCGAGCGCAATCGCAGCGCCGGTAATCGCGCCCCACAAGCCGATCGCCCGCGCGCGCTCGCCCCGCTCGGTAAACACGTTCGCGATCAGCGACAGCGTCGACGGGAACACCATCGCCGCTCCAACACCCATCACCGCACGGGCGGCGATCAGCTGGCCGGGGCTGTCCATCAGCCCGCCGGCAAAGCTCGCCAGGCCGAACACCGCCAGGCCGGCGAGCATCATCCCCTTGCGCCCGAACCGGTCAGACAGGCTGCCGGCGGCCAGCACGGACGCGGCGAACAGCAAGTTGAAAGCGTCTACGACCCATTGCAGCTGAGAGTTCGATGCATGCAGCTGGCGCACGAGCGACGGCAGCGCGACGTTGACGATCGTCGTGTCGAGATTGATCACGAACGCTGCCAACAGCAATGAGACCAGGATCAACGGCTTGGACTTCATGACTCCTCCTCCGGAGCGCACAGCGGCGGAGCCAACGGTGGGCTAGCTTGCGTCATGCCAGCCAACCTACCGAGCGGGCTAGCTTTTGTCAAGCAAGTCAGCTAGTATTGGTCCCATGCTTCAACGCGACTATCCGGACCAGATCTGCTCGATCGCCCGATCGCTCGAGGTCATCGGAGAGCGCTGGACGCTGTTGATCCTGCGTGACGCAATCCTCGGCGCGGAGCGCTTCGAGGAGTTCCAAGAGACACTCGGGATAGCGTCCAATGTCCTGACCAGCCGCCTCAAGCTGATGTGTGACGAGGGTGTCCTCGAGCGGTTACCCGACGAGCAGCGGCCCGGCCGCCCGAAGTACGTGCTCACCGAGAAGGGCCGCGAGCTCGGGCCCGCGTTGATCATGCTCATGAAGTGGGGCGACCGTCACTACCCCACTTCCGGCGGGCCGCCCCGGCTCACCCTCCACGCCGGCTGCGGCGGAGACATCGGTGCCGACCTCTGCTGCAAACGGTGTGGTCAGTCGGTGGGGCCGGGGGAACTCGAGCTACCGCTCGGCCCCGGAATCACCGGCTCGACCCGCGGCGGGTCGGCGCAGGCGCCGAAGCGCACCTGACGCCCCTCGGTCAGGCGCGAACGTCCACGCGGGGCCCGGTCGCAGCGGACAGCGGACGAATAACTGCTTAGCTGGAGAGTCAGCGCTGTGCTCACTCGGAGCCGGGGCGATGTCGCCGCGCACCGCCCCCGACGCGCACCGGCCCCGACAATGAGAAAGGACGCGATGGCAGACAAGCCAGTCAAGCAGCCGGGCCCAGACCACCCGATCACGATCGAGGCGAACCCTGCACGCGTCGTTGTGACGGTCGCGGGCCAGATCGTCGCGAGCTCCCAGCGCGCGCTTACGCTGCGCGAGGCGGACTATCCGCCCGTGCAGTACATCCCTTTGGCCGACGTCGAGCAATCGCTGTTGGCGCCCAGCGACCACTACAGCTACTGCCCCTTCAAGGGCGACGCGAGCTATTTCAGCGTGCCAGCGGGCGGCGAGCGCTCGCTGAACGCCGTCTGGGTGTATCGCGAGCCGTATCCGGCGGTCGCCGAGATCAAGGATCACGTCGCCTTCTATCCCGATCGCGTTGACGCGATCACCGAGCAGGACCCCGCACTCGCCTAGCCACCGCGCATCCGGGTAACGGTTGTGCGTCACGTGTAACCGTTGACGGTTGCCACCACGGGCAAGCGCTTGGCGCCCCCTCCTGCAGCGGCCAACTGTTCGGCAGCGAGCACGATCGACGCTGCGGCTCGGTCAGGCGGCACGAGGGCCGAAATGGATGCGGCTGATCGCCGGCCATTCTTCCACCGGTCGCAGGCTCCAACCAGCCCCGAGCGGAACACGCATCCCCTCTTGCTATTCTGACGACACACGTCGCGCAACCATCGGTTGCATATCAAGGGAAGGAGCCAGTGTGGCGGCTGACAGCATCGAACGAGAGATCCTGATCGAGGCGAGTCCAGAGGTCGTCTGGGGCGTGATAACCGAACCCGAGCAGATCAGCCGCTGGTTTAGCGACGCGGCGGAGGTTGAGGGACGCGCCGGTGCGGAGGGCACGCTCACGTGGAGGCCCGGGGGCCGCGGTGGAGCCAAGGAATTCGACTCAATCGTGCTGATTCGGGTCGTGGAGGCTGAGCCGTTCCGTCGTTTCTCCTTCCGCTGGAACCATCCGCACGGCGCGGGAGCGGATGAGAACAACTCGGCACTCGTGGAGTTCAGTCTTATCGAGGAGGCCGATGGGACACGGTTGAGGGTTGTCGAGAGCGGCATCGACGCCGTGACGCGTGACGAGCAGAGCAAGGCCCGGTACCTCGAAGACCACGAACAGGGCTGGGAGAGGCATCTGGGCGAAATGCTCGATTACGTGGCCTCGAAGCCCCGCGGGGCGACGCGTTGATGGTGACCGCGGTCGCCGAGGACGATGCCCTGTGGGCGGCGGTGGCCGACCCCACGCGCCGGCGTGTGCTCGACGCGCTGCTCGAGCGCGGCGAGGCGACCACCACGACGCTCGCGGAGGGGCTGCCGGTCACCCGACAGGCTGTCGCCAAGCACTTGGCCGTGCTGAACCGTGTCGGCCTGGTGGCAGGCCGCCGGCGCGGCCGCGAGGTGCGCTACGCGATCCGGCCCGAGCGGCTGGACGATGCGGCCGAGGCGATGGCTCGCGTGGCCGCGCAGTGGGACGGGCGCCTGGCACGGATCAAGCGGCTCGCCGAGTCCGCACAGGCCGAAGCCGAAATCGATCTCTAACACCGACAAGGAGAATGCAATGACCGATCACAGGAGCGGAACTCGTGAGGAGTGGCTTTCGGCCCGGCTTGAGCTGCTCGACGCCGAGAAGGAGCTGACCAGGCGCGGCGATGAGCTGGCTCGGCTCCGACAGGACCTGCCATGGGTTCCGATCGACAAGGAGTACTCCTTTGAGACGGACGAGGGAGTCGCGTCGCTCGCCGAGCTCTTCGACGGGTGCTCGCAGCTGCTCGTCTACCACTTCATGTTCGGGCCCGCCTTCACGGCCGGATGTCCGTCTTGCTCCGCGATCGCGGACGGTTTCTCCGGTTCGGTAGCGCACCTGGCCAATCACGACGTCGCGTTCACAGCTGTGTCGCGGGCCCCGCTGGCAAAGCTGCAGGACTACAAGCGGCGGATGGGCTGGAACTTTCCGTGGGCCTCTTCGTTCGAGGGCGACTTCAACTACGACTTCCATGTATCGCACACCGATGAGGAATGGCAATCGGGCGCCGTCGATTACAACTTTCGGACCACTGACTTCCGGCCGAGCGAGGAGAGCCCCGGGCTGATCGAGATCGCGTCGGGCGCCGGCACGGATGCAAGGACCTTCAGAAAAGAGGGGCCGGGGATGAGCGCATTCGCGCTCGAGGATGGCGTCGTGTTCCACACCTACTCGGCTTACGGACGAGGCGTCGACGGCCTCTGGGGCATGTACACGTGGCTCGACCGGGCCCCGCTCGGGCGCAATGAGTCCGGCATGTGGTGGCGCCGCCACGACGAATACGAAGGAGGTTGAGCCGTGGCCATGTCACCGGGCGGGAGAGCCATGAGCAGCTCGCCGGGCGCATTCGGGAGTGCGATGAGTGCGAGCGACGGTGCGGGCGACGGTGCGCGCTACTGGCCGTTGGCGGCAATGCGCACCGAGCTCCGGATCGTCGCGGCGCTACTCGCCGCGGCGGGGTTTGCGTGGTGGTCCACGGCAGACCGGATGGCGGGGATGGACGCAGGACCCGGGACCGCCCTCGGTTCAATGGGCTGGTTCACGGGCGTGTGGGTGACGATGATGGCGGCGATGATGTTGCCGTCGCTCGCGCCGACGGCAGCCGTCTTCGCGGCGTCGGTCCGACGCGACCTCAGCCGGGTTCTGCTGTTCGCCGCCGGCTATCTGCTCGTCTGGAGTGTGGCGGGCATCGGGGCCTACGGCCTGTTCGAGCTTGGAAAGAGCCTGTTCGCCGGCTCGCTGGACTGGCACGGCGGCGGCCGTTGGCTTGCGGCGGGCGTTCTGGTCCTCGCGGCGCTCTACCAGCTCACGCCGCTCAAGCGCGCGTTCCTTTCGAGATGTCGCAGCCCCCTGCGATTCTTCGATACCTCCCGGCAGAACACAAGGCCAGGAGCGCTTGTGATGGGTCTGCGCAACGGCGGATGGTGTCTCGGATGTTCGTGGGCGCTGATGGCCGCGCTGTTCGCGCTCGGTGTGATGAGCCTCGCGTGGATGGGGTTGATCGCCGTACTCGTGGCGCTCGAGAAGGTCGGACCCTGGCGACGCGGCGCAAGGTTGGCGACCTCGGGCGTGTTGGTCGTGCTCGCAACTGCGATTCTCGCCGTGCCGCACGAGATCCCGGGGTTCGTCGTTCCGGGCTCACCGGCCTCAGTCCACATGATGAAGGCGATGGGGTAGAGCCGCGGGCGCGAAGCGGAGCGGGCATGGTCGCGGTGAGCCCCTCCAGTGGACGCAAGAGGTCATGGAGCAGTTTGGTCACGTGGCCGCGGCCGGGTCGCGCGCCCGCGAGACGGGCCAGTGAGACCTGCGGCCAGCTGTGACGCCGCGACTCGTACTCGTGAGCCGCGGCGTCCAGCCGACGGCGCGGAGGGCATGCGCCGGGTTCTCTTCGAGCGCGCCGTAAGGAGCGGCGGCACGCTCGAACAAACCCCGAGACGACGAGCGGGTGAGCAGTACCCGGCCCCTCACCGAGCCGAGGATGTCCGGTAGACGTCGGCCGGCAAAGGCAAGCCGTGCGCGGTTTCATCCCCGGACTGCGGAGCCGACGGGTGCGTTGATTGGCGGCCGGCCGCGCGAATCGCCTGCCTGCGGGTGAGACCGCAGGCGCTCAGCCAGGCGAGACAGCACACGAGCATGTTCGCCAGCGCCCACGTCGCGAGGATGACGAGCAGGATGCTCATCCTGAAGTCCGCCGGCAAGAGCGAGCCCCGCGGCCGAGGGGGGCCCAGGCCGCGGTGCTCCTCTTGCGTCCGGACGACGGGAGAAGCGGAGGTACTCGCGAGCACGGCGAAGCGATCCAGAAGCCGTCATCGCTACTGAACGACGACGCTGGATTTCCAGCCGCGATTACACCGCTCCCCCACATCGACCGCGATCATCGCCGTCCCGCTCGAGCCTGGTAAGCCAACAACCGCAAACTTGTACCTCTTGAGTGTGATCTGGATGGTTGACCGCTAGGCGCCAGTCTGGCTGCGAGCAGTCATACCAATAGATGGAAGCGTGGGGTATGCTGCGAGTCCATGGGAGGAGCGAGGGCGAGGGAGGTCCAGCCGGCGCCGATGCAGTCGCCTGTCAACTGGGCGTTATTGGGACTGGTGATCGAACGCCCCAGCTACGCGTACGAGCTGGCGCAGCGCTTCGACCGGGTATACGAGGGCGCCCTGTCGTTGAGCAGCACCTCGCACGTCTACACCGCCCTTGGAACGCTGCAGTACCGCGACCTCGTCGAGGAGGTCGCCGGCACGCGCCGGGGGCGCCAGCCCAGGCCGCGCTATCGGGCCACCACCCGGGGCGTCAGCGAGTACCGCGACTGGCTCGTCGGGCAGTTCCGCGACAACCGCCGACGCCAGCGGCTGTTCGTGCTGCAGCTCGGGTCGCTCACCCACGACCCAGACGCGGCGCTCGAGATGGTCGCGCGCTTCGAGGAGGCATGCCTCGAGGAGGCCGCGAAGACCCCGATCGGCCCACCTGGGGGCACGTCTGCGGAGAAGGACACCAATCTCGTCGGACGCCTGCTGGCGGAGGACAGCCGCCTCGCGGTGGGCGCCCGGCTGGCATGGGTGCAGTACGCCAGACGTGAGCTCGTGGCGCTCACGAACAGCCGCAGGGCACGAGCATGAGCCTGCTCTCGCTGGAGAATGTCAGCAAGCGCTACGGTGACGGCCGGCGCGAGCGAGTCGTGCTTTCAGACGTCTCGCTGCAGCTTGACGCCGGGGAGCTTGCGGCGGTCTGGGGTCTGCGCAGGTCCGGCCGCTCCACGCTGCTGCACGTGGCCGCCGGGATCGAGGCGCCCGACACCGGAGTCGTCCGTTTCCTCGGACGCGACCTGGCGCGGCACCGCGACGAGGCGCTGGGCGGCGGGATCGGCTACTGCCAGCAGACGTTTCGAGCCGGCGAAGCTCGCACCGCGCGTGAGCATGTGACGCTAGCCCTGCTTGCGCGCGGGGTGGTCTCCCCGGAGGCACGCTCGCGTGCCTCCGCAGCGCTTGAGCGCACCGGTGCGACGTCGTGCGCGAGCCTCCCCCCTGCGCAGCTCGATGGTGCAGAGGCAGTCCGCGTGGCGCTCGCACGCACGCTGGCGCTGCGGCCGCAGCTCCTGGTCGTCGACGAACCCGCGAAGGGCGTGGACCTGCTGGCGCGCGACGAGATACTGACGCTGCTGCGTTCGCTCGCCGACGACGGCATCGCGGTGCTCGCGAGCACGGGCGAGGCGACGGGTCTGTCGGGCGCCGACCGGGCGCTGTCGCTGGGCGACGGGGAGTTGCACGAGAGCCCCGCGCGGCACCTCGCGCCCGTCGTGCCTCTCCGGCGCGCAGCCGGCTGAGCGCTCAGGCGGGTATCGGCGAGGTGTGCACGCGCGTGGCGTATGGGCCGCCGAATGAGTTGCATCTGCTCGAGTAACGCGAGACACCGACGTCATGCCAAGTCCCGGACAAGCCGCTCGAGAACGGCGGCGAACCCGCGACACGCCGCCAATCGCAGAGCGATCGTCGTCTCACGCGAGGACTCGTTGTTGGCGTGCGCGTCCTGCTCCTGATCCTCAAGCAGCGGCAGGTACCCGTGTATCGCTTCTTTGATTACCTGCCCGTGCTCGCTCAGGTTCACCTCGGTGTCCCGAGGCTCACATCGCGCGTTCCAGCCGAGGAGATCGAGCAGGGCGAAG
>JAOPZV010000115.1 GCA_025963935.1 Solirubrobacterales bacterium
TCTGCTACAGGCAGCCAAGTGGCGCTGCCCGACCGGCGAGTGCCAGCCAGCGTCGGTCTGGATCAAGGCCTGCACCAACTGATCCTCCGCGAGAAGCTGCTCTTCAAGGGCCTCTACAAGCGGCGGGCACGGTCGAGCGCGAGTTCGGCAGGCTCAAGAACGAATGGGCGCTCGCGCCCCTGCGCGTACGCCGGATCGACCGCGTTCGGCTACACGCTGAGCTGACGATCCTCGCAAGGCTGCCCTGCGCGCTCACCAGAGCGCGATCCGTGCCGCTGGCGGCTTAGCCGCCAAGACGCCTCCTGCGGGATACTTTGGGGCGATGTCGCAGGAAAACGTGGAGATCGTGGAAAGGCTCGTTGACGCATTCAACCGCCGGGACGACGACTGGCAATCGGTCCTCACTGAGTTGGATGCTGACGTTGAGATAGACGATCTGGACATCAGCCTTGACAGCGAGCACTACGTCGGACACGACGGGGCTCGCAGGTGGATCGGCGTCTGGGGCGACGCTTGGGGAAGTTGGAGAATCGAGGGCTTGGAGGTGAAGCCTGTGGACCAGGTCTGCGCTATTGCCCTGTTCCTGATGATCGTAACGGGCCAGGGAAGCGGCATCGAGCTTGCCCGGCGCGATGCCATCGTTTGCACTCTGCGAGCGGGCAAAATCGCGAACCTGACCTACTACAACGACCAACAGCAAGCCCTCATAGCCGTGGGGCTGGCGGAGTAAGCGTGGCGAGTTTCGCTGGTCGTTTCGCTAGACCCTCCTAGGCGATCAATCCGCCCCGAATCGCCTGGGCGACCGCGGCGGTGCGGTCGCCGACGTCGAGCTTGCGAAAGATGTGCTCGAAGTGTGTCTTGACGGTCGCCGGGCTTATCTCGAGGCGGTCGGCGATCCGACGGCCGGTGAGCCCGTCTGCGGCGAGGCCGAGCACCTCGAGCTCTCGTGCGGTGAGCGGGCATAGACCGAGCTCGCCCCTGCGGCGCGCGAAGACGGCCCCGAGCAGCTGTCCGGCGGTACCGAGAACTCCCTGCGCGCGCGGGCTGAGCTTCGTGTGCGAGTAGGCATAGAGCTCGACCACGCCGAGGACCTCCTCGCCCGCACACGCCGGGAAGGCGAGAAACGGGCGGACTACATTCATGCGTGGCTCCCGCCGTGCCCCTGACTCCGCGCCGTCCGCGACCGCCCCGTGTGTCGGCTCGCCGCGCGCCCATGCGGACCCGGGTAGGCGGACACCGGGCGCCAAGCGCAGAGGTTGCAGAGCGCGCTCCAGTTCGAGGCGGATTTCGTCGGTAACGCCCCACACGGCCCTCGCGAGGAGCGCCTCGCCGGTTGGAAGCCAGAGGACGCCGGCGGTGAAGCCGAGGGCACCGGCGAGGTCGCGCAACAGACGCTCGCTGACAGAGTCGAAGCTGTCCCAGCTGATCAGCGCGCGGGAGACCGCGAGCAGGATCGCCGTCGCGCGCTCGCCGCCGTCGGTCTCCTCTGCGAGGCCTTCGGTCTGCGGGTCACCGGCGTTGTCGTGCGAGTGTCGAGCGAGGGGGGGCTCTTGCATGCGAGACATACGGGTCTGTCTGGTTGACTATACAAATCTGTCTAGGTAACGTGGTCCCATGCCGGTGGAGACAAGGACGGCGCGCGCGGGGGACGGGCGCGTCGGGGAGGGTGCTCGCGAGGGCGCGCGAACGCGCATCCTCGAGGCTGCCTACGACCTGTTCTCACGCAACGGCGTTCACGCGGTCGGGATCGACCGGATCATCGCCGAGGCGCCCGTTGCGAAGGCGACCCTGTACCACCATTTCGCATCCAAGGAGGATCTGGTTTGTGCGTTTCTCGAGCTCCGCGAGAGGCGCTGGACCGTTGAATGGCTGCAGGCCGAGACGGAGCGCGTGGCCGAGCGTCAGGAGGATCGCGCGCTCGCCTTCTTCGACGTTCTCGAGCAGTGGTTTCAGAGCTCTGACTTCGAGGGCTGCTCGTTCATCAACACGCTGCTCGAGGTGCGCGACCCGGACGACGTGGTCCATCAGGCAGCCATTCGACATCTCGATTTCGTGCGGACGACACTCGAGCGCTACGCCGAGCAGGCCCGCGTGGTGAACCCGCGGGATGCCGCATACCAGCTACAGCTGCTGATGATGGGAGCGATCGTCTCTGCCCGCCGCGGCGACCGGGAGGCCGGGCGGCGAGCCCGCGGCATTGCTGAGCTGTTGCTCGGCCGCTGTTGACGAAATCCTCCAAACGGCCGATTCCCTCAGCTTCAGATTGAGTCTAGGCTCAAACTGTGACTTTCGGCGGCGCGCGGCACGTACCCGTACGAGACGTCCCTGCGGGCGAAATCGCTTGACCAGTTCGATGCAGGCTGAAGTCGAGCGGCTGGCCGACACGCGGCAGCGTCGTGCGCTTGCCGTGTTCGATGTGCTCGACGAGTGGTTTCACAGCTGTGACTTCGACTGCCGCTCGGCGATCGGCACGTTCATGGAGGGCACCGACTCCGCGAGGTCAGACCGCGACGTGCCACCGGGCCGTCTCGGGCTCAGCAGGGCCACCCTGGAAGCCTATGCCGAGCAGGCCGGCTCGCCGAATCCATGCGAGGCCGGCCACCAGCTGCAGCTCCTGATGGTCGGCGCAATCCTCTC